>JAVBSF010000285.1:0-6948 GCA_031556925.1 Pararhizobium sp.
ATATCGAGGCAGTGACCTTGGAAGGTCCGCAGCACGAACGGTTTGAAGAAACACTGCCGAAAAGCGACCACGTAATCGCTGAATAGAGGCGTCAGTACGGATGCCGAAGTTTAATCGGCGGCCATCGGATGGCGGCACAAATGGTTGCAATCAAAGCCCTGATGCCTTGGTGAGATTGGTGCGGAAGCGGTCGCGCCGGCGCTGATATTTGCGCGTCATTTCGGCCGAAGCGTGTCCCAACTGTTTTTGCACATAGCGCTCCTCGATCTCGGCCGAGGAGGCAAGGCCGGCGCGCAGCGAGTGGCCCGCGAACAGCTCGGCCCGTTCCCCCTCCGGCAGATCGGCGCGGACGCCGGCGGCAAGCGCGGTCTGCTTGACCAGCCGGGCGACGTGCTTGTCGGAGAGGCGCTCGACGTCGACGGTCTTGTTGTCTTTGAAGATGCGGCGGAAGAGGGGGCCCCTGGCGATCCGGCCAAAGCGGATCCAGCTCTCGAGGGCAACGACGGGGCAGGTCTGTTCGGAGGCGCCGCGGCCGACCTCGACCTCGCGCCAGCCGGTCTTCCCGCGCAGCGTCAGCAGCACGCCCTGTCCGGGAAAAATCTCGATCCAGCCATGGCCGTCGCTGTGGTCGTCGCGGACGATGTCGAGACCGACGATCTCGGATCGCCGCAGGCCACCGGCGAAGCCCAGGAGCAGAATGGCCCGGTCGCGCAGGCCGCGCAGATCATGACCGAGCGTGTCGACCATCGCCTTGATGTCTTCGCCGAGCACCGCCTCCTTTTGCCGCGGCGGCTTGGCGTGCTTGCGGCGGATGCCGGCGAGGACCGTGGCAATATGCCGGTCGGAGCGATCCATCGGCGTGCCGCGCTGGGTAAAATTCCAGGCCAGCCCAGACAGACGCCGCTCGATCGTCGCCACCGAAAGGGCAGGGGTATTACGCTTCGGATCACCGGCAGCACACGCGCCGATATAGAGGCCAATCACCTGGCTCGACGGCGGCATCGGCTCGAAACCTTCGCGGCGGCACCAGGCGGCAAAATGCCGCCAATCCTTGGCATAGGCGTCTCGGGTGTTTTCGGAACTGGCGGCGTTGGCGTAGGCTGTCGCGGTCTCGACCAGCGCTTCGAGCCGCGCCGGCCGTGACGCGGCGCCCATTTCCGCCACGAGCTCGGCGCCGGCGGGACGGTCGCCGTCGGCAATATCGTCGTTTTTGGGCGTGTTTGCCGGGGGATTTTGCATCGTTCAGGAGCCTATCACCATATGTCCGGTAATGCAAGGTTACCGGACATAAAACAGTGTTGACAGGCCGTGCGGTTTCGGCGGAAGAGGATGGCATAAACTGCACGCTTTGATTATGCTCAGCGGCATGGATTCGCGCTCCCGCTCGCCTCTCGTCGCCCCGATTCCGCCCACGGCCGTGCCGCCACTGCCGGCTTGGGCCACCGCCCGCGCCCCGGATTTGGGCGAGGCGGACGCCGCTTTCGCCGGCGGCATCGCCCTGAAATCGCTGGACGATCTGGTGCGCAGCGAACCCGCCTGGGGCGGCTGCTGGCGTCAGCGGCTGGCGCTCAGATGTGCGCAAGCGGCGGTGCAACTGATCGGCAGGAATGAGGGCGAAGTGGTCTTGCGCGACGCGGTGCTGCTCACCGCGCCCGGCGACGATCCCGGCCCGGCCGGGGCGATGGTTTTGGCCTTCCAAAGCCTGGCCGCCAGGAGGCGAACAGTCGGCAGCAAAGTTCTCGAGGATTTGGCGGCGCTGATCGGGCAGCGCCGCGACGGCCTGGACGAGATTGCCGATCTGTTCGACGCCGCGCTGCAATCGCCCCGCGCTGTACCCTTTGCCGTCGCCGACTTGGTCGAAAAAATCTGCGCCGCCCGGCCCGATGCCGAAATTCTGGCCTGGTGGCTGGCCGATCGCCTGGTGGCGGAAAAACTCGGCTGGGCGTGTGGCGTTCCGCTGTTGATGGGGGAACGTTATGGCGCGGCGTTCAGGACAATCGGCGGTCGCGGACGGGTGCGGCCGGGTGAGCCCGGTTTTGCCCGGGCCGTATGTCTGGCGCTGGTCGCGGGGACGGTCGAGGCCCTGCGGCAGGCCAGCGACGTCGGCCGGCGGGCCGAGAAATTGCTGGCGGCGGCGCCGAAGGTGCGGACCAAGGGCGCCGGCGTCGTCATCGAAAAGCTGCTGAACGAGGATGCCGTGCCGGCCACCGCACCCGGCAGCCATCTCTCCCGTTGGGCCGCCACCCGGCTGTTCGAGCGGCTGGAAGGTTTCGGCGCCGTGCGCGAACTCTCCGGCCGCACGTCCTTCCGGATTTTTGGATTGTGAAGATGACTGGATCGGGCGCAACCAGGACACAGCGAGGAAGGAAATCGAGGTCGGAGGATGAAATCCTCTATGACCGAGAACTCGAGGATCTGCCGCCGGAGCTGCGCTGGCGGGAATGGATGCTGCGCGTCGAGGCGGTGATCTTTGCCTCTGCCGAACCGGTCACGCGTGAAACGCTGGCGCGGGTGGTCGGAAAGAACTGCAGCATCGATCTCGTCATCGACGACCTCAGGGAGGAATTGCGCGACAGGCCTTACGATATCGTCGCGGTCGCCGGCGGTTGGCAGCATCGAACGCGTCCGCGTCACGCCGCGGCGGTCCGCGCCGCGCAGGCGCCGACGCGGTCGTTCCCGGTGTCGCTGTCGGAGCATGAGGCTGCGCTGCTTGCGGCGATTGCCTATCTGCAGCCGGTGACACGCGGCGAACTGTCGAACATGTTCGGCAAGGAAGTGAGCCGCGACACGATCGCCAGCCTGCGCGACGCTGGCTTCCTCGGCTCAGGCCCGCGCAGCCCGAGACCCGGCGCGCCCTACACCTATGTGACGACAAAGCATTTCCTGTCGGCGTTTGGCCTCGAGACGCTACGCGATCTGCCGGATCTCGAGCGGATGGAGGACGACGGGCTGCTCAGTCGACAGGCGCTCGAGGACAGCGGTGGCGCTGAGGTTGGCGACGTTTCGGAGGACTGAGTTTTCGTCCTTATGGCCGTCTCTCTGTCCCGATCCGTTCCTGCGCAGGGCGACCGGAAGCTGGGCTCATTTTTGCGTAGGCGCCGAGCAGATCTGGAAGCTTTATGCCGGTTTCGTTGCCCTTCGAGGCAGCCGGCCGTCCTCTTCTTCGCCCGAGAGTGTTCGCAAGCAACTCGATCCAAGCACGGTGATCACTCGTCGGAGGAATCAGACGCCGCAGGCGGCGTGCTTCTCGTTCCTCATCGTCGTCCTTCGCACCCTCCACCGGCCACTCGCTTGGGAGATTGAGACGTTGAGCACAGTACGTTCGGGCCGCCGTCGACAGGCTGGTCAGGATCATTGTCGAGTAGTAACCGCCGACACTAGGCATGCTCAACAGCCGGCGAATAAGCACAGGGCCGGACGGGGATTGGGTCATGGCTTCCAGGCTGCAGATATCGTCGATGCAGCGGTCGAGCGTTCTCGTCGCGGGACTGAGGTAGGGAATGGATGCTCGCCGTAAGTCATAGCCGCACGCGACACAATAATGTTGCGGCACGAGTGCGGCTTGGTCGAAGGCCGCAATGCGGCCGAGGCAGGACGGACATCGGTCGCGCAATCGACAGCCATGCTCTGTGCATGAAACCCGGGTCGCCAGTCGCCATCGGCGGCGAAAATATGGTTGTGCATCGTCAGCAAGACAGCGGCAGCAGAACTGCAGCCATGCAGAACTGTCGCGATGCCCGTTGTCGCGCAACGGCAGCAGCAATTCCTTCGGCAACCCATGCGACAACGTCATCGCGGCGAGTTGATCGGGCGTGACGCCGGTTTTGGCATAGAGCAGCTTTGCAATGTCGGCCGGCAGCCTCATATCGAGGGCTGCCGACCACCACATTCCCGGGTTAAGTCCGAGTACGCGCGCGAAGGCTCGAGGCGAAACACCATTGGCATAGGCAAGCCGGTGCAGCCAGCTCGACAGCAACTCGTCCGGCTGTGGCGCGACGGTGACAGGCCAGCGGTCGGAAACCACGTCACGATATCGTTCGCCAATGCTGATTGCCGGGGCGACGATGTCGACCGCCGTCATAGAAGGCTCTCGCGTAGAGCCGAGTTGCGCCGCTTAGAAACCGGCACGTAGCGCAGTTCGTCGATGCTGGCTTTGCTAATGCGTTCGGTTCCGGATCTGATCGCCGCAATAGCTGCCTTGGTGACGATGGTGACGATCTCGCCGATCAAGCCCTCCGATAGGCCGAATATCCGGCGCGCCAGCGGCTCGTTCGACAAATCCGAGGTTTTGGCGAGCGGCAATGCGGCCTCGAGACTGTCGAGCAGCATGAGATAGTTTTCGTCATACTGCCAGCGCGGGACGGCGACCAGGTCGAAGCGGCTCGCCATCTCGCTGGTGGCGTTGATGAAATCGCAGACCGCCACCTCACCGATCAGCACCGGCGAGATGTCGTACTGGCGGCCGATCCGCCGCAGGAAGGCAAAGACGGCTTCGACGTCGCGGGCACGGCCCCGCAGCGCATTGTGGAACTCGTCGAGAATCAGCACCTTCGGTTTGAGGCTCGCCAGCAAGTGGTCGAGTTGCTCCGCCTTGCGACCGACATCCCACATATCGCCGCCGGGAGCGCGTAGCGCCTGCAGAATGCTGGCATAGAAATGGCCGAGGCCGGCGCCTTCGCGTGTCTGGACCATCCAGACTTTTTGCGCGGGCGCGGTTCTCAGGTGCTCGACCGCGAACCGCTCGGCGATCATCGTCTTGCCGTTGGCGTAGGGGCCGACCAACATCAGCCCCTGGGTTCGCAAAGACGGAGGTCGTTCCAGGAAATCGGCCAGCCGCCGATGGCTGTCCTGGGCGACATGATGCCCGATCCATCGCGGCGCGCGGATATAGGCGATCCGCTCTTCCTGATCACGGTCAAGATAGGGCCGGACATGCTCGAGTAAATGATCCGACATGGCTACCAATCCTCCACCGGCAGCCGGCTCTTCCGGCGCGGCGGATGCTCCGCCGGTAGAGGCGCTGGCGGCTGCATGACCGCATAAGGCTTTTCCGCCGTGGCGGCATGGACTTTGCGCACGGTGTCGCGCAACTGGCGCTTGGAAGCCTTTGCGGTCTCGGCTATGGCTGCGATTTCGCGGCGGACCGCCACCTTCTCGACGTTTGAGCGTTGATTGGTTGTGCGCCGACGGGTGCGCTCAGCCTCATGTTCCCATAGGGTCACCGGCGTCAACTGGCCATCGCGTCGCTCGACCGGCCGAAACTGTCTTGTTTCCGGGTCGCGGATATAAACATGACTGATGTCGCGGGGATCGTATCGCACCTCGAGCTTTCCGAGCCGGTCGCGCTCGGCAACGAGGACGCCCAGCCACGGCGAATAATAGTGCAGGGCGAACAAGCTGATTCCTTGCGGCGACAACTGCCTTTCCGCCCTCGGCAGGAACGACAACAGCACCCGTTGCGGGTCATCGTCGAAACGAGGCAGGGCCGAAGCGGCACGTTGCCATTCCGTGATCGGAACCTTCAGGGTCTTTGAATTTTCCTGCAGATTGTGATCGATCACGGCCAGCGCAACGCAGCGCTCCAGGTCGGCGAAGCTCAGGCAGGCACGCCGTTCGGCTGGATATTCGTCGCGGTGGGCCACCGAACGGCCCGAAGAGCCTGGGTAGGTGGCAAGGACCGCGTTGACCTTGCCCAACAATCGTTCAACCACCCCGCCGTGATGGACCCGGCCACGATCGCGGGTCCGGATCCGGATGCCGTAATCGTCACAGCCTTGTTTGAAGGCATGTCCCTTGAACTCCTTCGCCGAGTCCGTCACCAGCTGCCGCGGTCGACCGAACATGGGCCAGGCGCGATTGAGATTTCGCACGGCAAGCCAAGTGTCTTTCGGACACATGGCCTGGGCGAGGCATAGCGCGACGGACAGGACCGACGGCTTCTCCAGGGTGAGGCAGAAGCCGAGAACGGATCGTGTTGCCACGTCGGTGATGACCGTCAAATAGGGGCGGCCGACGAACACACCGGCTGCGTCAACAACCTCCACGAAATTGATATCGGTCGGCGTATGGTCGAGCTGGCAGACGGCGAGCGGATGCGGCGCGTGGATATAGCCGGGCCGCGGCTTCAGCCGCAGCAAGTGCTTGGGATTGGCCGATCGCTTCTTGGCGATCTCTTCAGGAGAAAACAACATCGGGATGCGCCGGGCGACTGTCACATAAGACGGCACGCCAAGGCCAGCTTCCTCGCAGCGTGCGCGGATCTCGTCGACCACGGGAGCAAGTGCGGTCGGCTCGAGCGTCAGCCACTTCTCGCGAAGCGTGGCCGCAATGATCTCCTCAACCTGTTCCGGCAGCCGCTTGCGCCGACTGAGCGCGGTTTGAGGCAGCAAGGCCGTCACTGTGCGATCGGCGCGGTAACGCGCAAGCAGATTGTAGATTTGCCGTGTGGTCAGCCGCAACTCAGCCGCGGCGCGTTTGATGGCAGCCTGTCTCGCACCGCCGCCATCGAGAACCTTGTCCAATTCGCGGGCGACGCGCCTCGCCATCGACCACTGCCCGTCTGAAATTTGACGCGTCGTGGGCAAGGTTTGATCGTGCAATTGCTTTGGCAAGGGCGCTTCATTGAAATCGTTAGCGGAAAATCGTCCTTGATTTGGCGCCTAAACCTAACGCCTGTATGACAATTTCCGATTTGAAATGAGAAAGTAAAAGCCACACAGGAACTGCGCTCGCCCGGCTCGACGAGCGCATTGCCCGTTCCGAGGTCGGAAGTGGCTTCCTCGAACGCCAAAATTTCAATGACGCCTGCGCCTCGCTGTGGATCGACGGCGAGCTTGTCCACCTCGAGGACCTCGTCCTGCACGACGCCAGCCGCGACATCCGCACCCCGACCCACGAACTGACCATTGCCCGCGACGTCCTGCGCACCCGCCGGCGCATCGCCGCACA
>JAVBSF010000463.1:0-6754 GCA_031556925.1 Pararhizobium sp.
CCTCCGATCAGATTTCCGGTCTGAGCGCTGCCCAGCTGTCGACGCTGGATAGCGCCGAACTGGCTCTGTTCTCCACGGACGAGATCGCGGCGATCAGCTCCAAGGCTGTCTCCGGTCTTGCCAGCGAAGCGCTTGCCGGTCTCACCACCGACAAGGTTGAAGCCTTGACCAAGGCGCAGATCGCAAGCTTCTCCTCGGCCCAGCTCGGCTCGCTGTCTTCCGACCAGCTCGACACCTTCAGCTCCGACGAACTGAAGGCGATCAGCACCAAGGCTCTTGCCGGTCTGGATGTCGCCGATCTGAGCACCGACAGCCTGGCTCTTTTGAGCAAGACGCAGGTTGCGGCCTTCTCCTCGGCCCAGTTCGCCGCTCTCTCGACCGATCAGGTTACGGCGCTGACCGCCGATCAGATCGCTGGTCTGAGCTCTGCGCAGCTGGCGACGCTGGACAGCGCCGAATTGGCACTCTTCTCCACGGACGAGATTGCCGCAATCAGCGTCAAGTCCATCGCCGGCCTTGCCTCTGAAGCTCTCGGCGGTCTCGACAGCACCCATCTGGATGCCCTCACGGACAAGCAGCTGCAGGCCATGAACAACGGTCAGGTTGAGGCGATCATCGCCGCATATAAGGTGGTTTGAGGTCAGTACGGCTGACAAATCAACCGAAATCCATAGCTTACGGCGCGGCCTCGGTCGCGCCGTAAGGCTGAGCGCTTGATAGCAAGCGCCGTATGTCTGAACCTGTTGCGAGCTGAAGTTCAATCGTCATTCCGCCGTTCGATACGGCCCATTGCCGGTTGCTCCGGGGCCTCCAGACAGTCTCACACAAGTTTCCGTGAATAGTTTTTCAGAAACTATCGTAGGAAACTCGCCTTATGCTCTCTGCATCCTTTCCGTCTGCTCCCATCGTGACGCAAGAGTGGCTTGTTTCCAGAACTTTTACATTTCGTGTCGAATCCTCCGGTGCGGTCATAGCGGAAACCTTTGTGTTCCATCGCAACGGTTTCATTGTCGGTCACGCGCATCCCAACGAGAAATTCTGGGAGATGGATGGGGATGCTGTCCGGATAATCGACCGCAACGGTAAAACGACCTGCGTAATGAAGCCGAGGCCTTCCGGCGAAGGGAAGGTCGAACTGGCCGGCTTCTTCTGCAACCCGGCGGCGGACTATGCCGCGACCGGTGTGGTTCACATTCTCGACGAAAACGGCTCGGACTATCACGCGCGCATCCAGAGTTTCGATCTCTTCGATACGCTGGTGGCGCGGCGCGGCTATGATCCCCTGTCGGTTTTCAGGAATGTCGAGTCGAAATCCGGCGTGGCCGGCTTCGCGGCTCGCCGGCATGCTGTCGAGATGTCTATTTTCGGCCGCAGAACCTACGAACTGGACGACATCTACCAGCTGCTCGTGGCCGAGGGTTTCGTCACGCCCAAGCAGGCGAGCGTCCTGCGTCTGATGGAGCTGGAGGAAGAGTGGGAGGCATTGTTTCCCATCCGGGAAGTCCTCGCTCACGTAAATCCCGATGATATCGTGATTTCCGACATGTACTTGCCGCGTTTCTTCGTCGAGCGGGTGCTGAAAGAAAAATGCGGCCTCGACAATACGCTCTATCTTAGCAACTACGGAAAGCATCATCGCAAGATATGGCCCAGTATACTGGAGAAATATTCATTGCGTAGCCATTTTGGCGACAACGTGCATGCCGATATTGTCGGCGCTTCCGAGTTCGGCATCCAGCCGATGTATGTGTCCCACTCCAAATGGAACAAGACAGAAGAAATCCTTAACGGTATCGGCCTGACCCGCTATGCGCACGCTCTGCGCAGCGTGCGCCTGCAGACCTTCCACCGTTCGCCGGCGGTCGCCAACGCGTTGAAGGCGCAATTGGCGGTCAATATACCTCTGCTGCTGCTGGGCACATGCTGGATTCGCCAGTGTGCGGAGAGGTTCAAGATCGACAAAATTCTCACGTCTGCCCGGGATTGCAATCTTTGGCAGGAGATGATCGCGTCCGCCCATTTCGCTCGAAGCGGCATGCCGTCTGCAACTTACATCAGGATCTCGCGCGCCCTATGCTACGAGGATTCAGACATTTATGAAGCTTATCTGCGATCGCATCTCGGTGCGCGCAATCTGCTTGTTGACGTGGTGGGCACGGGACGATCGTTATCGGCTCTGCTTGAACGTCTCGCGCTCAGGGAGCGGGTGCGTCCCTGCATTCTTGTTGCGGACCCCGCGGCGGCCCACAACCCCGGAGCATTCGAAATCTTCACCTGGAAGGACTTCTTCCAATGCAGGATCTTTGTCGAGGGAATGAACGCATCGCTTGACGGGTCGGCTGTCACTGCTTCCTCCGATCGCGGCGGGATCGAAATCCTGACGCAACCCAACGAGTTCGGTGCCGCCATGCGCGAGATCATCGTTGAAACGCGGGCCTTGTTTCAACGTTTTCTGAGCGAGCTTGACACCTTCCTGCCGCCGGACGTTCTTCCGCCCGTAACGGTCTTGCGAACGGCAGCGGAAAGCATAGTGACACAGCTTTCCGAGCACGCGCCAAAATTGGAAACCTTGCTTTTCGAGCAGGGCACAAATCTGGCGCGCGGAAACATCAGTAAAATTGCCGCGGCCTGAAGATAAGACATTCTTCAACCAAGCTCCTTGGTCTGCCGTGCAATAAAATTCAAAATGTTGTCGATGATTGGCGCCATCGCTTCCGATTGCGGGAAAATATTATGCATGTCCTTTCGATCTCTTCAGAAATTGCGCAACGGCTGAAAGAGCAGCATGTCAGCGTCAAAATAGGGGGGCTCTTCAGAGGACAGGAGGGCATCAGGATTGAAGCGCCCTGTGGTCTTTTCGGCGGGGTGTCCGTTGACCACCCGCTGACTTTTGGCGCGTTCTCCTATGCCTGGTCCATGCTCACCCGTGTCAGCCGCGTCGGCCGGTACTGCTCGATCGCGACGAATGTCGCTTTCGGTGCGGGAGAACACCCGACGGACTGGGTCAGCACGTCCAGCGCCTTCTATGCCCCCTCGTTTCTCGGTGGTGAATTCGCCGAGCAGAATGGCGGTTTTACCGCTGCCGATCAGGATCTGTCGCATCCGCGCTACAAGAGCATCACGATCGGCAATGATGTGTGGATCGGCGATCGCGCCTATATCCGCGGCGGCGTTCATATCGGCGATGGCGCGATCATCGGCACCGACGCGGTCGTGACCAAGGATGTGCCGTCTTATGCCGTCGTTGTCGGAAATCCGGGGAGGGTGGTGAAGCTGCGCTTCGAGGAAAAAATCGTCGCGCGTCTTCTCAGCAGCAGATGGTACGACTATGCGTTTACGTCGTTTCAGGGGTACCCTTTTACAAGGGTAGAGGCTTTCCTGGATATGCTCGACGAAAAGAGAGAAGCCGGTTCCATCCAGCCTTATCGGCCGAAAGTCCTTGCCTTCCCCGCTGATTTCGTCGGGTAGTCCCTCCGCCTCGCACATTCGGGACAGGCGCGCGCCGGTTGGATCGCAGATGATTTCTGTTTAACGTCGGGATGCTCAGGCTCTCGTTTCTGATACGTTGCAGACAAATGTCGATGGAGGCTTCATGGTTTCGGATGTCGTAGCGAACGCCGCCCCGTATCGGGATGACGAAGGGCAATGGCCCGTTCGCCGGCGCGCCATCCTCGACTGGCTGATGACCGGGACGCGGGACGAGCGCTTTATCGACAGGATTCTCGTCGACATGTGCACGCGGCTGCGGGAAGCCGGCGTTCCGGTGGGGCGCGTGACGCTGCATTTTCGCACGCACCATCCCGAATGGCTCGGGGCCCGTCTCCTCTGGCGCACGGGCATGGAGGAAGCGAAGGTCAGCTTCTTCGGTTATGGCGTTGAATCGACTTCGCAGTTCCAGAACAGCCCGGCCAACGAAATTCTCAGCGGGACGCCGGAGGTTCGTCAGAACCTCAAGGGGCTCGCCGAGCGCGGGCATGCCTATCCGCTCTATGTCGAGTTGAGCCGCGAGGGCTTTACCGATTATATCGCCTGGCCGATGGATCATACGCTGGGCAAGCGACATGTGATGACCTTTGCCTGTGACGGTCCGGACGGGTTTTCCGACGACGACATCGTGTTCTTGAAGGATCTGACCCCGGCTTTGACGCTGGTGACGGAAATCCGGCTGAAAAATATCCTCGCCCGCACCTTCCTGCGAACCTATGTCGGCCCGCATGCCACGGAGCAGATTCTTGCAGGGGCGACGACCCGTGGCAGCGGCGTGACCGTTGAGGCGGCGATCCTGGTCTGCGATCTCAGGAGCTTCACCGCGATTTCCGACCTCTGGCCACGGGACGATGTGATCGATCTGCTGAATGCCTATTTCGATGCGATGTCCGATCCCATCGAAGCCCATGGCGGCGAAATCCTGAAATTCATGGGCGACGGGCTGCTCGCGATCTTCCCGCTCAGCAATCCGAATGCCGGCATCGATCTGTTGCAGGCGATCGCGGAATCTCAGGCCGCGATGGAAAAATTGAACATGCAGAATGCCAGGCGCGGCAGGCCTCTATTGAACTACGGCGTCGGCGTGCATGTCGGGGATGTGATGTATGGCAATATCGGCTCGCAGAAGCGGCTCGATTTCACGGTCATCGGCCCGGCGGTGAATGTCGCCTCGCGGCTGGAGAGCCTGACGAAAGAGACCGGGCGGCCGGTTTTGCTGTCCGCCGCCTTCTCCGAGATGGTGAAGGATGAGGTCGCGCTGGAGAGCCTGGGCCGTTTTCCGCTGAAAGGCGTCGGCGAGCCGGTCCATGTCTTCACGCCGCAGAACCTTGCGGGACTGGTCGAAGCCGGCACGTCGGATGCGGCGGTTTGACCGGCGCGACCGCGACCAGAGCCTGGGCTGTCTTTCAAGGTCGGGCATGGCGGGTCGAGCGCTGGCGTGTGGCAAAGGCGGATTTTGTATCGTAAAAGCAATCACATGCTTTGTGCTCCGATCTGCAGGGTGTTCCATGGATTACCTCGTCAATCTCTCCCATGTGTCGGCTGATCCGGCCGTCGACGCCCGTGTTTCCGGCGCGGGTGTCACCATTCGGCGGGCACTGGCACCCGAACTGGAACTGGTGACGGACTGGGTGCGCAGCCGCTTTGGCGCCGGATGGGCGGGGGAGACGGCGGTTTCCTTTTCGCGGCAGCCTCCCGGCTGCTTTCTGGCGACGAAGGACGGCAAGCTTGTCGGCTTTGCCTGCCATGAATCGATTGCCCGCGGTTTTTTCGGTCCGACCGGGGTGGATGAAAGCGTCCGCGGGCACGGTATCGGCCATGGGCTGTTGCTGGCGTCGCTGCTCGACCTGAAAGCCATGGGATATGCCTACGCCATTATCGGTGACGTCGGGCCGGCCGCTTTCTACGAGAAGGCCGTCGGCGCGATGCCGATTCCGGACTCCGCGCCCGGTATCTATCGCGGCATGCTGACCTCGGCGGAATAGGTCGGAAGCGGGATATGACCATGTCCTTTCATCTCGAAGGCACTCTCGTTCCGGCCGAAGGCGGCGGGAGCTACAGGCTGACGCTGAGGAACCTTTCGGCTGGGGCGGTCAGCGATTTCCGGCTCTGCGTGTCCGGCCCCGCACGAATCGGGCCGGTCGCGGATATCGAGGGCGGGGTGCTGGCCGACTGGCTTTCGAACCACGCCGAACTTGCGCCGCCATCGGGTTTCACGCTGGAGCCCGGTGCCTCGTGGACTGTCACGATCAAGCGCATGAACGATCCGCTGAAGCATTGGACGGATGGGGTGACCAGCGCCTATCTTGCGCTTGGCGACGGCAGTGTCGCCCCCATTCAGGTCGCGCCGATGCGCAATGTCGGGGACAATGCGCCATTGAAGCGGGGTGCCGCCGTTCATCCCGTTGCGGAGAGGATGCCGGTTTCGATTTCCGTTATTCCCTGGCCGCAGTCTGTCGAAATCTCCGGCAGGACCGCGCCGCCGGCAGGCTTTTTCCTGCGGCCCGAAGGGGACGAAGCGGAACAGGCGGCGGCTGCCTTTGCCGCGCTGACCGGACATCTTTTTCCCGCCGAGGCTATTGTTCGACCCGCAAGCGAAGCGGGCTTGCCCGTCACGCTTACGAGGGACACGACGCTGGGAGCGGAGGCTTATACGCTGCGGTTTTCTCCGGATGGCGTCGCCGTTGCCGGTGGCGGACATTCGGGGCTGCTCTACGGGCTGATCACGCTGGGGCAGATGTTGCGTGGCGCGCGGCTTCATCCGGATGCGTTCGTTTTCCCGGCGGGTGGCGAAATTCATGATGCGCCTGTCCATGCATGGCGCGGCACGCATCTGGATGTCGCGCGGCAGTTTTACAGCTCGGCGGAAATCAGCCGTTTCCTCAATATCCTCGCCTGGAACAAGCTCAACCGGTTCCACTGGCATCTTTCCGATGACGAGGCCTGGCGAGTGGAAATCGATGCCTATCCGGCCTTGACCGAGCTTGGCGCATGGCGCGGCCATGGCCTTGCGATCCCGCCGGTGCTGGGGTCCGGCCCGCAGATGAGCGGGGGCTATTACACCAAGGCGGCGGTGCGCGAGATCGTGGCGCTGGCGGCCAGTCTCGGGATCGAGGTGATGCCGGAAATCGATGTGCCCGGCCATTGCTACGCGATGCTGAAGGCTATTCCCGAACTGCGCGATCCGCAGGAACACGGGACCTATCATTCGGTGCAGGGTTTCCCCAACAATTGCCTGAACCCGGTGCGGGAAGAGACCTACCGTGTT
>JAVBSF010000109.1:0-3078 GCA_031556925.1 Pararhizobium sp.
CGATGTCGGCTCATCACATCCTGGGGCTGTAGCCGGTCCCAAGGGTATGGCTGTTCGCCATTTAAAGTGGTACGTGAGCTGGGTTTAAAACGTCGTGAGACAGTTTGGTCCCTATCTGCCGTGGGCGCTGGAAGTTTGAGAGGGCCTGCTCCTAGTACGAGAGGACCGGAGTGGACGCACCTCTGGTGTACCGGTTGTGACGCCAGTCGCATCGCCGGGTAGCTAAGTGCGGAAGAGATAACCGCTGAAAGCATCTAAGCGGGAAACTCGCCTCAAGATGAGACTTCCCTCGGGACTTGATCCCGCTGAAGGGTCGTGGAAGACCACCACGTTGATAGGCCGGGTGTGGAAGCGCAGTAATGCGTTAAGCTAACCGGTACTAATTGCCCGTGAGGCTTGATCCTATAACCCTGACGTGTCAGGGAACACAGTGAGCCCGTATGTGTGTGCGCTCATACAGCCCAAACGCTTCTTCCTGTTACCCCTTAAAGTCTGACGACCATAGCGTCCCGGAACCACCCCTTCCCATCCCGAACAGGACCGTGAAACAGGACCGCGCCGATGATAGTGAGAACTGCTCTTGTGAAAGTAGGTCATCGTCAGACTAACCCATACACAAAACCCCCTGCATCACAAAATGCAGGGGGTTTTTTGTTGGAGAAGGGGCGCTATGCACACTTGCTGGGGTATAAGCCTGTCCCGCTCAAACCAGGGCCTGTGTTCAGGCCTGATCAGTAGCGTCGGCTCCTTTCCACCATGGCGATAATGATACTGCGCAGCTCGCCCTGGGCCTGGGCGGGCGTAATTTCACCGGCGGCGGTAAATCCCGGTCGATGATTCTGGAAAACCTGTTTACGGGAAAGTTATGGCAGTACAGGATAAGGCATAAAGATGACTTTTGACCTGATTGTCGTTGGGGCAGGGCTTGCGGGCGCTGCGTTTGCCGCGGCTCTTCGCGGCAGCCGCCTGCGGATTGCCCTGGTCGAAGCGATGCCTCCCCGGCGCGAGGGAGGCTGGGATTCCAGAATCTATGCATACAGCCCGGAAAATGCTGCTTTCCTGCGCGAGCTGGGAGTATGGCAACACCTTGACCTGGCACGGCTGAGCCCGGTTCACCGCATGAAAATACATGGTGACCGTTTCGGTACGCTGGATTTTTCCGCATACCAGAGCGGGCTATCTGAACTGGCCTGGATTGGTGAGGCTGGACTGGTGCAGCAGGAGTTGTGGGAAGGGCTGAAGCGGCAGCATAACGTCACGCTCTTTTGCCCTGCGGCGCCGGTCAGCCTGAAAGTCGGAGCTGAGTTCGTCAGCGTAAACCTTGCGGACGGACGGACGCTTTCCGCGCGGCTGCTTGTTGGAGCCGACGGGCGCGATTCGTGGGTACGTGGGCAGGCCGGAATCTGTGTCTACGTCATCCCTTACGACGAAATTGGCATCGTGGCGAATTTCCGCTGTGAACGGGAGCATCGCCAGAATGCCTGGCAGTGGTTTCGCGGAGACGGTGTCCTCGCCTGGTTGCCGTTGCCCGGGAAAATGATTTCGATGGTTTGGTCCGCACCCACCGATTTCGCGGAAAGGTTGCTCGCGCTGGATGAGAAAACATTTTGCGATGTTGTGGCCGATGCGGGGGGAGGGGCCTTGGGTGCGCTGTCACTGCACACCCCAAGAGCAGATTTCCCATTGCGTCTGATGCGCGTACAGGAAGCCGTCAGACCGCGCATCGCACTCATCGGTGATGCCGCGCATGCAATTCACCCTTTGTCCGGGCATGGCATCAACCTTGGGTTTCAGGATGCCAGAGCACTGGCGGCGCAGATCGCGGCGCAGCCGGAGTGGCAAGATCCTGGCGATCTGGCAGTATTGCGGGCCTATGCCCGGGAACGCTCGGAAGAGCCGTTTCTGCTGCAATATGCAACACACGGCCTGAACCGGCTGTTTGCAAACCGCAGCGCTCCCGCAGCCCTGCTGCGCAATGCAGGACTGAACCTTGTGAACCGGATTCCGGTCGTAAAAAACGCGCTTATACGCTATGCCACTAGCGGCAGATTTTAATTTTTGGAGCTTTCCATGTCCGGACTTTCAGGGCGGTTTTTTTTCCAGGCAATTCTTCTGGCTGGAATGTTTGTTTTCAGTCCTTTGAGCAGAGCCGATGAAGATTCGGTGCGAAAAGGCGTTGAAACGTTTATCGGCGCGCCAGCGGTGGAGTCGGTCGTGCGCACGCCTTATGGCGGCCTGTATGAGGTTGTGCTGAAAAGCGGAGAAATGGTCTATACCGACGAGCAGGTCAACTTCCTGGTCGATGGGCGGATCATCGATACCCGTACACGGCGCAATGTTACCCAGGCGCGTATGAACCAGCTTGCGGCGATTGATTTTTCCACCCTTCCGCTTGACCAGGCCATCAAACAGGTCAAGGGTAATGGCAAACGGGTTCTGGTGACTTTTGAGGACCCCAACTGCGGTTATTGCAAGCGCCTTGCCAAAGAACTGGCGAAAATGACGGATATAACGCTGTACACTTTTCTGTACCCGATCCTGAGCCCGGATTCGATGGCCAAATCGCAGAACATCTGGTGCGCAAAGAACCGGGCGAAAGCATGGAACGACTGGGTTCTGGACGACAAGACGCCGCCAGAACAGACGTGCGACGCCTCGGCCGTCGAGCGCAATTTTGCTTTGGGGCAAAAGCTCAGGATTCACGGTACGCCAACACTGTTTCTCGGTGACGGCTCGCGGGTCGGGAGTTTTGTTCCCGCAGAAGAACTGGAAAAAGCGCTGAACGCAGCCGCCGAAAAATAGCGGTTTTTACTCTGCGGCATGGATCACGATATCCTGGAAGTAACGGGCGGCAGGCCGGTCAGGCTATGGACACGCGGCGTGCTGGTGGAGGACGCGGCGCGCGAGCAACTCGTCAACACGGCGAAGATGCCGTTTATCTACCGCCATCTGGCGGTGATGCCGGACGTGCATCTGGGCAAGGGTTCGACCATCGGCAGCGTCATCCCGACGCGCGGGGCGATCATTCCGGCGGCGGTCGGCGTCGATATCGGCTGCGGCATGATGGCCGCGCGCACG
>JAVBSF010000399.1:0-8453 GCA_031556925.1 Pararhizobium sp.
GGTGCGACCAGGCGCCGCCCTTGTAGCTCTCGATTTTGGCGCAGTCGTCGCGGCCGAGATGGATCATCAGGCCGTGATGCACGACGATGCCGACATGCGTGTCGAGATGACCTCGCCGAAACACGGCAATATCAAAGGCGACGGCCGTGCCTGTCACGGGCACCCAAAGCGGTGAGGCCGTCGCGCCGGCGATCATTGCCGCCAGTTCGCCCAGCTCCTCCGTCGAGCTGTAGCCCAGATAGTCCGGCAGGCTGACGCCCAGCTCCTCCCGGTAGATGACGCAGGCGAGCCCCCAGCAGTCACAGCCATCGCGATCACGGCCGAGATCTGCATAAGGAATGCCAACGAAACGATCGGTCCAATGCTTCATAGGAAGAGCCCCGGCAGGTTGTTGCGCGTCATGCGATCGGCCGGAAACGGCTCCATCTCAATTTCCTCACGACTGAAGGTCAGCACGATCTCACCGGCATCGATGTCGGCCGACAGGATCTCCATATCGGTGTATTCGGCTTCGAGAAGATTGGGGGACGAGGCGAGAGCGACAGCCATCGCGATCGTCGCCATGTCCTTGTAGGACCGCACGGTTCGAACCATTTCGGCATCAAGGTTTTCCAGGACGAGTGTGCCACCAGCGGGTGTCTCCTCCTTGTCCGACGGCAGAAGCGTCGAGGCGACAACCCAGAGGTAAGGATCGGTCACCGGGTTTGCGCCGCGCCATGTCGAGCGTGTGCCGTAGTAGAGCGGATCGATCGAGAGCCGTTCGGTGTTGTCCGTCGATAGTCGGATCGGCTGAGGCAGATCCGCATGACTGATCTCGAAGAGGGCCATGCGGATCTCGGCCGACGATCCGGCTTCCTGCGACAAGCGTTCGTTCATGGAAACGCGCCTCATGGGTACACCACCAGATCGAAGGTTTTGCGGAATTCGACGCCAACAATGGTCTCACGGGGTATCTGACTGCCGAACGAGCAGAGCCAACGGCCGGCAAGAAGAAGCGGCTCGCCGTCATGAGGGCCACCTGAGATCAGCGCCGGCGCGCCCGTATGGATCAGCAAACCCCAGCCATCCGTGGTCGGATCTGGCATCCAGAACGGTATGGAGCCGAATTTGGTATCGTCTTCGTGAAACCTCTCGAAAAGGGCCTTTTCGTCCCGCGTCAGCAGGACGGACAACGACACGAGTTTGGCGGCGGAGGAAAACCGGCGCTGCCAGGTCGTCGGGCCGGCTTCCGATCGGCGCTGCTTGCGCGGATCCTGAAGCTGAGCGCCCCAGCTATTGCGCTCCGGACGCGGAAGATCGGATGGCCAGGTCGGAACGCTCATCGCTGGATCCTCGCCGGCCGCAGCCCGAAATTCCGCTGCATGGCGGTGCGCATCGGATTGCCTCGCTGGTTGACGGCGGCGGCAACATGCTCGCCAATCGTGATTACCGGCTGGCGATTACCGTGTTCGTCCGTCGTCTCCTCATACTCGACGTTATTGTTGCCGTAGTTGTTGATGATTGGCGCGTTACGCGCCGCGACGGCGTTGGGGCTGGCCAAGGCCTGCGGCCTGTAGCTCGTGGGTGCGCTGAAGGTGACGGGAATGGTACGTCCGTCCGGCAGCGGAACGGCAGCTTCCGGCAACGGTCCTTCCCCGAAGATAGCCGGTCGATCAGAAATTCCGCCGTTTGCGTATAGACCGATGCCGCCGCCGCTGGCGATGCTATATTGTGACGAGAAAAACCCGGACAACTGAGCGCCACCGGATTGCCCTGAAAACGCGCCAGAGAGAGCGTTGGCGAGCCCATCTGCAAGCTGCTCCGTCCAGGAGGAGAAAATCCGGTCAGCGATCGAAATGCCGATGTCGGCGAAACGCTCCCAGAAATCCTTGAAATCGCCGGTACGTGCCGATTGAAGCAACTCGGAAAAGATGCTGGAAACGCCGCCCTTCAACGCGCTGACAAATTCGCCCCATGGCGAGCCGGTATCATCACTCTGGTACCCGCCCGAAATCCCGCCACCGGATGCAAATACGCCACCGGCCGCGAACCTGGAAACGACGCCCCCCTTGGCAAAGGCGTGCGGCAGATCGACCCCGAGTGAGCCGTCGCGGAGACGCGTCAACGGCAACGCTGTCTCCCCGCCTAACCCTGATCTCGCTCGCACCATGCCACTCTGCAGCGGCAGGATCGCTTCGGCGCCAGCCTCTCCCATCAAGCCTGTCTGCCCGCCGCCAAAGCTGAAGAACGTCGGACGGTCGACGACACCACCGAGCGCGTGTTTCTTGATTTCGCCGCCCACCAGCGGTGTGACCGCGCCGCGCACGGCACTCTGACCCGCGATCGATTTGACCAGGGCGTCCATCTGCTGCAGCTGCGGCACCGCATAGGCCGCAGCCTGACCGGTTTGCGAGATCGCCGCGGCGGTACCGGAAAGCGACTGGTTGGCCTCGGCACTGCTGGTTCCAAGCGAAGTAAACTTTTCCGCCGATCCGCCGAGCGCCGTGGCGGCGGCATCCGCGTTGCCCTGCAATCCGCCCAGCAAGTCTCGCGCGCGGCGAAGCTCTTCCAGAACCTCTGCGGCTTTTGCCGTATCGCCCAATATCGATTCGGCGAGGGTGCGCGAGGAGCTGTCGGTCGGCAAAGCCTCGGCAATCCGCCCGATCTCTTCGCGGAAAGCGATGATGTCGGCCTTTCCGTCCTGCAAATCCTTTCGGAACGATTTCACGGATGCGGCAAAGGGGCCGAGCTGCTGATCGTTGAAGGCACTGGCGCCGGTACCGAAGACGCCGACATTGAACAGGCCGCCGTCCGGCAGGCTGTCCTTGTAGTCGCGCTCCAGACGGCCGATGTTCTGTTGCGCCTGGAAACGCAGGATCGCCGTCGAGTTGTTTCCGTAGCTGGACGCTGCCCCCTCGGCCTCGGCATAGGCGCCCCTGATGGCCTTGACCAGTTCGGCGTGGCTCTTCAGGTCACGCTCGATGCGCGGTGTCGCCGAGGCGATCTCTTGCGCCATCGCCATGAATTTGCCGGTGACCAGCTCCAGGCCGGCACCCAGGGCAGCCCCCGCCAGCCCGCCCGCGAGACCGCCGATAAAGCCGAGAGCCGCCGACTTAAAGGCGCCGATCTTCGGCACGGCACTTTCCGCTGCACCGCCGATCTTGCCGAAGGATGTCGCCGCGCTATCGGCTGCTGGCGGCAGCGCATCCATGCTTGACGCCGCGCCCTTGCTTTCGTCGGCCGTCAGCTTGATGCCATTGCGCGCCGCATCTGCCTCTCGGCTCAGCCACTGAAACTTGCCACCCGCCTTATCGGCCGCGGTGGCGGCATCGTCCAGTCCCTTGCCGACCGCTGCAGTCTTTCCCGCTGTATCGGCAGCAACCTTGCCGACATTCTCGATGCCGGCAGCGGTATCCTGCAGCGCCTTTTTGGCGCCGCTCTGCTCTCCATCGATTACAAGGGCAAGTCTCAGCGTCATAGTCTTGGTATCAACCCCCGTTCAAAGCGCGGCGTGCCGCCTGTTCCATCACCACAAGGCCGACCCAGAGTGTCGGCGTCACCACGATCTCCATGGCGTCGAGTGCCACTTTCGCACCGACGTAATCGAGCCCGATGAAGCGGGTCCGAAACCCTTCTTCCCCAATTTCGAATTCCGTACGCCACTGGCTGGAAGCCAGAAGGAAGGCCGCGACCGCATCTGCGTTTTCGGGCCAGACTCCGGAAAATCCGGAGCCCGAGACTTGGGAGATTTCTGCGCCGATGGCTGCGATCGTTTCATCGTCAAACTCGAAGCGCCTTGCGTCGGCCAGGGCTTCGTCTTCGTGTTCGGCGCCGGCCGCTTCGGCGATGAGGTTACCGGCCACCCAGGCTTGAGCGGCCGCGATCAGTTTCCCCTTGCCGCGCCCGCTGCATCCTTGATGTACGCGGCAATCATCGGGCCGCGCACATGAGCGGCGTTGATGAGGGCGGCGCGCAGTTCCGGACTGTCCGGGATTTTCCGCTTATCCATGTCCTCGATCTCGTCGATGCCCTGGATCACCTTTTCAAGAAATGCACGGGCACCCGCCTCCGTGGTGAGGTCATGGGCGTTGAATTCGTCGATCGGCAAAGCCAGGAACCGCGCCTTGAAGTCTTCGGGGTCGGTGCGGCCGGGCGTGTTGACCGTAACGGTCGCGGTAAAAACGGGACGCGGATCGAATCGGAACATGAGCGTTTTCCTTCAGGTGAGAGCGAGAGACCACTGATCGTTGCCATTGATCGGCAACGGCTTCAGCGACAGTGGCCATTCCTTGATGTTCTGCTGGTTTTCGAGACCGGAGAGCCGTTCCATCTGGCAGGCGCCGGCGATGAACGTCATGATCTTGCCGGCGGCATAGCCGTGGACCAGGTTGACGTCGACTGTCTCGGTTTCGTCGATGGCGAGCCCGAACGGATCGAAGGTGGTCAACGGCACGGCCTCGACACGGGCGCTGATCTTCTCTTTGCGATCCACGATCAGGATCTGCTCCGTCGGCACCAGCAGGCGCGGTTCCACGGCGTTGCCAAGCGCCATGGAAAGTTCGCGCATGACAAGCGGCACACTGTCGATCGTGAAAGTCGGCGTATGGGCCGCGCTGACGATCTGGGCGCGCTTCCAGCTCGAAAGCGTAACGGGCGCTGGCCGGGTGACTTCCGACGGCTTGACCCAGAGGCCCTGGAGATCGAGGTCGAGTTTCGGCAGACCCTGCGCCGGAAACCGCAAGGTGCCGTCGCCGCGAGAGCCCTTAAAGGCGTAGAGCGTGTTACCGATCCACATCTTGCAATAGGCGGAATCATGACCGTCGCTCAATGGACGATAGGTGACGGACGTGCTGGTGACGATGGTTTCGCTGCAGCCGAGCGCCTTGAAGAGCATGCCCCAGGGCGGCGGCGTGCCGGGAACACCGGAGGGCGCGAGATTGACGCTGGCCCGAAGACGCATGCGCAGAGCGGTCGCCGAGGAAGTCGAATTGCCGAGATAAGGCAGCTCCTCCTCATGGTCGATGTCCTCGCCTTCCATCGGCGACAGGTTGACGTTGGTCAAAAGCAGCGCGTTGGCCGCACCCGTCAGCGTCGGATCAACGCCGTAGCTGCTTTCGATCTTGCCCAGGATGATCTTGCTTTTCCATTTGATCGGCATTTAGGCGTCCTTTTCCGGGCGGGTCGGTTCGGGCGGCGGCGCGGTTCCGGCCACCGTCTGCTTCAGCTTGCCGTCAGGCTGGACGACGAAGGTGCCGCCGGTCTGCGGGATCGGCGGGGGCGCCGGCGTTTCTGCAGGCGCGGAAGTGGCAAGCGTTTTCTTGGTCATGGCGTCACCTGGATCTGGCGTTGGATCGCGAAGTCGATCTGGTAGAAAATCGTGCCGGCCTTCAGCTCGATCAGCCGACCGCGCAGGAAGCGATAGACGCCGATCGCGTCGTCATCGTCGGCGCCGCAGGTCGCAAGGATGACCTGCCAGATCAGCTGATCGATCGTCGGCAAGGATTTTCCGCCGCCGATATCGCCGGACGTGCGCACGATCAGGATGACGCCATAGATATCGTCGATCATCTGGGTAAAGGCGTTGGCGCCTGCATCTCCTTCCGTGCGTCCGTTCAGACCGATCGGCACCACAAAGGCCGCGATTGGCGCTTGCGGAAGCTTGTCCTGCCGGATCAGTTCCGCCAGCTCCGCCACCGCCTGGACACGGCCGGTAAGAGCGGCGACATTGGCGGAGAGATGCTGTTGAAGATCATGGGCGGACATCGGCACCCCCATCGGAACCGCCAAGCGGCTTCATGATCCAGTCGGTCGCCGTTGCGGCAATTTCCTTTTCGTCGGCGTCGTCGATACCGAGGAAGGGACGTGCCGGGATCGTCACGGATGCTTTCATCGCGAAGCCGCCATCTCCACCCTTGAACTTCAGGTATTTGCCGTTCTTCGCCTTGATGGTGCCGCCGAGCTGATGGATCGCGGCATAAATCTGGTTGGTACCGACCTCAACGCCCTCGCTCGTGGCGTTGTGAGTGATCGAGCCGACAAGGACGCCCTTGTCGGTCAACGTCTTTCCGCCCGTCGTTTTGGCTCGCAGTGAGGCAGGCCATTTCTTGCCGTCCGGCCCGGTCTCCAGCTCAAAGCGATCGACGGTCGATATGACCAGTGCGGCGCCGATCGCATCGAACAGCCCGGCTGAATCGTCGGTCTGCGCGATCGCTTTGCCGAGCTGGGCAAGTGACTGTTCCTTTCCTGTCAGCTCGAAACGGATGCCTTCGGCCATCAGATAAAGCCCCTCATCGAACTGACGGTCATCGGCCGGGAGGTTTCGGTCATCATCACGTCGGACGAACCGGAAGACGCAGGTTCGACGCCGGCCACGTCGAGGCGCACGGTCCCTTCGGCAATCAGCTTCAGGGTCTTGATCGCATCCTCGTAGTCACGGCGGATTTTGTCCGTCACGACATTTGCATGCGCCTTGTAGATCGCAATCCGCAGCGACAGATCGACAAGCTGCGGCGGCAGGGCTTGAAGCGGTAGGGCGTAGCGGCCGCGCAGATATCCGTCGATCTCGGCGTCGGCATCGGCGATCGCGCGTGCGACCAGTGCCGCGTCGATCTCACCGGTCGGCTGATCGTCGCGGTCGGATACGTCGATCAGCATGCGCTCCGAATAGCGCGCCTTCAGCTCATCGAGCGTGCAATAGGCCATCAGACCAGCTCCACCGTCAGGTTGGGTTCGGCCAGCAGCGTCTGGACTTGGTCGGAGGTGAAGGTCGAAAGCGCGATTTCGGCAGGCTCCTTGCTGTGGACAACGCCGGCGCGACGGAAACCATCGACCTTGGAGCGGATACGCAGCATCCAAGGCTGGTCGGTATCGGGGTCGGCCACACGGCTGCTCATGTCGATAGCCGAGACACCAGGATCGCGAGCGGCAAGCAGCTCGAAAGCCTCTTGCTCGATAGCTGACGGCGACCGGTTGACCACGCTATGTATTCGCATGTGGCGGACCAGAATTTCAAAAGCGCGCCACTCGTCTTCGGTCGGCGTGCGTGTCAGGTCGAAAAATAGCGAGCTAAGACCCTGCGCGGCCGGATCGGCGGCGACGGTTCCGGAGGGCGATGCTGCACCCTCCGGGGTGGGCGCGGTGTCCTGGCCAGAGGCCAGAACGTCGCCCTGCGGAATTTCCGGGTCGGTTGATCCCGACCAGGCAGCACCGCCGCTCTCTTCGCTCACGGTATTGGTCCCGTCAGACGCGCTCTCGCCTGACGGGGAAGCCGACGCAACGCTGGTGATCGCTGCGTCGGCAACCAGCTGCTCGTTACCAACCGGGACCTGCGCGGCGGGTTTTGGGGCAGCCTTGGAATTCGTGGTCTTGCGGGCCATGAGCGTTTTCCTTGTGGGTTTTGCAGAGCGGATCGCGATCGATCCGCCGTGAAAAACCCACCCGGCCAAAACCGGGAGGGAAGGTGCCACCCGACCTGACACCGGGTGGTAGCTGCAGTGCTGCAGGGAGATCAGGCAAGCCAGGGGCAGACCATGACTTCGGCCGTGCCCGCCCATTCATTGGTCTCGCCGCCACTGGCGAGCGCGTTGGAGACGATTTTTCTGGCGACGCCTTCCAGGGCCGGCGGGACGACGAGGAGATCGGGAATAAGACCGAGAGGTGTGCCGTAATCGCCCTTGAAACCCATGATCGCGGCGCGCGCGGTCGCATAGTGAGTGGCATCGAGCGTCTGCTTGGAACCCCAACCCATCTGCCAGAACCCGAAACCGACGTTGCCGCGGGAATCCGTGCCGTAGAGAAATTCCTTATTCATGAAGACGTTGTCGTCCCTGGAATTGTCCTTGGCGACGAACTCCGGCTTCTTGCGCTCCTGGAAGATCAGCGGCTTTAGTGCCTTCTTCGTGCAAAGCAGGAACCACGGTGTTCCGGAGCCCCCGTCCGTGTTGGCGACGGAAACGGTCGATCCATCCTCGGCGAGCACAGGATGGTCGGTATCGAAGTAGTATTGCTTGTCGAAGCATTCGGTCGTGAAGCCGGCCTTCAGCAGCGAGAAGCTTAGCAGGTCGGGATGGTTTCCGACACTTTCGCCCATCGTCTCAAATAACGGCGCGTAAACGCCGATGTTGTCGTCATCGACGTCGTCGCGGTCGACGCCGATGGTCTGCTCGTAGGACTTGTTGACGATCGAATAATCCCATTCGGACAGGTTCTGCACCTGACGCGGGCCAATCCATTCCCGCAGCCCTGGCACCTTGCCGAGCCAGCCATACTTGTTTTCCCGAGTGGACGACGGGACCACGGTCGCGATCCGCGTGTATTGCGACGCCGCCTTGCCCAGTCCCGCCTGGAAGTTGGTTTTGAAGCCGACGCGGAGCGCGTCGAGATTGGCACTGTTGATCTGCATGGCAAGCCCTTTTTGGTAGCCGGATTGACGGTCAGAGAGTGGAGCGGACCCAGACGCCCTGGGCGTCGACGTC
>JAVBSF010000074.1:0-14387 GCA_031556925.1 Pararhizobium sp.
GGCCGAACAGCAGGGCGGAGGAGCCGGATTCGCGATCGGCCGTCGCCGAGCAGTGCATCGAGAGCACGCCCGCTTTCGGCATCGCATAGTTCATGTAGGTGAAGACGGCCTTCTTCATCTCGCCGGCATAGGACGTGCCGCCGATCAGAATGAGGCCGTTGACGAGATCGCAGGCGATCACCGTTTCCGTGCGGCAGCCATGGCGGGCCGGATCGCCCTTGAAGTCCGGCAGGTCGATGATCGTCAGGCGCGGAACGAAGCTTTCCAGCGTGTTCTTTTCCGGGCGGATCAGCAGATTGCGGATGAACAGCGAATGCCAGGCGAATTCGGTGATGACGCGGGTCGGCAGCGCATTGTCGGCATCGGCGCCGCCGATCAGATCCTGCACGTAGAGCGACTTGCCGCGGGCATGCTCGAGCATATCGGCGCGCAGCACGGCGAAATGCTCCGGCGATATTTCCTTGTTGTTGTCCCACCAGATCTGGCCGGCGGTCGTCTCGTCGCGCACGACGAACTTGTCCTTCGGCGAGCGGCCGGTGTGCTGGCCGGTGAGCGCCCTGAGCGCGCCATCGGCGGTCAGCTGCGCCTCGCCGCGGCGCAGCGCCTCTTCATAGAGTTCGGAGGTGCCGAAGTTAAACCGGACGACGTCCAGATCCTTGAAACCGATTGCTTCCAGCCCGAGCGACGGGTTGCGGATACCGAGTTCGTCCATGGTCCAGCTTTCCTCTATGTTAGGCCAATGGCGGGTGAATGGGCGGGACAATAGTTTCTTTTCCATGAAGTGACAAGGTTGCTGTCTTAAAAAACATAATAATTTCAGTATATTAATCGATTTAAATGAAATTATCGTTTTTTTAATCGGTTGAAATACGTTCCCAACGCGCTTCTTTAAAAGCCGATTCCGGCCCTTGCCGGCGCGCCGATGCAACCCATCTTTTGCTTCGCCACAATTTGTTCCACCTTTATACTCATGAAGCGCAGGTGATACGCGTGAACCCCGGCGCCGCCGGCGTAAGACATGGAGCGCAATGCAATGCAGACGATCGCACTGGTCGATGACGACCGGAACATCCTGACCTCCGTTTCCATCGCCCTGGAAAACGAAGGCTACAAGGTCGAGACCTATACCGACGGCGCATCCGCTCTCGACGGCCTCCTGGCGCGCCCGCCGCAGTTGGCCATCTTCGACATCAAGATGCCGCGCATGGACGGCATGGAGCTTCTGCGCCGCCTGCGCCAGAAATCGGATATCCCCGTGATCTTCCTGACCTCCAAGGACGAGGAGATCGACGAGTTGTTCGGCCTGAAGATGGGCGCCGACGATTTCATCACCAAGCCGTTCTCGCAGCGCCTGCTTGTCGAGCGCGTCAAGGCGATCCTGCGTCGCTCGGCCAACCGCGAGGCGGCCGCCGCCGGCGGCGGCGTCAATGCTCAGAAGACCGCAGCCGATATCCAGGCGCGCTCGCTGGAGCGCGGTCAGCTGTCCATGGATCAGGAGCGCCACACCTGCACCTGGAAAAACGAGCCGGTCACCCTGACGGTGACCGAATTCCTGATCCTGCATTCGCTCGCTCAGCGCCCCGGCGTCGTCAAGAGCCGCGATTCGCTGATGGACGCCGCCTATGACGAGCAGGTCTATGTCGACGACCGCACCATCGACAGCCACATCAAGCGGCTGCGCAAGAAGTTCAAGATGGTCGACAACGACTTCGACATGATCGAAACGCTCTACGGCGTGGGCTACCGCTTCCGCGAATCCGCCTGACGGACCGCGACCGCGACGCGATCGTGACTGCGGCTGGCATGGCGCCGGCCGCGGCTGTATGATAGGGCTCCGCGCGCCGACGGGGCCCGCGCCCCCTCGGACACAACAGGAAAAGGCCGCGCGAGCGGGAGTAGACAGACGTGGTCGATGTCCTCGATAACAGGGAGATGGAAGATCAGGAAGCCAAGACGGCCGCCGGGCGGCGCTGGGCCCATCCCTTCACCCTGATCCGCCGGCTGTTCGGCAATGCGGTCTTCTCGAGCCTTACCCGCCGTATCCTGTTCTTCAACCTCGTGGCCCTCGTCGTCCTCGTCGGCGGCATCATGTATCTCAACCAGTTCCGCGAGGGGCTGATCGACGCCCGCGTCGAAAGCCTGCTGACCCAGGGCGAAATCATCGCCGGCGCGATCGCGGCCTCGGCGTCCGTCGACACCAATTCAATCACCATCGACCCGGAGAAGCTGCTGGAGTTGCAGGCCGGGCAGAGCATCACGCCGCTGCCGAGCGACGAGGATCTGGAATTCCCGATCAACCAGGAGCGCGTCGCGCCGGTGCTCAGGCGGCTGATCTCACCCACCCGCACCCGCGCCCGCCTGTTCGACGCCGATGCCGACCTGCTGCTCGATTCGCGCCATCTCTATACCGGCGGCCAGGTGCTGCGCTTCGACCTGCCGCCAATCGAGCCAGAATCGACCGGCATCTCCGAGTATCTGAACTCCTGGTTCAACCGCATCCTGCAGCCGGGCAACCTGCCGCTCTACAAGGAGCCGCCGGGCGGCAACGGCTCGATCTATCCTGAAGTGATGAACGCCCTGACCGGCGTGCGCGGCGCGGTCGTGCGCGTCACCGAAAAGGGTGAGCTGATCGTCTCGGTCGCCGTGCCCGTCCAGCGGTTCCGCGCCGTGCTCGGCGTACTGTTGCTCTCCACCCAGGCCGGCGATATCGACAAGATCGTCCATGCCGAACGGCTCGCCATCATTCGCGTCTTCGGGGTCGCCGCCCTCGTCAACGTGATCCTGTCGCTGCTCTTGTCCTCAACCATCGCAAACCCGCTGCGCCGGCTTTCGGCCGCGGCC
The DNA here is from genome assembly GCA_031556925.1 of Pararhizobium sp. Classification (GTDB taxonomy): domain Bacteria; phylum Pseudomonadota; class Alphaproteobacteria; order Rhizobiales; family Rhizobiaceae; genus Pararhizobium. Next base: position 2,842 of record JAVBSF010000074.1, read on the forward strand.
ATCCGCGTGCGCCGCGGCGGCGCCAAGGAGCGCGAGGAAATCCCGGATTTCTCCATCCGCCAGGACGAGATCGGCAACCTCTCGGTGGCGCTGCGCGAAATGACCACGGCGCTTTACGACCGTATCGACGCGATCGAGAATTTCGCCGCCGATGTCAGCCACGAACTGAAGAACCCGCTGACCTCGCTGCGCAGCGCTGTCGAAACCCTGCCGCTCGCCCGCAATGACGATTCCAAGAAGCGGCTGATGGATGTGATCCAGCACGACGTGCGTCGCCTCGACCGCCTGATATCGGACATCTCCGACGCCTCGCGGCTTGATGCGGAACTCGCCCGCAGCGACGCCAAGTCGATTGACCTCGAAAAGCTGCTCGGCGACCTCGTCGATATCTCCCGCCAGATCCACGCCGCCAAAAAGACGGTGTCGATGAGCTTCGTCGTTGACCGCCGCGACAATCCGAAGATGCGCTTTCGCGTCAACGGCTATGAATTGCGCATCGGCCAGATCATCACCAACCTGATCGAGAACGCCCGCTCCTTCGTACCGCAGGAAGGCGGCCGCATCGTCGTGCGGTTGACGCGGCTGCGCAATCGCTGTGTCGTCGTCGTCGAGGACAACGGTCCAGGCATCATGGCCGAGGATATCGACCGCATCTTCGAACGCTTCTATACCGACCGCCCGGCAAACGAGGATTTCGGCCAGAATTCGGGCCTCGGCCTCTCCATCTCCCGGCAGATCGCCGAGGCCCATGGCGGCACGCTGAGAGCCGAGAACATCGTCAATGCCGAGACCGGCGCGGTCGAGGGCGCCCGCTTCACCCTCTCGCTCCCCGTCGAGCCGAATACATGACGTCCGCGCCCAACGTCCACGCGACGGCGATCGTGCTGGGGACACGGGGCTTTCTCTTCGTCGGTCCTTCGGGCGGCGGCAAGACGTCCACGGCCCTTTCCTGCCTTGCGAGCGCCGGGGCGCGCGGCCTGTTCGGCTCGCTGATCGCCGACGATCAGGTGTTCGTCACCACCGTCAACGGCCGGGTGCTCGCGACCCGTCCGGCTTCGATCTCCGGGCTTGCCGAAGTTCGCGGCAGCGGCATCGTCGAGGTCGCCTCCGAGAGATCTGCCGTCCTCGACTATGCCATCCTCCCGCTGCGGGAGCCCATAACCGAGCGCCTGGCGCCGGAAGGGGAGGCCTATCGGCTGCCCGATGGTGGCTCGCTTCCGCTCTACCGGCTTCCGCTTCTGGCAGGGCTTTGTCCTTTCGACAGTTTACGGTTGGTTTTGCCTCGAAACCGCGCGTTTTGACGATGAAAATGCCCAAGCGCGAAAGCTTTTGGGATTTTTGACTTGCACTTCGACTTTTCATGGCCAAGATGGCCACCCCAAATGGTGGACGGAATTGCTGCATTGCGATAAGTGAACCATCGAAGATTTGCAGATGCAGTTGGAGCAAAGACATCATGATCGGACTTGTGCTTGTCACGCACGGCAAGCTGGCTGAGGAGTTCAGGCATGCCCTCGAGCATGTCGTGGGACCGCAAAAGGCGATCGAGACGGTCTGCATCGGCCCTGAAGACGATATGGATCAACGTCGCCAGGATATCCTCGAAGCCGTCCTTTCGGCCGATCAGGGCAATGGCGTCATCATTCTCACCGATATGTTCGGCGGCACCCCCTCCAATCTGGCGATTTCCGTCATGCAGAGCGGCACGGTCGAGGTGATCGCCGGCGTCAACCTGCCGATGCTGATCAAGCTTGCCGGTGTGCGCGCCGAAAGCGACATGGACAAGGCGCTGCAGGAAGCGTCCGATGCCGGCCGCAAATATATCAACGTCGCCAGCCGCGTCCTGAGCGGCAAGTAAGCGGATTTCTCCTTCATGCTGTCGCGCGAACTGCTGATCGTCAACAAACGGGGTCTTCACGCCCGCGCCTCGGCCAAGTTCGTCCAGACGGTCGAGGGCTTCGATGCCGAGATCACGGTGTCCAAGGATGGCATGACGGTCGGTGGCACCTCGATCATGGGCCTGATGATGCTGGCCGCCAGCACCGGCTGCACCATCTCCGTCACCGCCAGCGGCGCTGAGGCGATCCAGGCCATGGATGCGCTCGACGCTCTCGTCCGCGACAAGTTCGGCGAAGAGATGTGACGCTGATATAAAGACATAAAGACTTCTTTATATCGTCATTGCCCGTTAACGGATTTCCTGCTAGGGAAGGACAAGCCTTTCGTCCGATGGCGAAGGGAGAACCTTTTCTGTGCCGCCTTGAACGCGGGCGATCCGGCCCCGGCGGCGCACCAGCGCGGAGACTTTCATGAGCACCAAGGATTATCTGGTCGCGGATATCGGCCTTGCCGATTTCGGCCGCAAGGAAATCACCATCGCCGAAACCGAAATGCCGGGCCTGATGGCCTGCCGCGAGGAATTCGGCGCGGCAAAGCCGCTGAAGGGCGCGCGCATCACCGGCTCGCTCCACATGACGATCCAAACGGCCGTCCTGATCGAGACCCTTGTCGCGCTCGGCGCCGAAGTCCGCTGGGCCTCCTGCAACATCTTCTCGACGCAGGATCATGCGGCGGCTGCGATCGCCGCCAGCGGCGTTCCGGTCTTCGCCGTCAAGGGCGAGACGCTCGAGGAATACTGGACCTATACCGACCAGATCTTCCAGTGGGCCGATGGCGGCCTTTCCAACATGATCCTCGATGACGGCGGCGACGCCACCATGTACATCCTGCTCGGCGCGCGCGCCGAAGCCGGCGAGGACGTTCTGTCCAACCCGACCTCCGAGGAAGAAGAAATCCTCGTCGCCCAGATCAAGAAGCGCCTTGCCGCTTCCCCCGGCTGGTTCACCAGGCAGCGTGACGCCATCAAGGGCGTGACGGAAGAAACCACCTCCGGCGTCAACCGTCTCTACCAGCTGCATGCCAAGGGCCTCCTGCCCTTCCCGGCGATCAACGTCAACGACTCGGTCACCAAGTCGAAGTTCGACAACAAATACGGCTGCAAGGAATCGCTGGTTGATGGCATCCGCCGTGGCACCGACGTGATGATGGCCGGCAAGGTCGCCGTCGTCTGCGGTTACGGCGATGTCGGCAAGGGTTCGGCCGCTTCGCTCTCGGGCGCCGGCGCCCGCGTCAAGGTGACCGAAGTCGATCCGATCTGCGCCCTGCAGGCCGCCATGGACGGTTACGAAGTCGTTCAGCTCGAGGACGTCGTTTCCTCCGCCGATATCTTCATCACCACGACCGGCAACAAGGACGTCATCCGCATGGACCACATGCGCGAGATGAAGGACATGGCGATCGTCGGCAATATCGGCCACTTCGACAACGAGATCCAGGTCGCTTCGCTGCGCAATCTCAAGTGGACCAACATCAAGCCGCAGGTCGACATGATCGAGTTCCCGAAGGGTAACCGCATGATCCTGCTCTCGGAAGGCCGTCTGCTGAACCTCGGCAACGCCACCGGCCACCCGTCCTTCGTGATGTCGGCTTCCTTCACCAACCAGGTGCTGGCGCAGATGGAACTCTTCACCCGCTCCGGCGACTACGCAAAACAGGTTCATATCCTGCCGAAGCATCTCGACGAGAAGGTCGCCCGCCTGCATCTGGCCAAGCTCGGCGCCCGTCTTACCGAACTTTCCAGCGAACAGGCCGATTATATCGGCGTGAAGCCGCAGGGTCCGTTCAAGGCGGAACACTACCGCTATTAATCCAGCAATAACAATCCACAACATATGGAGGCCGCGCCTATTGACTTGGGCGCGGCTTCTTTTTTTGCCCCGCTCTTCCCGCAGATTCCCCGAAGCGGTACAGTTTGTATCGATTCGCGACACCGATGCGGACAGGAGGCGTCGCAGATCGAACGTCCGGCCGGGCTTTACCGCCCGCCGTCGCGCACGGCTGACAAGGTCGGAGCACGCTTCGGATGTTTAATGAAACGTAATCGCCCTGATTCTTCGAAATCCGGTGGCGGTGACGTGCGGTGCAAGCGGGGACACAATCATGGAAAACGGCTCGGCGAAACGCTTGGGTGGACGGATGGGACGTCTGGCGCGAGGGCTTGCGGCAGGTTCCATGCTTGCGGCGCCTGCGGGCTCGGCGCTTGCCGAAACCGGGGGGCTAACGGCATCGGTTTTCCGCTCCTCCGAAGTCATCACCTTCTCCGTCCTGATCGGCGTCATCTCCGCGGCAATGATCTCGGCCATCTGGCTGATCCGCCAGCGCGGCAATATCGAAGGCGAAAACCGCGAGCTGAACGCGGCCCTTGCCGACGCCAACCAGCGGGTTTCGCGCCTGCAGGCCCTGATCAGCGACAAGAATCGCCGCATCGTCGTCTGGGAGGGGTTTTCCAACAAGCCGGAAATCCTCGGTCATCTGCCGGCCGAAACCGGCGTGCCGCAGGACGACCGCGAATTCCTTGCCTTCGGCCGTTGGATCAAGCCGCTCTCCGTCTCAGAGCTTGAAAATGCCATCGAGCAGCTGCGCTCGCAAGCCCAAAGCTTCGACCTCATCGTCGAGACCCATCGCAACGAAATCCTCGAAGCGCAGGGCCGCGTTTCCGGCGGCCGCGCCTTCGTGCGTTTCGTCGCGCTCAACAACATGCGCGCCGAGCTTGCCGAACTGAAGCTGGAACGCGACCGGCTGCAGGCCTCGCTCACCGCGCTGCACACGCTGCTCGACGCCATCGACATGCCCATCTGGGTGCGCGGGCCCGACGGCACGCTGACCTGGGTCAACGAGGCCTATGGCGACGCCGTGGAGGCGGCGAGTGCCGCGGAAGCCGTCAAGGAAGGCAAGGAACTGCTTGCCACCATCGCCCGTGAAAAGATCCGCGCCGTCAGCACCTATGACGCCCCCTATCGCGACAAGGTCTCGACGGTCGTGCGCGGCAACCGCACCTTCTTCGATGTGGTCGATGCCCGCAACGTCCACGGCTCGGCCGGCATGGCCGCCAATATTTCCGATGTCGAGGCGGTGCGCGAAGAACTGAACCGCACGCTGAAAAGCCACGCCGAAACGCTCGATCATCTGGCGACGCCGGTCGCGACCTTCGACGGCGCCCAGCGCCTGCAATTCTACAACCAGGCCTTCCAGCGCCTCTGGGAACTCGACATGGGCTTCCTTGAGCGCAAGCCGGGCAATGGCGAGATTCTTGACCGGCTGCGCGCCGGCGGCAAGCTGCCGGAACAGCTCAACTGGAAACAGTGGAAGGAAAACGCGCTTTCCGTTTACCAGGCGATCGACACCCAGTCCGACCTCTGGCATCTGCCGAATGGCCAGACGCTGCGTGTCTTCGCCACCGCCCGACCGCAGGGCGGTGCGACCTGGGTATTCGAGAACCTGACCGAGAAGGTCGATCTCGAAACCCGCTACAACACGCTGGTTCAGGTGCAGGGCGAAACCATCGACCACCTGGCCGAAGGTGTCGCCGTGTTCGGTCCGGACGGCCGCATCCGGCTGTCGAACCCGGCGTTCCGGGCGCTCTGGGGCATCAGCGAGCCGCAGGCCCAGCCCGGCACACATATCCGCGCCATCGAGCAGGCCTGCGCCGCATCCTACGACCAGCCGGACGGCTGGAAGCGCTTCTCGCATCTGATCACCAGCTTCGATGACGAGCGTACCGGCTGCCAGGGCATTCTGGAACTGCGCACCGGCCTGATTCTCGATTTCGCCGTGATCCCGCTGCCGAACGCCCAGACGATGCTGACCTTCGTCAACATCACCGACAGCGTGCGCGTCGAGCGGGCGCTCACCGAAAAGAACGAGGCGCTGCGCAAGGCCGATTCGCTGAAAAACGATTTCGTCCAGCACGTCTCCTACGAACTGCGCTCGCCGCTCACCAACATCATCGGTTTCGCCGATCTCTTGAAAACCCCGACCTTCGGCACGCTGAGCGACCGGCAGGCGGAATATGTCGATCACATCTCCACCTCGTCCTCGCTGCTGCTGACCATCGTCAACGACATCCTTGACCTCGCGACCGTCGATGCCGGCATCGTCGAGCTCGATCTTTCCGACATCAACCTCACCGATTTTCTCGACGAGGTCTCCGCTGACATGGCCGACCGCCTGCAGGAGAGCGCCGTGACGCTGCGCATCGACGCGCCGGACATGCTCGGCAGCTTCACCGCCGATCATCAGCGCCTGAAGCAGATCTTCATCAAGCTGCTGACCAACGCCGCCAATTTCGCGCCTGACGGCAGCACCATCGGCCTCAAATGCCATCGCGAAGGCCAGGATTTCGTCTTTTCCGTCAGCGATAGCGGTGCGGGCATTCCGCAGGAAATCCTCGAAACGGTGTTCAATCGTTTCGAAAGCCACGGCTCGCGCGGAGGCGCCGGGCTCGGCCTTTCCATCGTCGAAAGCTTTGTCAGCCTGCATCACGGCACCGTCTCGATCCGCAGCCGCGAGGGCGAAGGAACCGAAGTCACCTGCCGCATTCCCTCGGCGGATATGCCCAAGGTCGCCGCCGCCGAATGATCGCCGATATCGCGCTTCCGCTGGCGGACGAAACCGCAACGAAACGCCTCGGCGAAGACCTCGCGCTTGCCATGAAGCCGGGCGACTGCCTGGCGCTGTCCGGCGATCTCGGCGCCGGTAAATCGACGCTGGCCCGCGCTCTTCTGCGCGCGCTTGCCGATGACGACGACCTCGAAGTGCCAAGCCCGACCTTCACGCTGGTCCAGAGTTATCAATTGCGCATTCCCGCCGCCCATTTCGATCTCTACCGGCTTTCCGATGCCTCCGAACTCGACGAACTCGGCTTCGACGAGGCGCTCGGTGATGGTATCGCGCTGGTGGAGTGGCCGGAACGGGCCGACATGCCGAAATCGGCGATCTCTCTTCGCTTCGCCCATGAGGGCGACGGCCGCCGCGTTGTTATCTCCGGGCCGGAGCCCGCGCTCGCCCGGATCGCCCGCAGCCTGTCGATCCGCGATTTCCTGCGCCGCCACGGGCTTGGCGATGCCAAACGCCGACATCTGAGCGGCGACGCTTCCGCCCGCGCCTATGAAACCATCCATGCCGATGGCCGCGCCCCGATGATCCTGATGGACGCCGCCCGCCACCGGCCGGGGCCGATCCTGGAAGACGGCAAATACTACCAGCAGCTTGCCCATATCGCCGAAGATTGCATCCCCTTCGTCTCCATCGACAGCGATCTGCGCGCCAAGGGTTTCAGCGCGCCCGAGATCTACGAAAGCGATCTCGATGCCGGCGTCCTCTTGATCGAGGATCTCGGCCGCGACGGCATTCTCGATGAAGACGGGCAGCCGATCACCGATCGCTATGTGGAAGGCGCCCGCATGCTGGCGGCGCTCCATGCCCGCAAGGCCACGCCATCCATCGAAATCCCCGGTGGCATCGTCCACACCGTCCCTGCTTTCGACCGCCGGGCGATGAAGATCGAAACCCGCCTGCTGCTCGACTGGTATCTGCCGTGGAAACGCGGCGAACAGGCGTCCGCTTCCGAACGCGCGGAATATGGCGCGATCTGGGACGGGCTGATCGACCTGCTTTCCACCTCCGAAACCAACCTGCTGCTGCGCGACGTGCATTCGCCCAACATCATCTGGCGGGAAAAGGAAACCGGCGTGAAGCGCATCGGCCTCATCGATTTCCAGGACGCGATGATCGGCCCGACCGCCTATGACGTGGCCTCGCTCACCCAGGACGCCCGCGTCACCATCGCGCCGGAACTGACGGCACAGATGCTGGACGCCTATATCACTGAGCGTCAAGCGACCGGCGTTTTCGATAAAGATACCTTTCTGCGCGACTGGCATCTCATGTCGGCGCAGCGCAACTGCAAGCTGGTCGGCATCTGGGTGCGGCTGATGCAGCGCGACGGCAAGCCCGGCTATATGAAGCACATGCCGCGCACCTTCGCCTATCTCGAAACGGCTCTATCGCATACCGCACTTGCGCCCCTGAAGGACTGGTGCCTCCGCAGCGGGCTTCTCCGAACCTTCAAATCGGCAGCCAATGCTATAGAGTCCGAATCAAGACACTGAATTCGGACCCCTCCATGCCCATCCACAATGCCATGGTGCTTGCCGCAGGGCTCGGCACCCGCCTGCGCCCGATCACCGACACGATGCCGAAGCCGCTGGTGAAGATCGCCGGACGGCCGATGATCGACTATGTTCTCAACCTCTTGCAGCAGGCCGGCGTCACCACGGCCGCCGTCAACGTCCATCATTTCGCCGAACAGATGGAAGCCCATCTCGAAAGCCGCGACACGCCGCATATCCTGATTTCCGACGAGCGTGCGCAGCTGATGAATTCCGGCGGCGGGCTGGTGAAGGGGCTGAAGCTTCTCGAAGGCGGCCCGGTCCTCGTCATGAACGCCGACCTCTTCTGGGTTGGCGAGCAGGCGGGGAAACCCTCCAATCTCGACCGCCTCGTTTCCTTCTTCGATCCGGAAAAGATGGACATGGCCCTGCTCTGCGTCCGTAACGAGGATACGACCGGCCATAACGGAAAGCTCGATTTCTCTGTTGCCCCGGACGGATCGCTTTCACGCTACCGCGAGGGCATGCCGCAGCCTGTCGTCTATGCCGGGGCCATCGCGCTCGACACCAGTCTCTTCACGGATGCCCCCGACGACGCCTTCAATCTCAACATCTATTTCGACAGGGCCATCGCCCGCGGACGCCTCTACGGGATCGTGCTCGACGGCCATTGGCTGACGGTCGGCACGCCTGAGGCCATCGCCCTCGCCGAAGACGCCATCCACCGGTTCGAGGCCTGACATGGCGCAGCCCGCCAGCAATGTCTTTTCGATCCCCGCCGGGCGGCCGTTTCTGAAAACGCTGGTCGAAGCGCTCTGCAACGGCAAATTGATCGCCGGCTATGCATATGATCCCGCCGATCCGCTGGGCCTCGCGGGCATCACGATTTTCGTGCCTACGCGCCGCTCCGCCCGCGTTCTCCGTTCCGAGCTTGTCGATCATCTCGGCGGTCGCTCGGCCATTCTGCCGGTCATTCGGGCGCTCGGCGAAACCGACGACGACAGCGGCTTCTTCGATGCCGAAATCCCTGCCATCCTCGACCTCGCGCCACCGCTTCCCGGCACCGCCCGGCTGATCGAGCTTGGGCGGCTCATTCTCGCCTGGCGTAACCAGCTGCCGAAGATCGTGCTCGACATCCATTCCGAAAGCCCGCTGATCGCGCCGGCGAGCCCCGCGGACGCCATCTGGCTCGCCCGCAATCTCGCCGACATCATCGATGCGATGGAAACGGAAGAACTGGACTGGGAAGCGCTGGACAATCTGCAGAACGCCGATCATGCGCTCTGGTGGCAGCTGACCCTGGAATTCCTGAAGATCGCCCGTACCTACTGGCCGGCGCGTCTGGAAGAGCTGCACCAGTCCTCCCCCGCCCGCCACCGCAATGCCATCCTCGATGCCGAGACCCAACGCATCGCCGCCGGCAAGGTGACCGGACCGATCGTCATTGCCGGCTCGACCGGCTCCATCCCCGCGACATCAGCCCTGATCGCGGCGGTGCAGAAGCTTCAGAACGGTATCATCGTGCTGCCCGGCCTCGACCGGACGATGAGCGACGCGGAATGGAACGCGATTGCCCCCGAAACGGCCTTCGGCCGCCCCGACCCATCGAGCCGCAGCCACCCGCAATACGGCTTCTATCGCCTGCTGAAACGCATGGGCCTGATGCGCGGGGAGATATCGGAACTGGCCGAGGCGGAGACCGACCTTGCCTATCGCGGCGAAATCCTTTCCCATGCGCTGCTGCCGGTGCAGGCAACCAGCGGCTGGATGGACCTCCAGGGGCAAACCGACACGCAAAACATGCTCGCCGCCTTCAAGGACGCAGCGCTGATCGAGACCGCCAACGAGCGCGAGGAGGCAACCGCCATCGCCGTTGCCCTGCGGCTCGCCCTTGATGGCAACGACGACAGTCAGGCGGCGCTGATCACGCCGGATCGCGATCTCGCCCGCCGCGTGGCGGCCGAACTGCTGCGCTTCGGCATCGAGGCCGACGACTCGGCCGGCACACCGCTTTCCGCAACACCGGCCGGAAGCCTGACGCGCCTGCTCTTGGAGGCGAGCCTGCGCCCCGGCGACCCCGTGGCCGTGACCGCGCTGCTGAAACACCCGCTCGCCCGGTTCGGCCTGCCGAAAAACACGGTGCGGCATGCGGCCAGCATACTTGAACGCCTCGGCTTGCGCGGCGGCACTGGCACGGTCGATCTCTCGGAACTTGAACCATTGCTCGACCAGGCACTGGCCGTGAAAGCGACGGAGCGCCATCAACCGGAATGGAAAAGCGCGATCACCGAGGCCGACGTCGCCGCGTCGCGCGACCTCGCGCGCGCCATCGCCAAAGCCGTCGAGCCGCTGACCGGTACCTTCGTCGGCCGCCACCGCAGCGGACGCGGGCTGACGACCACACTGACACTCTCCGACTGGGCCAAGCGCACTGGCGAAGCGCTCGAAGCCGTCGCCATGAACGGGGAGCAGAGCCTCGCCGATCTCTGGACCGGCGAAGCCGGGGAAGCGCTCGCCAATCTCCTGCGCTCGATCCTTGAAACCGACGGCCAGCTTTCCGCCGATGGGCCGCAATGGAGCGATGTGATGGAGGCGCTGATGGCAAGCGAGGCGATCAAGCCGCGCTCCATGCGCCATCCCCGCGTCTTCATTTTCGGCGCGATGGAATCGCGCCTGCAGAGCGTCGACCTCGTTGTTCTCGGCGGGCTCAACGAAGGCACATGGCCGGGCCAGACCGCCAACGACCCCTTCCTGTCGCGCACCATGAAGACGACCATGGGACTGGAGCCGCCGGAACGGCGTATCGGCCAGCTGGCCCATGATTTCCAGATGGCCTGCGGCACCCGGCGGCTGGTCCTGACCCGCGCCATGCGCAAGGGCGCGACCCCGACTGTCGCCTCCCGCTGGCTGCAACGGCTGCTCGCCGTCGGCGGCGAGGCGCTTGCCACCCAGTTGCGCGCCAAAGGCAGCGACTATGCCGTCTGGGCCGGCATGCTCGACGAAGGCCGTGAACAACCGCTGGCCAAGCGTCCTGAGCCCCGTCCGCCAGTGGAGCAACAGCCGCAAAGCTATTCCTTCAGCGAAGTCTCCCGGCTGCGCCGCGACCCCTATGCCATCTATGCCCGCCGCGTGCTGCGGCTTCACCCGCTCGATCCGTTCAACCGCGATCCGGGTGCTGCCGAGCGCGGCACGCTCTATCACAAGATTGTCGAGCGCTTCATCGCCGAAGACCTCGATCCCGCCTCGCCACAGGCCGCCGCCGTCATGGACCGCATCCTGAAGGAAGCGTTCGACGAACAGGCCCTGCCGCCCCATATCGACGTGGTCTGGCGTCCGCGTTTTGCCGCGGTCGGCAGGGCATTTCTCGCCTGGGAGGCGGGACGGCGCGGTTCGATCCGCCAATCCTTCCTCGAGCTTTACGCCACCATGCCACTCGGCGACGTCAAGCTCACCGGCATCGCCGACCGTATCGACATCCATATCGACGGCACCGCGACGATCCTCGATTACAAGACGGGCTCCAGCCCGTCAGTGAAG
>JAVBSF010000212.1:0-4796 GCA_031556925.1 Pararhizobium sp.
AGTAGAAACCGTTCTCGATAACCGGGCCGATGGTCACCTGCGTACCGGGCCACAGCTCCTGCACGGCCTCGGCCATGACGTGGGCGGCATCGTGACGGATGAGTTCAAGCGAACGGGCATCCTCGCGGGTGACGATTTCGAGACGGCCGGTTTCGACCGGGTCGGACAAATCACGCACAACGCCGTCAAGCGCGATGGCGACGGCCTTCTTGGCGAGCGACTTGGAGATCGATTCGGCGACTTCGCGACCGGTTACGCCTTGGGCGTATTCGCGAACGGAGCCATCGGGAAATGTAAGGGAAACAGCGTCAGACATATGTTTTTCCTTGTCCAGTCCCGCCAACGAATGCGGGTGGTTTTAGAGGCCGGAACGCTTGGGCGTCCGGCAATTTGACGCGCGGGTGATAGATCGTTTTTGTGGCGGAGTAAAGGACGGGCTCAACCGGCCTCGAGCATGGCGGCAAGGTTGCGCACGGTGTTCCAGTTGCGCGTCGTGCCGATGCCGAGCCGTTTCGTGGTGAGCGCCGGCAGGAGTTTCGAGGTGCTCGGCTTTGCAGCGAAATCTATCCAGAGGTCGCCCTTGACGAGAGCGATCTTCTCGCCGGCCGTGCAGTAGCGCGCCAACGTGTCGATCATTGCGACGTCGAGCGGCTGGCGCATGACGCGAATGCAGACATTCTGGCCGTTCTGTTCACTCGACGCGGGGAACGGATTTCCGGCTGTTAGAGCGCGCCACTGGTCGGCTGTGCGTGCGACAATATCAACGGCCTTGCCGAAATCGCGCTCGAACCTCTTCTCCAGCCGGCTCTCGATATCAGCGACCTCGGTATCGTAGGCCTCGAAAACCAGATTACCGGTCGAAGCCAGCGTGCGAACGAAACGGCAGTCGACACTTTCCGCCGTGGCGCGCAGCTTTTCCATGACGACGCGCCGCCCCGACGAAAGCACGATGCTGTAGAGGAGCGCGACATACTGCGTCATCGATGCCCGCCAGGATGCCAGAGCCGCCACGGCGCCCACCAGCGCTTTGCCGCATCCAGCCTTGTCGGCACCGGGTCGAAGCCACTCGTGCCGCCGGGGCCGCAGCGCATCACCCGGAACAGCGCCATCCATCCGCCGCGCCAGAAACCGTGGCGGGCGATGGCCTCGTAGCCATATTCGGAACAGGTCGGCATATGGCGGCAGGAATTGCCGATAAAGCCGGAAAGCGTGAGCTGGTAGAGGCGGATGAAAGCCATGCCGAAAAGACGACCGGGGGTTTTGCGGAACGGGCCGGCATAGTTGCGGGTTTTGGAGTTGGAATGTCCGCTCCCGGTTGTTTCCAGCGGCTCGCTCTCGAAAGATCGCTGCGAACTTCCGGCTTGCTCTTCCTTCGCCGGTCTTTCGACACAGTACATGCACATCGTCAATCTGCCTCAGATGAGGAAAAGGTAGAGATGGGGCAAAGCACGATGAAGAGGCACGGCGTCATCACAAAACCTTCACTCCGCCGCCACACGCTTCGCCTCGATCTGCCCAATCGCATCGACAACGGCATCAAACGTCAGCATCGTCGAGGCATGCCGCGCCTTGTAGTCCTTCACCGGCCGCAGGAAACGCATCTCCTCGAAACGCCCGGAAGGCCCCTCGCCGTCCGCCTTCAGCATGGCAAGCATATCCTCGCGGGCTTGCCGAATTTCAGCAACCGTCGCGCCGACGACATGACGCGCCATGACGGAAGAAGAAGCCTGCCCCAGAGCACAGGCCTTGAGCTCATGGGAGAAGTCGCTCACCGTATCTCCGTCCATTTTTATATAGACGCGCACCTTCGATCCACAGAGCTTTGAATAGGCCTGAGCATCGGCGTCGGCATCCTTAAGAGCGCCGATCCGCGGGATGTTGCCGGCAAATTCGAGAATTCGGCTGTTGTAGATGTCGTCCATCATTCGGCGCTATCCGGTTCTTTTTGCGCGTTTTCAGGCAATCTTCGCATGATTTTCCATTGTATATGGGAAAAAAACACAGCGTCTCCCATTCCGCCTCTTTCACATGGGTCGCTGCCTACTATATGCTATGTCGTGTGGGGGCGACAGCTTGGCAAGGCCAAACCGTCGCCTGTTGTTTGGGAAACCGTGCCGGATGATCCAGAGCCCTTAACCTCTGCAAATCTGAAAGCCCCGGAGCCCGCCAACGGAAACCAAGACCTGCAAGTGCGTCAGGTGAATGGTCAGTGGCGAGTTGTCCGAAAAGATAAACGTCGCGTAACCCGCGTTCAGCAAGGGGCCATTTATGGACGCCATCGTCAAGAATTTTCCGGCACTTTCCGGTGCCGACAGCCGACCGACCCAGAAAGAAGCCGAGGACGCCGTACGCGTTCTTCTACGCTGGGCCGGCGACGACCCGACACGCGAGGGACTTCTCGATACCCCTGCCCGCGTGGCCAAAGCCTACAAGGAACTTTTCTCCGGCTACGACCAGGCAGCGGAAGACGTGCTCGGCCGCACCTTCGATGAAGTCGGCGGCTATGACGACATCGTTCTTGTCAAGGACATCCCATTCTTCTCGCACTGCGAACACCATATGGTGCCGATCATCGGCAAGGCCCACGTCGCCTATCTGCCGAACGGTCGCGTTCTCGGCCTCTCCAAGATCGCGCGCGTCGTCGAAATCTACGGTCGCCGCCTGCAGACGCAGGAAACCATGACCGCCCAGATCGCCAAGGCGCTCGACGATACGCTGCAGCCGCGCGGCGTTGCCGTGATGATCGAAGCCGAACATATGTGCATGGCGATGCGCGGTGTCCAGAAGCAGGGCTCGACAACCCTGACGACGACCTTTACCGGTGCCTTCAAGAGCGAGCCCGCCGAACAGGCGCGTTTCATGACTATGCTTCGGGGCTTCCGGTAAGCTCCGGTGACGGAGCTGACGATGACCATTGCTTTCAATGCCCCCTCCGGCGACAAGGCGCAGCTTGAAGCGAGCGGCGCCTTTACGCCGCGTTTCGACGTGAACGGACTGATCACGGCCGTCGTCACCGATGCCGGAGACGGAGAACTGTTGATGGTCGCCCATATGAACGATGAAGCGCTGGCGCTGACCATCGAAACGGGTATTGCCCACTATTATAGCCGCTCGCGCAAAAAACTCTGGAAGAAGGGCGAGACGTCCGGAAACCTGCAGACCGTCGTCGAGTTGCGCACGGATTGCGATCAGGATGCCATCTGGCTGAAGGTCAGGGTCGCCGGCCATGATGCCACCTGCCACACCGGCCGCCGCTCCTGCTTTTATCGAACCGTCGAGAAAGACGGCGATACGGCTAAAGTCACGATCACCGACGACAGGATTCACTTCCACCCGGACGAAATCTACGGCAAAAATTAAGCATCTGACGCTTTTCGGAGCGGTTTTGGCGAGGATTCACGAATTCGCAACCAGCTGAGCGCGTAATCTGAGGCAATGCGGGGCGGTTCCCCCGGATACAGCGGGAAAACCGGTAACAACGCAGATTTGCCTGACCGATATCATCCTCGCCGCCAGAAAGCGGCAGACACTATCGGGCGTAGCAATCAAGTCTGCGGCATGGAGGTGCCGGATGTTGAACTGGACATTTAATCGTAGCGCCACCACGGCCGACGCTTCGGCGCCCGGCGGCCCCTCCCTCGGCCAGCCCCAGGAACCTCCAATGGAGACCAAGCCCGCCAAATCCCGTATCGCGCTTGCCCTTGGCGGCGGTGCGGCCCGTGGGTGGGCCCATATCGGCGTGCTGCGGGCACTGGACGAGGAAGGCATCGAGGTCGGCATGATCGCCGGCACCTCGATCGGCGCTCTCGTCGGCGGCTGCTATCTCGCAGGCAAGCTCGACGAACTCGAAACCTTTGCCCGTTCGCTGACGATGCGGCGCATCGCCGGTCTTCTCGATTTCGCCATCGGCGGCGGCGGCCTGCTCGGGGGCCTGAGGCTCACCAAGCGCATGCAGGAACATCTGCAGGAAACAGCCATCGAAAGCCTCGACCGTCCCTTCGTCGCGGTTGCGACCGAGGTCAACACCGGCCACGAGGTCTGGATCGGCGAAGGCTCTCTCATCACCGCCATCCGTGCTTCCTATGCCCTGCCCGGCATTTTCGAGCCGATCAAATGCAACAACCGTACGCTGGTCGACGGCGCGCTGGTCAATCCGGTTCCGGTCTCCGTCTGCCGCGCCCATGAAGAACAGCTCGTCGTCGCCGTCAATCTGCATTATGATCTCTATGGCCGCTCCGCCGTCATCAAGCATCGCGCGGTCAATCAGGCCGTCGATCCGCAGCCGAAGCAGCAGCCCGATACGGCCACGAAGCTCGGCATGACCAGCGTCATGGTGCAGGCCTTCAACATCATTCAGGACCGCATTTCCCGCGCCCGCCTCGCCGGTGATCCGCCGGACCTGCAGTTGCATCCGAAGCTCAGTGATATCGGCCTTTCGGAATTCCACCGCGCCGGCGAAGCCATCGATCGCGGCTATCATGAAACCAAGGCCAAGCTCGGCGAACTCAAGCGCCTGCAAGACGTGATGATCCGCTGAGCAATTCCAGGAAAAGTGCGAAGCGGAAATGCTCTAAGCGAAGGTGCCAACGCACCAAACAAAAGGGCGCGCCGGAAGACGGCGCGCCCTTTGTTCATTCCTCCATCCGGATCAGCCGGCGATATAGGCCTTGATCTCCTCGGCCTCCCGCTCGATCACCGTGATATGCCGGCGAACCGCGTCACCGATCGAGACGATCCCGACCAGACGGCCATTGCGCTCCACCGGAAGATGGCGGGCGCGAATGTGGTTCATGATT
>JAVBSF010000004.1:0-10387 GCA_031556925.1 Pararhizobium sp.
GCCTTGGTATCCCAGAGCAGGCGGCCGATGAGGGTCGACTTACCGTCATCGACGCTGCCGCAGGTGATGAGGCGCAGCGGACGCGTATCGCGCGGCTGGCGCTGGGCGTCAGCGGCAGGAAAGGCGGTGATGGTGGCAGCACCGGTCTCGGTCTGTGTAGCGGCGGCTTGGGCGGTAGCGGAAACGGTCATCAGAAGTATCCTTCGCGCTTTTTCTTTTCCATCGAGCCGGATTGGTCGCGGTCGATGGCGCGGCCCTGACGTTCGGAAACGGTTGCAATTTCGAGTTCGGCGATGACGTCGTCGAGTGTCTTGGCGTCGGAGCGGATGGCGCCGGTCAGCGGCCAGCAGCCCAGGGTGCGGAAGCGGATGTTGTCTTCCTGGATCTGTTCGCCCGGCAGCGGCTCGAAGCGCGGATCCTCGGCCCAGACCAGCATGCCGTCGCGTTCGACGAACTTGCGCTTGGCGGCGTAGTAGAGCGGCACCAGTGGAATGTCTTCCGCCTGGATGTAGCGCCAGATATCGACTTCGGTCCAGTTCGACAGCGGGAAGGCGCGCACGCTTTCACCCTTGCGGATCATGCCGTTGTAGATGCTCCAGAGTTCCGGACGCTGGTTGCGCGGATCCCATTTATGGTCCGGCGTGCGGAACGAGTAGATGCGCTCCTTGGCGCGGCTGGCTTCCTCGTCGCGCCGCGCGCCGCCAAAGGCCGCGTCGTACTGGCCGGCGTCGAGCGCCTGGCGCAGGGCCTCGGTCTTCATGATATCGGTATAGAGCGCCGACCCATGGGTGAACGGGGTGATGTTTTCGGCCGCGCCGCGCGGGTTCTTGTGTTCGATCAGGTCGAGGTCGTAGCGCTTGGCGATCTCGTCGCGGAACGCGATCATCTCCGGGAACTTCCAGCCCGTATTGACGTGCAGGAGCGGGAAGGGAACACGGCCGGGATAGAAGGCCTTGCGGGCCAGATGCAGGAGCACGGACGAATCCTTACCGATCGAATAGAGCATGACCGGCTTGTCGAACTCGGCGGCCACCTCGCGGAAGATGTGGATCGCCTCGTTCTCCAGCGCCTTCAGGTGCGGATCGAGCGGTGTCTTCGAGGTCTGCGGATTATGCAGTTCCGTTTCCGGAAGGGTCAGGGGCATTTCAAGTCTCCGGGAGTATCTGGAAGGCGAGGTTCGCGCGGTTATCGCGCGATGCTGCTCGCGGGAAGGGGAGATTGCGGGATGGCGGAAGCTGCTTCGGCGACGTGAAGACCGCATTCGCGCTTCTCGTCGTTTTCCCACCACCAGCGGCCGGCACGTTCGGGTTCGCCCGGCTTGATGGCGCGGGTACAGGGCTCGCAGCCGATCGAGGGGTAACCGCGCTTGTGCAGTGGATTGACCGGGATGTTCTCGGCTTCCACGTGGGCCGTCATCACATCGTTCGACCAGTCGGCCAGCGGGTTGACCTTGATCATGCCGCGTTCGAGATCGGCCTCGGCAAACGGTGTTTCCGCGCGATTGCCGGACTGGCCGCGTCTGAGGCCGGTGATCCAGAAGGATGCCCCTTCGAGGGCGCGCGCAAGCGGCTTCAGCTTGCGCACGCCACAACAGGCGTGGCGCGCTTCGACGCTGTCGTAAAAGCCGTTGAGGCCATACCTGGCGGCATAGGCATCGATATCGTCCTGCTCCGGATAGAAGCGGCGGATGAGAATGCCGTAGGTTTCCTCGGTCTTGTCGATGAGCGCGACGGTCTCGTTGAACAGGCGGCCGGTTTCGAGCGTCGAGACCTCGATGTCATGCTTGCCGTTCGCGATCGCCGCCGTGATGACCTGATCCTCGATGCCGAGGCTGGTGGTGAACACCGCCTTGCCTTCGAGGGCTGCGACAAAAGCCAGCCGGCCCGAAAGGTCGAGACCTTCGAGCGTCAAGCTCAATGCCTGTGCGGCGGTTTCAAGCGGATGGGATGCCATGGAAACAGAAATCCTGATGTTGTCCGCGGAATATCGCAGCCAGCACCGTGAAAAGACAGGAAAACGGATTTCTAATGCCGCCGGGGAAGAGCAAATATCTCTCTATTCTCGGCGGATGAAAGAATATGGCAGAAATGTGCGTGAAATAAATAAGGAAATATATAAAAATTATAGATTAATAGGGGTAAGCTTGAAGCCAACGCGGAACGCCGTTGGGAGTGGCGCTATAAGGTCGAGGCATCACTGTTAGGACTGCTCGTTTGCTCCTCGCTCTGCGCGGGTGGAAGCAGGTCGACGTTGCACAGATGGGCTATTGATCTTAACGGACCTGTAATTGCGGCCGTGGTTTTTCTACCGACAGTAGATCGCAAAGCGGGAGATTTGATCGTGCGCGTTGTTTTATTTTCAGTGGTCGCTTCAATAATAGTTTCGCTCCCCAGCCTCACGAATGCCGAGTTCAAAAATGATGACTGCAAATCGATAGTTGCAGAGTACACCGCCTTGCTGATCAAGCAGGGCACCACCGAAATTCTCATTAGAGATTTAGAGCGCGACTTGGACAACGTTGCTGGCAAAATCGCCGAAATGGACGCGACTGCCATCGGTATGTTCAACGATCTCCGGAACAAATACCGGGAGCGCTTCAAGATCCTAGAGATCGACAAGAGCGAGATTGGAAACGGCAACGAAGCGCTAAAGCGATATTGCAGGAAAGCGTAAGATGTGTCCGCTATTGGCCCGGATGCAGGCACTGCCACATGATGAGCGGGTGAGGGGGTATACAAACGGGACGAAACCGTCTCACTTCATCTCGATGGCATCCCGCACCTTGGCAAGCCGATCGTAATTCGCCGGTCCGCCGCCCGTCGGATATTGCGTGATCATCAGCAGCATGGCCGGGCCATCGGCCCGGAACCAGGCGGTGCCGCCGAGCAGTTTCCGGGCGCCCTCGGGCTGCCGTGTGTAACTCACCTCCAGCACATTGCCCTTGGGGCTGTCGCGCATGGTGGTTCCGAGGATCGTGGCGTCCGGATATTCCTGCAGGATGCGCTGGCGCGCGGCTTCGCCATCGCGCCGCACCTCGAGCGTATAGTTCTGGCCCGTCATGGCGAAGACGAGGGCGTAGATCTGATCGAAATCCTCGTTGAACTTGGCGCTCGGGCCATCGGTGATCACCGTAAACGAGCCGACGAGCAATTCCGCGACCCGTAGCCCGGCGAGATCGCCGAAGCGATAGGGCAGGGCCTCTATGCGCTGCTCCATGCTCTGCGGCACCTCCTGCGCGGTTTTGACCGCCTCTTCCAGCATGGCGACACTGACCGTACCGGCCTGCGAACTCGGCACCGACGCGATGACCATGCCGATATTCGTTTCCCCGATAATGAACAGGCTGATCATCTCCGTATCGCGCTCGATCATATGCCCCTTCATCAGAAAGGCAGTGCGGCCCGCGACGGTGAGTTCGGAAAGGGCGGTAATCTTCGTTATGTTGCCGCCGGTGCCGGAGATGTCTCCGACCTTGCCGAGATCGGCGAGGGTAAGCTTGTCCATCGGCATCTGCATGATGGTCACCATCGCCTTTGTCGGATGCCGGAACGCCGTCATCGGATTGCGCTCCAGCGTGAAGCCGGGTGGCGGGACGATGCTCCAGCTGGTGCCGGGAACAAGCTGCCGCTCTTCGGCGCGAAGCGGTAATGTCGAAAAGAACAGAAGCAAGATGGTGACAAGCAGGCGCATGGCGGCTCTCCCATTGCAATGATCTACTTTAGGGTATGCTTGCGTTTTGCTCAAGTTTGTCGCCGGAGGCGAGGCTGGATGGCAGAGGACTCGAAGCGATATCGTATATATGATATACATATCCAATTCCTCCATGGAGAAAATCATGCGAACCCTGATAGATATCGGCGAGGCGGAACTGAAGGCTCTGGATCGAATGGCCAGAAGCGCGAATGTTTCGCGGGCTTCCCTGATCCGTAAGGCCGTGGACGATTTCCTGGGCCGCGAGCGCGGCAAGGAGGACGATGCTTTCGGCCTTTGGGGTGACGAAGCCGTCGATGGCCTCGAGTATCAGGAAAAGGTTCGAAGTGAATGGTGAAGGCGCTGTTCGACACCAATATCCTGATCGACTACCTCAATGCCGTGACCGAAGCGCGCGATGAACTGGCGCGCTTCGACACCCCTTCGATCAGTATCATCACATGGATGGAGGTGCTGATCGGCGCGCGCAGTGATGTCGAGGCTGCAACACGAGGTTTTCTCGACCGCTTTCGCATCATTGCCGTTGATGCCACTGTGGCTGAAGCCGCAGTTCGGTTACGGCGTGAACATCGCATCAAATTGCCGGACGCGATCATCTGGGCGACGGCAGAAACCAGCGGATTGCTACTGGTCACGCGTAACACCAAGGATTTTCCCGAAGATCATCCCGGTGTTCGCGTTCCCTACCAGCGCTGACTACCGATCGCTCACCGCCCAGCGCGGATTGATCCACGGCTCCTGGTTGGAGCGGGGGAGCGGCTGCTTATCCAGGATATGGTCGGCGGCCTTTTCGCCGGTCATGATCGAGGGGCCGTTGAGGTTGCCGTAGGTGATATCCGGGAAGATCGAGCTATCCGCCACGCGCAGGCCGTCGATGCCGATCACCCGCGTTTCCGGGTCCACCACCGCCATCGGATCGTCCTTCGATCCCATCTTGCAGGTGCCGCAGGGGTGATAGGCGCTTTCCAGATGCTCGCGCAGGAAGGCGTCGATCTGGTCGTCGGTCTGCACGTTTTCGCCCGGCTGGATTTCCGGCCCGCGGAACTGGTCAAAGGCCTTCTGGCCGAAGATTTCGCGGGTGAGCCGCACGCAATGGCGGAACTTCACCCAGTCTTCCTCGGTACTCATATAGTTGAAGCGGATCACGGGATCGGCCATCGGATCGGACGAGGCCAGCGTGACATTGCCGCGCGACTTCGAGTGGTTGTAGCCGACATGCACCTGGAATCCATGGCTTTTCGCCGCCGCCTTGCCATCATAGGAGATGGCGACGGGCAGGAAGTGGAACTGGATATCCGGCTGCTTGACGCCCGGCGCCGAACGCACGAAGGCGCAGCTCTCGAACTGGTTGGAAGCGCCGAGCCCGGTGCCGGAAAGCAGCCATTGCGCCCCCGCAACCCCCTGCCAGAACCACGGCAGCCACGAATAGAGCGACACCGGCTTCAAGGACACCTGCTGGAAATAGAATTCCATATGATCCATCAGGTTTGCGCCGACGCCCGGCCGGTCGAGCTTCACCTCGATGCCCATTTCCTTCAAATGCGCCGCCGGGCCGATGCCCGAGAGCATCAGCAGCTTCGGTGAATTGAAGGACGACGCCGCGACGATGACCTCGCGATTGGCGCGAACGATTTCGATCCTGCCGCCCCGCTCGATCTCGACCCCGACGGCGCGGCCGTTCTCGATGACGATCTTGCGGGCAAAGCACTGCACCAGCTCGACATTCGGCCGCTTCAGCGCCGGCTTCAAATAGGCATTGGCGGCGGACCAGCGGCGGGATTTCCAGATGGTCTGCTCCATCAGGCCGAACCCTTCCTGCTTTTCGCCGTTATAATCCTCGGTCGTCTCGAAGCCCGCCTCGCGGCCGGCCTCGATAAAGGCCTTGAACAGCGGGTTCCTCACCGGCCCGCGCTGCACATGCAGCGGCCCGTCGGTGCCGCGCCAGCCATCCTGGCCGCCATGGGAGCTTTCCATGCGCTTGAAGTAGGGCAGCACGTCGGCATAGCCCCAGCCCTTGGCGCCGGCCTCTTCCCAGCGGGTATAATCCTCCGCCGAGCCGCGCACATAGACCATGCCGTTGATCGACGACGAGCCGCCGATGACCTTGCCGCGCGGTGCTGTGATGCGGCGGTTGTTGAGGTTCGGCTCGGGCTCGGAGAGATAACCCCAGTTGTAGCGCTTCATGCTCATCGGCCAGGCAAGCGCCGCCGGCATCTGGATGAACGGCCCGACATCCGAGCCGCCATATTCCAGCACCATGACGGTGTTCCTGCCATCCTCGGAAAGCCGGTAAGCCATGGCCGAACCGGCCGAGCCGGAGCCGATGATGATGAAGTCTGCGTTCTTCATAGAATGTACCTGTCTAATCGCCGGCAAGCCGATCGTTGTTTCAAATTTGCGGTCGTGTTACACCTCCAGTTGTGAGGTGACGAATGAGTGATAAGCAGACTCGGGAGACGCGCTCTCCGCCGAAAGACAAGCAAAATTCGCTTGAACGTGATTGCCGGGACGCTTACGGCGAAAATAACAAGTCTCGCCGTAAGGCTATTCCACTCTTCAAAGCCCAATCCAATAGAAGAGGCCGACATCTGGCAAAGGTTGCCGTTAATAGCCTGACCGACGACGAAGCCGTTGAAGCAATCTGCCAACTTTCATCTGCTGATCTTAAATCGCGTCATCCTTTCAAGACAAAAGCGGCTGATGTTCCTTTGAAAGATTACTTTGAGCACCAGAATGTGCGTCGGGATCATCGCCTGAAAAGCGAAGATGATTTCACATAATCAATACGGCGCCTCGACCTTACCCATGGAGACATACACCGTCTTCAGCTCGGAATAATGCTCCAGCGCCGCCACCGAGTTTTCGCGACCGAAGCCGGATTGCTTGGAGCCGCCGAAGGGGATTTCGACCGGGGCGAGATTGTAGGTGTTGATCCACAGCGTGCCGGCTTCCAACCGGTCGATCACGCGGTGGGCGCGGGTCATGTCCGATGTGAAGACGCCGGCCGAAAGGCCGAATTCGGTCGCATTGGCCCGTGCGATCACCTCTTCCTCATGTTCGAAATCGAGCACGCACATCACAGGCCCGAAGATCTCTTCGCGGGCGATGGTCATCGTGTCGGTGACGTCGGCGAAGACGGTCGGTTGGATATAGGTGCCTTCGGACGAAACGGAGTTCGGAATGCCGCCGCCGGTGAGCAGCGTCGCGCCCTCGGCCTTGCCCTTCTCGACATAGGAGAAAACCTTGTCGAGCTGGGCGCGTGAGACCATCGGGCCGAGCTGCGTCGCCTCGTCCATGGGGTCGCCGATGACGATGGCTTCGGTGCGCTCTTTCAGGCGGGACAGGAACCTGTCCTTGACACCCTTCTGCACGAAGACGCGGGTGCCGTTGGAGCAGACCTGTCCGGTGGAATAGAAATTGCCGAGCATCGCCCCGCCGATGGCGCTTTCCAGATCGGCGTCGTCGAAGACGATCAGCGGCGACTTGCCGCCGAGTTCCATCGTCACATGCTTCAGGTGACCTGCAGCCGCCGCCGCCACCTTGCGGCCGGTCGGCACCGAGCCGGTCAGCGAAACCTTGGCGACATCGGGATGGTTGACGAGCAGCGGCCCGGTTTCCCGGTCGCCCTGGATGACGTTGTAGAGGCCCTTGGGCAGACCGGCTTCAACAAGGATTTCGGCGATCTTCAGCGCGCCGAGCGGCGTGTTTTCCGAAGGCTTGAAGACCATGGCATTGCCGGCGGCGAGCGCGGGCGCCCCTTTCCAGCAGGCGATCTGCTGCGGATAGTTCCAGGCGCCGATGCCCACACAGACGCCGAGCGGCACCCGCTTGGTATAGGCGAAATCGCCGCCGAGCGGAATGTAGTCGCCGTTCAGCGCGGTGGCGATGACGCCGCCGAAAAACTCGAAGCTGTCGGCGCCCGAGGTCGGGTCGGCGACGATGGTTTCCTGGATTGGCTTGCCCGTATCGAGTGTTTCCAGTTCGGAAAGCTCGCGGTTGCGTGTCCGCATGATGTCTGCGGCGCGCTTGAGGATGCGCCCACGCGCCGTCGGGCTCATCGCGGCCCAGTCCGGCTGGGCTCGTTTGGCCGCCGCAATCGCCCTTTCGACGATGGCGGGCGTTGCGGCATGCAGCCGCGCGATCACCTCGCCGGTGGCGGGATAGATGCTTTCGAAGACGGTGCCGTCGGTATCCTCGACATATTCGCCGTCGATGAAGTGGGAAGCCTTGGGTTGTGCGCGCATTGTCTTATTCCCCGCGTGGATAGCGTTTGGTCTCTTCGAGATTGTCGAGGTTCATGTGGTTGCGCATGTAGCGCTCGGATGCCTTCTGCAGCGGCTGGTAATCCCAGGGGTAATAGGAGCCGTTGCGCAGCGCCTCGTAGACGATCCAGCGCCGCGCCTGGCTTTCGCGCACGGCGGCGTCGAAGGCTTCCATGTCCCAGCGCGCATCGCGCATTTCTTGGAAGGCGCGCAACGTCGGCGCATGCGCCGCGGTGCCGGCGAGATTGGTCAGCTCCAGCGGATCGGCGTCGAGGTCGAACAGCTGGTCGGGATCAAGAGCGCAGTGGATATATTTCCACTTGCCTTCGCGAATGCAGACGAGCGGGGCATAGGAGCCTTCCGCCGCATATTCCATGATGACGGGCGAGGTGCGCTCCGTGCCGTTGATCACCGGCACGAGGCTTTCGCCATCGGTCCACGGCATGATTTCTTCCAGGGAGATGCCGGCGAGCTCGCAGAGCGTCGGCAGGATATCGAGGTTGGAAACCGGCGCCAGATGCAGGGCCGGCGTGATGCCAGGCCCGGCGACCATCAGCGGCACGCGGGCCGAGCCTTCGAAGAAGTTCATCTTGAACCACAGCCCGCGCTCGCCCAGCATATCGCCATGGTCGGAGCAGAACAGGATGATGGTGTCGTCCAGCATGCGGGTGCGCGTGAGCGTGTCGATCAGCTCGCCGACCTTCTCGTCCAGATAAGAGATATTGGCGAAATAGGCGCGGCGCGAGCGGCGGATATTGTCTTCCGTCACTGCGAAATTCTTGTAGTCGCAGGAATGAATGATGCGCTGCGAATGCGGGTCCTGCTCGGCCAGCGGAATGTCGCCGACTTCCGGCAGCAGGTGATCGCAATTCTCGTAGAGATCCCAGAATTTTTTGCGCGCCACATACGGGTCGTGCGGATGGGTGAAGGAGACGGTCAGCGCCCAGGGGCGGCGCTCGGTGTCGTCCTGCTCGCGGGAAAGCTGGTAAAGCTTCTGGTTGGCGAGAAAGACGACCTCGTCGTCATATTCCATCTGGTTGGTGATTTCGGCCACCCCGGCACCCGTGACGGAGCCGAGATTGTGATACCACCAGTCGATGCGCTCGCCGGGTTTGCGATAATCCGGCGTCCAGCCGAAATCGGCGGGGTAGATGTCGGTCGTCAACCGCTCCTCGAAACCATGCAGCTGGTCCGGCCCGACGAAGTGCATCTTGCCGGAGAGCGCCGTGTAATAGCCGGCGCGGCGCAGGTGATGAGCATAAGTCGGTATCGAGGAGATATATTCGGCGGCATTGTCATAGACCCGCGTGCGGCTCGGCAATTGTCCGGCCATCATCGAGGCGCGGGCGGGCGCGCAGAGCGGCGAGGAGGTATAGTTGTTGCGAAAGCGGGCCGAGCGCTTTGCCAGCGCCTTCATATGCGGCGCATGCAGGAACTCCGCCGGGCCATCGGGAAAGAGCTTTCCGTTCAGCTGGTCGACCATGATGATCAGGATATTGGGTCGCCCGGTGGTCATGCGGCATGTCCTTTGTCAGTATCGGCCAGGCGGGAAAGCGCCTGGAGATTGAGCGTGATGTAATCGTCGGTGAGGCGCATCGAGGCTTCCGCCGTAACCGGTGAGGAGCCGAGCGCACGGCGAATATAAAGCCCGTCGATCATCGCCGCTGTTCCCTCTGCGATGCGGTGCGCGTCGCCTACGGAACAGAGCTGCTTCAGGCTATCGACGAGATTGGAATGCAGCCGCCGCGCATAGATCACCAAGAGCCGCCGCGTCGCCTCCGAACGCTGCGCTTCGGAATAGAAGGCGAGCCAGACGGCGATGGTTTCCGGCGCGAACTGATCGGCCTGAAAGCTGACGCGGATGATCGCCGAAATTCTTGCGCGGGGATGCTCGGCCGCCTGCAGCGCGCGCACCGTATCATTGCGCAACTGGCGCAGCAGAAAGCGGATGGTCTCCGTCAGCAGCTGCTCCTTGGAGCCGAAATAATGATGGGCAAGGGCAGGGGAGACACCGGCCTTGCGGGCGATATCCGACATGGTGACGGACAACGTGCCCTGATCGCCGATCACCTGCAGCGCGGCATCCACCAGCGCCCTGCGGCGCACCGGTTCCATCCCGATTTTCGGCATGATCTTTCCCCTTGATTGACCGGTATGTTATTTTTGATTGATCCATCAATCAATAAAAAACATAGGCGCCGCAAAGGTGGATTTCGCTTTGATTGTGGGGGCTGGCTGTTGCTAGTCTGAAATTGGAAAAAGGTGGAATGGTCGGGCGAGGGATTGCGGCTTGCTCCCTCTTCTCCCCAGCGGGGAGAAGGTGGCCCGCAGGGCCGGATGAGGGGGGCTGGTTCCGAATTCGCGGCGAAGGCCCCCTCATCTGCCCTTCGGGCATCTTCTCCCCGCTGGGGAGA
>JAVBSF010000057.1:0-29199 GCA_031556925.1 Pararhizobium sp.
GCCGCCCGTCGTGCCATAGCCGAGGAAATCGACCGGCGGCGGAACCGGATGACTGCGGCTCGAAGCGACGAGGCATTGCAGCATGTAGGCCGAATGCAGGCAGTGCATCAGGTTGGAATTGTCGTTGGAGGCCGCACCATCGCAGCCGAGGCCGACGCGCACGCCAAGGGCGGCCATGGCCGGGATATCGGTGACTTCGGCGCCGACGAGATAGACGGGTTCCGGGCAATGGGCGACGCCCGTGCCGCTCGCCGCCATCGTCCGCAGCTCGTCATGGGTCAGTTCCCAGCAATGGGCGTAGAAAGCGTCCTTGCCGGCAAAGCCGATCTCTTCGAGATAATCGACGGTGCGCTTGCCGTGGCGGGCGAGGATGACCGGGCTTTCGCCTTCGCCGACATGGGTGTGCATCAAGACACCCTTGTCGCGGGCAAGCGCGACCGATTCCACGAAGGTCTCGCGGTAGCAGTTCACCGGCTGGCAGGGCGCGACGACGACCTGACGCATGCTGAAGGGACTGGTGTCGTGATAGGTGTCGATCAGACGGGCGCAATCGGCGATGAACTCGTCGGTCGTTTCCAGCATCTCGTCGGGAATGGTCGATCCCTCGGATTTCGGGAGCGTGTTGCCGCCGCGGCCGGCGTGGAAGCGCATGCCGAGCAGGTCGGCCGCCTCGAACTGGCGGTCGATCAGCCGCTTTCCGGCATGGCGCGGAAAATTATACTGGTGATCGAAGGCGGTGGTGCAGCCGTGCTTGATCTGCTCGGCCATGGCGGTGACGGAGGAGTGATAGAAGCATTCCTCGTTGAGCTGCGAAAAGATCGGATAGATCTTGTCCAGCCACTCGATGACCGAGAGCTTGGTCCAGTCGAGATCGGCGCGGTTGCGCACGAAGCACTGGAAGAAGTGGTGGTGGGTGTTGACGAGGCCGGGATAGACGAACCAGCCGGTCGCATCCTGAACCGCGACGCCTGCCGGGGCGACGAGGTTTTCACCGATCGCCTTGATCGCCGGACCATCGGTCAGCAGATCGACATTGCGTCTGACGATCGGCCCCTTTCCCTCATCGACGACCACGGCCGCGCAGTTTTTTAGGAGATATCCGCTCATGCCTTGCTTTCCTCGACCGTGGGCTCGGCCTTCAGTTCATGCAGCCGGTGAATGCCCGGCATTTCGATAAAGCCATTAAGCGAACGCAGCGCCCGCGACCACAGGCGGATCGCCGGGTAGGGATCGAGCGACACGCCACCATCCGGCGCCAGCGCCACATAGGGAAAGCAGGCGACGTCGGCGACCGTCGGCCGGTCTGCCGCAAGGAAGCGTTCGCCGCGCAGGTTCTGTTCGACAAGCCCGGCTTCGAGTTCGCGCAGCGCCGCGATGCCCTGCGCCTGCAGCGCGCCGATATCGCCAGGGCGCAGCAGCATTTCGTGCAGCCGCGCGCCGCCGAGATTTGCCGTCAGGCGGCCGGAGAAGGACAGCCATTGCTGTACCCGCGCGGCCTCTGCCGGTTTCGTGCCTGCCAGCCACTCAGGGGCCGCTTGCGCCGCGAGATAGACGAGGATCGCCGAGGATTCGATGAGGATCAGATCGCCGTCTTCGAGGATCGGGATCGAGCCTGCCGGGTTGAGCGCCAGCAGCTCGGGGCCGCGATGCTCCAGGCCGGGATGGAAATCGACGGGACGGAGGTCGAGCTTGACGCCGGTCAGCGCCGCCATCAGGCGAACCTTGTAGCAGCTGGGCGAGAGGATGTAGTCGTAGAGCTTCATTATTGGGCCACCAGCTGCGCGCCATAGGTATAGTTGTGGCGCTTCAGCCAGCGACGATAGGCAATCGAGGTCAGGTCCGCCCGTGTGGGAATTTCCATGCCGGGATCGAGCGGCAGGAGACGCGGGATCTGATTTTCCAGGATCGAGCGGTCCTGCAGGAAGATCGTCTGCTGGAAATGGATGAGGTCGGTCATCGACGTCTCGTCATCGAACAGCGCCATCCACGGCCAGACGTCGCAGAGCTCTTCCGTCAGCGGCTGCACGAACAGCGTGATCACGTCCCACTCGCTCGGGCGCGGGGGGCAGGTCTTGTAGAGCACGGTGCAGGTCGGGGCGGCGACGCGGTACATATATTCCGTGGTGATGCCGCCGCTTGCGGATTTCGCCGCCTGCGGCTGGTAAAATTTCACCTGCGTCGCCCAGACTTCATCCACGTCCTCGCGGATTTCCACCTTGTAGTTCTGCACTTCCGTATGCGGCTCGGCGCCGAGGATATCGGTGTGCACGAAGGGGAAATGGGCGACATCGAGGAAGTTCTCGACGGCCCTCAGCGGCGAGCAACGCACGCGGACAACACCGACATCGACGAAACGGCGGCCGGGCTGATCTGCCTCGGGGATCGGGAAAAGGTCTTTCTTCGGCTCGCCGAGCGAGGTCCAGACATGGCCGTAGCGCACCTTGACCGGCAGCAAGCGGCCGTTGCCGCCCGTCACCCTCGCATTGCCTTCGGCGTCTTTGGCAACAACAATGGGCTCGCCCATCAGCATGGTGTTGCGGCCAGCAGCATCAAGCTGGCCGAAGATGCCCACTGGATACCATTCGTCGATCATCGCCTGAATGCTCATGCTGCGATCCCCTTCTTCTGAAGATCCTCGACGGCGCGGCGCAGGTTTTCCGCAGCACGCGATGCGGCGATGCGGCTCGCCGGGCTTGTCTCGCCCTTGGTGAGTACATGGATCAGCGTCTGTCCATCATCGCGGGCGGACACGAGAAGACAGAGAGTGTCGGCATTTTCAGCTGGCACGACAACCCCTTCGGCGCTTGCTTTTGCACCGGCTGCGGCCTCGATTGCGGCGATGCCGGCACTGGTCGTCATCGAGCGCAGCGGCGTCAGGCCTTCGAGGGCAGGGGGTGTCGTCGTGGCTTCATCCGTCGCGACCCAGATCACGCCACCGGCTTCCTCGACCGTAAAGGTCTTGGCGCGGATGGTTTCCGGCGGCTCCAGGCCGGGATGAGCAGGAATGCGAACGCATTTCCCGCTCCGGGCGTAGCTCCAGCCATGATAGATGCACGACAGGTTTTCGCCGCGCACGAAACCGTGCGACAGGCTCATGCCACGATGGGGACAGCGATCAGCGGATGCGGAGAGACGCCCGCTTTCGCTGCGCCAGAGGGCAATCGAACCGGCAGCGATACGTGCCGGAATAACGGTTCCCGCCGGCAGATCGGCGGAAAGCGCGACTGGCGTCCAGGAGCCGGTCGGAAGGGTATGCATGGGTAAGCTTTCTGAACAATTTCAATGTTTTGCCGGTTAAAGATGGGCCACACCAAGCGTCGTCCGTCTGTTCAGCGGCTCGCACGGTTGCATAAATATTCTGCAATGGCAAGAATGATTAAATAACATGCACACGTTATAGGATCTGCTGATGTCGGGAAGGCCGTCATTATAGCGCCGGCGCGCTGGTGCTGCACGGAAAATATCGCATGGGCGTCCTGTTCCATGACAAAACCCTTCGCCCTTCGATTGTTTCGGAACATAGCCTTCCAAGCGGCGTTGGTTCCGGTGAAACAAAGGAGCACATCATGTCTGGTATCACCGACCGAAATCTCGACATCGAAGATCAGCAGGCCATCGAGAGCGATGCCCAGCTGAGGGGTCGCGAAGACAAGAAGGGTATCGATCCCGATGAAATCGCGTCGAAACGTGCCGCCCGCGAGGCTCTGCAACAATCCGCCCATGGCGATGTCTATGTCGTCAAGACCGACCTGGAGGATGACGACGTGCGAAATTCGACACCGGGTATGCGTGAGCAGCCGTAAACCATTGTATTCCCCGCCTGTCGGTGGAGGAGGATTTTTATATGCGAAAGCCGCTGCCGCCAGATAAGGACGGCAGTGCCGAGCATGTCCTGCGTTTTACAAGCCTAGCGGCTCGCGCTCGATGGTCTCGACCCAGACGTCGATGGGGCCGAGCGAGCAGCCCATTTCCATCATGTCGATCAGTTCTTGCGGGCCTTCAAGCTCAAGCTCGATGCGCTCGCTATCGGCATGCGAGATTTCCTGGGAAAGCCCGAGCTTGGCGGCATGGCGGCGGATCCAGGGCAGGAAGGAGCCTGGTTCGAGATCACCGGTGATCGTCATGCGCTCGTGAAAATAACCCTGCTGGGATTGCCTCATCGTTGTCTCGGAAGGTTCATGTCTCGCGTCTCCCTTTGAGCGCGCCCGCCGGCCTTCGTCAAGTCGGCGATATCGGTGTCAGCCATGGATGCTCTGTGGAGAGGGACTGCCGTCATGGGCAGGCTCGCGTGGATCATGGCCGCGCGGCTTGCCGTAGAGGCCGATATTGGCATCGCCCCAGACCTTCAATGACAACAGGATCGGCTCCATGCTGCGGCCGAGCGGGGAGAGCGAATACTCCACCTTCGGCGGCACCTGGGCGTAGACCTTGCGCTCGATCAGCCCGTCATCTTCCAGTTCCCGCAGCTGGTTGGTCAGCATGCGCGGGGTGACGCTGCCGAGATGGCGGCGGATTTCGTTGAAGCGCAGCGTGCCGGAGAGAAGATGAAACATCACCACGGATTTCCACTTGCCGTCGATCAGCCCGATGGCGGCTTCGACGGAGCAGCCGGGGCTGCAGTCGAACCGGGAGTATCGCGCCTTGGCCATAACAGTATCCTTTCTGACACTATAGGCTGTTTTTGTGCGTATTGCATAAAATGATTATAGGCGCAAACTGGCCTCATATCAACGCGTGAGAAAGGAAGCACCATGAAAGCCATCGGGTACACATCTGCCGGCCCGATCGATCGGGAGGATGCCCTTGTCGATCTCGAATTGCCGCGTCCGGTTGCGACGGGGCGCGATCTGCTGGTCGCGGTCGAGGCGATCTCCGTCAATCCGGTCGATACCAAGATCAGGAAGAATGTCTCGCCGGCGGAGGGGGAATGGAAGGTGCTCGGCTGGGATGCCGTCGGCAGGGTGGTCGAGACCGGTGCCGATGTCACGGGCTTCAAGCCGGGCGATGCGGTGTTTTATGCCGGCTCGCTGATCCGTCGCGGCGCCAACAGCCAGTTCCATCTCGTCGATGAGCGTATCGTCGGCAGGAAGCCGAAAAGCCTCGGCGATGCCGAAGCCGCCGCCCTGCCGCTGACCTCGATCACCGCCTGGGAAATGCTGTTCGACCGGCTGGATGTGAGGAAGCCGGTGCCGGGGGCTGCCAATGCGATCCTGATCGTCGGCGGCTCCGGCGGCGTCGGCTCGATTGCCATCCAGCTCGCCCGCGCGCTCACCGATCTCACCGTCATCGCGACCGCGTCCCGGCCGGAAACGCAGACCTGGGTGAAGGAACTCGGCGCCCACCATGTCATCGATCATTCGAAGCCGCTGGCGGCCGAGGTGGCGGCGCTCGGCATCGGCGCGCCGGCCTTCGTCTTCTCGATCACCGAGACCCAACAGCACCTGAAGGAGATCGTCGAGCTTATCGCGCCGCAGGGGCGTTTCGGGCTGATCGACGACCCGGCGACGCTTGACGTCGTGAGCTTCAAGCGCAAGGCGGTTTCCACCCATTGGGAGCTGATGTTCACGCGCTCGATTTTCGAAACGCCGGACATGGGCGAGCAAGGCAGACTCCTGAGCGCCGTCGCCGACCTGATCGATGCCGGGAAGATCCGCACGACGGTGACGCAGACCCTCTCGCCGATCAATGCCGCCAACCTGAAGAAAGCCCATGCGGAGATCGAAAGCGGCAAGGCCAGGGGCAAGATCGTGCTGGAAGGGTTCTAGGTGTTTAGTCCCGGCATTTGATGGATTGGATTGATGATGAATCGATCCGGCTCTGAAGTCCATCGTTTGCAGATGAACTCGTATGGTGTGAGGCCCTTCAGCGTCTTGAGTCTGCGGCCAAAATTGCAAGCGTTGATGAAGTCCTGAAGGTGCCGACGTAACTGATCGTGGCTGTCGTAATGGAATCGCTTGACGGTTGTGTCCTTGATCGTGCGGTTCATCCTCTCGACCTGTCTGTTCGTCCAGGGATGATTGATTTTGGTGAGCCTGTGCTCGATGCCATTCTCGTCGCAGACGCGATCGAAGATATGGTGGAGGGCGTATTTGTGCCGGGCATGGTTGGTGAACTGGATGCCGTTGTCGATCAGCACCGTATGGATGGCGTAGGGGACGGCTGCGATGCGATTGCGCAGGAACTGGGCCGCCATCATCTTGCCTGCCTCTTTGATGCCGTAGCGCTTGGCCAGAGCCCTCAGGCTCTCTTGACTATTTTGTATCGCTCGACGGATCGCCTCTGTCGTCGCTGCACCAACGCCGGCATACGCGGATCGACCCAGCTTGGCGCCGAAAGGCACGTCCCGGCACCTTTTGATGGCGTGGAAACGGCAACGCAGCGAACCGACCTCCAGCCTTACCTTTGCCGATCACACGCCGTCCCCGACCTACCGCTCGCGAAGCCGCGGCGCTGCTCGAGATTTCCTTAGTTCTCAGCATCACCAGTGCGGCGACGCTCGGCCTCTTTTCTGGCGGCCAGTTCGGCGACTGATCACTCGTTCAAGGCTAATTGACCACGGCGCGGTGCACTGCAAGGGGGCTACCCGGCGGCTTCAGCGTAAAACGGCTGCTTCTGTTGAGCCGTTTCAACGACCGCCAAGGCTCCGCTAGCCCCAAACCTTGGCGCGACAACGTTCGGGGGTCCCCAACAGCACCGAGTTGTGCTGTATCACAACCGTCCTGCCTCAATAATCTGCCGCAGAAATTCTCGCGTGCGCTCCTCCTTTGGGTTGCCGAATATTTGCGACGGCGGCCCCGCCTCCAGCAATTTGCCCTGCTCCAGGAAGACGACCAGATCCGAGACCTCGCGGGCAAACTGCATCTCGTGGGTAGCAAGAATCATCGTCATTCCATCCCGGGCCAGGTCGCGCACGATGTTCAGCACCTCCGCCACCAGTTCAGGATCCAGCGCCGAGGTGATCTCATCGAGGAGCAGTGCCTCCGGTCGCATGGCGATGGCGCGGACGATGGCGACGCGCTGCTGCTGGCCGCCGGAAAGCTGATCGGGGTAATATTGCGCCCGGTGTCCCAGATTAACGCGCTCCAGCAGCTCGCGGGCGCGCTTCAGTGCCGTTCCACGGCTTTCGTTCAGGAGTTTGACCGGGCCGATGGCGATATTTTCCTCCACCGTCATATGCGGGAACAGGTTGAAGGACTGGAAAACCATACCCACCTTGCGACGCAGCCGGTTCAGGTCGACCCCCGGGCCGGAGACCACGTCGCCGTCCACCCGGATCGTGCCGTCGTCGATACTTTCCAGCGCATTCAGGCAGCGCAGCAGCGTCGACTTGCCGGAGCCTGAGGCGCCGATCAGCGTCACCACCTGATGGCGGTCGACCTGCAGATCGATGCCCTTCAGCACCTCGTTGCTGTGATAGTTCTTCCGCAGGCCGTCGATTTCGATGAATGCCATGGGATCAGCCTTTCATGCGCTTGGCAGCCCGTGCCAGCATCCAGTCGACATAGCGGGTCTGCGGAATGGTGATGACCACGAACAGGATCGCCACCACTGTCACCGAAGACAGGTTGAAGCTGGATGAGGCGTAGAATTTGGCTTGGTTGAAGGCGTCGAGCGTGCCGATGACGTTGACCAGCGAGGTGTCTTTCTGCAGGGCAATGAAGGTGCTGAGCAGTGGCGGTATCACGAGCCTGATCGCCTGCGGCAGGATGAAATAGCGCAGGGTCTGGAGATAACTGAAGCCGAGCGACCGGCTTGCCGACCATTGTGAGGGATGGATCGAGGCGATGCCCGAGCGATAAATCTCGGCGACATACGCGCTGTAAGTCAACGAAAGCGCCATGATCGCGAACCAGTCGGGCGACAGGCTTGAAACGATTGGTAGATTGGTCAGTGGCAGGCCGAAACCGATCAGGTAGAGCACGATGATCGCTGGCACGGCGCGCATCAGGTCGATATAGGCCACCGCCATGAAGCGTAGGGGCGCGCCGGCTCTCCCAGGCGCCATTCGCGCCACCGCGAGCACGAGTCCAAAGGCCAGAACGATCACCTGCGATATCAGCGCCAGCTTGATATTGACCAGAAAAGCCTTGGCCACATCCCAGGCGCTGGTCTGCATCAATTCCCACTGCAGGAAGGTTCGCTGGATGTTGCCGTCATTCATCAGCAAAAGCTGGATGAGGGCAAAAGCTACGATGACGGCCAGCGCGAAGCCGAAGGTGACGAAGGCGCTTTGTCTGGACTGTGCCGCCGCGGCACGGGCTTCCAGCACTTCGCCGGCGGCGGTTTTCCGGCCCGCACGGAACGAGAGGTGAAACGCCGATAGTGCCGCCATCAGCGCCAGCGTTCCTGCGACAAGGCCCACAACGATGGTGCCGAGGCTAAAGGTGCTCAGGCCGGCGGAGGTGATGCCGCTTCGCACCGTTCCGCCCAAGACGCCTATGAATAACAGCAGCAGAACTGCCGTGACCGTCGCGGTCACGGCAAGGCCCATACTG
This sequence comes from Pararhizobium sp., assembly GCA_031556925.1. Lineage (GTDB taxonomy): Bacteria > Pseudomonadota > Alphaproteobacteria > Rhizobiales > Rhizobiaceae > Pararhizobium. Next base: position 8,496 of record JAVBSF010000057.1, read on the forward strand.
CGCGGAGCGGGGCTCAGCGTTGTCATGCGCTCTCCTTCAGCGATCGAAATCAGGGTAGTTTCCAGACCGGAATGCTATTGGGATCCGCCCCGAACAGCGGGGTCAGGTAGCGGTTCGAAAGATTGGCAAGCGTGCCGTCTTCGATCATCGTGCCAACGGCCGCATCGACGACGGCACTGTTTTCCGAGCCTTTGGATGTAATTACGCCGTAGCCCTGGTTCAACTCGAACTGGCCGATCACCTTGATCGCGCCGCTGGTGCCCGAGGTGGCGGAGAGCACCAGTGTGGTGTCGGAGATGATCGCGTCCACCTGACCGGCCATCAGCGCGGCGACCATGTCCGGCTGCGATTGGTAGAGCCCCGGCTGCGTCTCTGGCTTCAGCGTGTTGACGACCCAGTCCGACCCCATGGTCCCCTGGAGCACGCCGATCCGCGTGCTGCGACGCGTCTCCGCGGTCAGCTCAGTGCCGGCCTTGACCGCCACACCGAGATTTGAGCCAAAGTAGGGACGGCTGAAGTCAAAAACCTGCTTGCGCGCATCGGTGATGGTGGTCGAGGCGATAGCGACATCGTATCCCTTGGCCGTGCCGGAGATGTACTGGTCCCACGCCAGGTTCATGAGCTTGAGATTTGCCAGACCCGCACGGTGAGCGATCTGGGCGGCCATGCAATATTCATAGCCATCCTGGACAGCCACGGGCGAAACGCCGTTGTACCAGCCCGGGTTGGGCAGCACGGTGGCCACGATCAGCGTGTCGGACTCGACGGTGCTTAGGTGGATCGAGCCTGCTTCACCGGTGGGTGCGCAGTTGCCGTAGTTCGGCGCGATGCCATCCGCCAGCGCCGGCCCCGCCAGAAATGCGGCCAGCGCAACTGCGCCGAAAGACAAGTTCGGTTTCATGTATCTTCTCCCTATCTCAATGGATTATTGTACCGTTATGCGCGCTTGCGCTGCCGCGCCGCATCGATGAAGCCGGCCATGAGCAGGTCTAGATCGACGGGTGGCGCTTCCGGATCTTCGGGATGCCATTGCACGCCCACCATCCAGTGCGACCCCTTGGCCTCGACCGCCTCGACAAGGCCATCCTCGGCGCGGGCGGTGACCGCTAGTCCCTCCCCGATACTTGCGACAGCTTGATGATGGCCCGATCTTACCGACAGCGAGCGTCCACCGTAGATCGCATCAAGTCGCGATCCGGGCACTAAAGTGACCGGGTGCGAAACCATGATCGAATTATCGGCCGCGCCGTTGTGAACGGTTCCGGGTCCGATCTCCTGCACAAGATCCCCCCCGTGCAAAATGTTGATCAACTGCATTCCGCGACAGATACCGAGGGCGGGCACGTCCCGCGCGGCGGCATCCCGAAGCAGCGCCAGCTCGAATCGGTCGGCGTCGGCATTGATGCCGTACATCGTATCCACCTCCCGGAGTTGGCCGTAGCAGGCCGGATCGGCGTCGGCGCCGCCAAGGACCAGCAGGCCGTCCATCCCCTCGAGCGCCGACGTCGCCGCGCGATCCGGCGCCGAAGCCTCGACGAAATGAACCTCGCCACTGGCGCGGCGAAGAGAGGAAAGAGCGCTGTCGGAGAATTCGCGCAAGACGCCTTTCAGGTAGTCACTGACATCGGGAGGCGTCAGGGAGCCCACGACAAGGATGTGTACGGCTGCGTTTTCGGGCGAGGATGGCTTGGCAGAAAAGATTGTGTTCGGCATGGTCTTCCAGATGTTAAGCTGCTATACATTTAACATCTATATTATAGAGGTCAAATGAAATTTCTTTCCTCGTTAAGCGACACATCGAAATCGACACCGGACCTGGTCGCGCGGCGTCTGCATGAAGCGATCGCCACGGGAGAACTGCGTCCCGGCGACCGCCTGCCCCCGGAAGCGGAACTGGCGCAGGGCTTCGGCATCGCACTCATGACGGTCCGGGTGGCGCTCGGCGCCTTGCGGGATATGGGGCTGTTGACCACCGTGCGCGGCCGCAACGGCGGAAACTTTGTCGCCGCCGATGTCGGCCAGCGGCTGACGGAAGCGGCGCGAAAGGCTCCGCTCAGCCGAGCTGAGCTACGCGACCTCACCGACTGGCGCCGAGCGATTTCCGGTGAAGCCTGCTACCTCGCGGCGGAACGCGCTCGTCCCGAAGCAATGACCAGAATTTTGGACGCCAGCAAGGATTTCGACCGGCTCCTACACCAGTTCCCGGATTTGAGATTCGCTGACGCCCGGTTCCACAGCCTGATCGCGGAAGTTTCCGACTCGGCCACCTTGCTGCGGGCGGAGATCGAGATACAGCTCGCCCTGACGGATGTGATCCTCGCAATCGAAAAGCCGATCGGAAGCAGACGCCTGACTGCCTATACCCACGATCCGATCGTCCAGGCTATTTCGCGCGGACACGGCAGCGCCGCTCGTGAGGCAATGATTCTCCACGCGGAGGACACTTTCAACTGGGTGACAATGCTGCTCTGAGGCAGAATACGGAGGGCTTGCGACCGACGAGACGCGCGCAGGCTTCGGTAGTCTTTGTTTCAGTGCAGAAGGCATGGAACCGGCGATACGCAGTGATAGGGCGATCGATTCTGCCCGGACCGACCAGCCCCAGATGACAAATGAGGCGAAGCCCCAACTGCAAAACGTGCGGCGTTTATCAGCAAGCCTTTTCGTTCTTATTCATTATCAAGCGGGCGTGACAGCAGGGGTCCATTCCCATCTATTGCCAACGTCTTTCGGCACATAGTCCGGAAGGTCAGAGAGAACGGCTTGCCCTCTAGGGAAGGCACCCAACTCGATTTTGGTATGCCGGGAATAAGTTTGCGCTGAGCGCGATCGTCGGTGTTTCCATCCCGACCGTGATATTGCCTCCAGAGACTGGGCATTCTCAGACTTGCGATTTCGGTAACCCCGCAAACGCGAATTCGGAAAACACTTACGGTGCATTTCCCCTCGAGTTGCGACCAAGCAGCGCGAATGCGATCCAGCCGACAAGGAAGCCGAGCAGCAAAACGACGAGATTAATGATAGGGACGACAAGGAGTACCAGCGACGAAGTCGATGAGATCGGGGCGATAATAGCCTCGTTGAATGCGAAGCTATCCAGCAGCAGCAGGGGAATAATCGCGCAGGCTGCCATCAATTGCCAGCGGGCAGATTTCAGGACGGCGGCGAAACATGCGAGATAGGGCAGAATCGAAAACGCGAACAGCCCGGACGTGAACGCATCTGGCCCTCCGTCCGGGACGACAAAGCATGTATAGGCGAGCATCACAAAGCCCACGACCACGCCCAGAAACACGATCCACCGGAGAACCTTGTCGAACTTCATTCTTTTTCTACCCCCTCTCCCGCGTTACGGCCGAACTTTGCCTTCCATTTATAGACTCTGGCATCGCTGACGCCGCGCTTGCGGCAAAGCTTCGGCGCGCCGACCCGTGCTCCTTCAAGATCGCGATATTGCCAGAGCTTACTTCAAAATGGATTGTTCAGGGGGCAAACTCACCCACAAACGACGACAACAATGCTGGTGAGCTTAGGTCTGTCGTTGTGTACGTTCATCGTGCCGTGCTCCGAATATGCCCGTCCCGATCGTGGACTTGCCCCCAAATCACCAGACAGCCTTGTTCAGGTGAGCCTGTCTGGTGATTTGGGGGGCTATTACTTTGTTAATCGTCTTCGTCACACTCTGTGATTTCGCAGACGGAATCCTCTGTGGTGCGGTTGGCACATTCGTTCAGGGCGCGTGTCATGGCCGGCCCTTGGCTGTCAAAATTGTAGCTATAGCCGTATGTGCCTTCTTCCGAGACGGCGATGCAGCCCCAAGCAAAGGCAGGGCTGGTTGCGCCAATAATTGCCGCGGCAAAAGCAAGGCCGCTTAGCCAAGCTCGGACGGTCGATGTCATATTGTTCCCCCTCAGGTTTTGATTAGCGCGGATGCACTCCCACAAAACCTGAGCAATTACAATATCTAAAGAGGGGGAACAGCACTAGCTTTTTGATTTGCTAAACCTTCAAAGCATAGTTGGGCCAATTCATTGTCCGTTCATTTTTTTCACGATATCTCCGCTCCAGTCGGTGCAAGCTTGGCTTACAAAGGAGATAGAATTGAAAAAGATTGGTTTGTTTTTAATTTGCGCCAGCATGGCTACCTTCGGCGCTAATGCTGCCGGTGCACAAACGACGGGCGATTGGGTGCTGGGGAATTACCAAGGAGCGGGTTACTGGTTCCCTGGCGTGGTTGCGAAAATCTCCGGTGACAAAGTTACCATCCAGTATGACGACGGCGATGTGGAAACCGTCTCAAGACGCGCGGTACGCCCTTATGATTGGAAGATCGGCTCGAAAGTCGAGTGCAATTACAAAGGTGCCGGAGACTGGTACAGTGGCACTATCTCGTCGCTTGCAGGGGAAAAAATCGGCATCGCCTACGACGACGGAGACAGGGAAACGACAAAGACTGGCATGTGCCGTTCGAGCTAGTCTGCAAGAGTTCGTCGTTTAAGTCTGAACAAGCCCCAGAACCCGCCCCTGTCACCGGGAGGCGGGAGTCTTCATTTATTGTGTTGTTGAACAGATACCTCGGCTTCGACCTTGCGCAACAAGGAGGTGCTACACCGAAACTGCGACCCAGCGGTGGATGGCAGATAACCGGATCGCAGACCGTGGGCGGAAAGTTCACTCGGATCGAGACCGGGTTGTCGTCGCGTTACTGGGGAACAGCAGCAAGTAGGCGTTGGGTCATGCCGCTCCCTCGCGTTGGTCTATATCCATCTTAAGCCCTGAGTGCCGTTTCGCAGTGCCGGACAGTCGTCGATCGACCGGTGCCAAACCGAGACGATTCAAGCGATGCGCGAAAATTTGCCCGCCCTGACCTGCATCAAGGACATTATCATCTTTGAACTGCGATAATTTCGGAATGAAATATCTGCATAATCTATAGATTTTATGGGTTAATTATCCCCGATATAAAGCAGGAGGATAACATGCCCAAGACAGAATCCAATCGCATCACGCTTGGAACCCGCGCGCCGGACTTCTTTCTCAGTGATGCGGACGGCGGTCTCGTGACGCTGGAGACTTTCAAGGAAAGCCCAGCGTTGCTCGTCGCCTTCATCTCGAACCGTTGTCCCTTCGTCGTCTTGATCCGTGAGGCGCTGGCGCAGTTCGCCCGCGATTACGCCGGAGAGGGTTTGGCAGTGGTTGCGATCAACAGCAACGATGCTGAGGCACATCCGGAAGAGACGCTGGAGAAAACTATCGAGGAAGCAAGAACTTATGGTTACGACTTCCCCTATCTGAAAGACGCTTCTCAAAGCGTTGCCAAAGCCTATGGCGCGGCCTGCACCCCGGATTTCTTCCTCTATGATCGCGAACGCAAGCTTTCCTATCACGGTCAGTTCGACGACGCCCGCCCGGGTAACGGCAAGACAGTAACCGGCGCGGATCTGCGCGCAGCCGTTGACGCCGTGCTGAAAGGGGAGGCCGTCGACACAGGGCAGATCCCGTCGATCGGCTGCAACATCAAGTGGACAGCTGGCAACGAGCCATCCTGGTTCTCCACTGCGGCCTGAGCAGTAAGGCTCAGCCGCCGGCTGACGGTATTTCCTCCCTTTCGTGCATCGGAACATCATGGCATCGCGTCGTAAGGAACAGCTGGCCGAGGACGGGCGGCACATTGAAACGGACGTGCTGATTGTCGGGGGCGGTCCTTCGGCAGCCTGGGCGGCAATATCCGCGGCCGAAACCGGTGCCCGTGTCGTGCTGGCTGATAAAGGCTATCATGGAACGAGTGGTGCTACCGCTCCGTCCAACACCGGAACCTGGTGTCTGCCGCCGGGGGAAGGCAGGGCGGCATCCGTCGAGCAGCGGTTCAAGCGCACGGCCGGCCTTGCCGATCGTCGCTGGATGGTGAGGGCCGCGGACCGGGCCTATGAAAACCTGCAGAAGCTCGTTGAGTGGGGCTATCCCTTTCCAAGTGAAGACGACGGCAGCCTTTACATCGCTAACCTGCGCGGTCCGGATTACATGCGCTTCATGCGTCAGCGCGTACAAAAGGCAGGCGTTACGATCCTCGATCACCACCCAATCCTCGAGCTTCTCGGCGACGACAGTTATGTCGGCGGCGCGGCGGGGCTTGTGCGCCGCACCGGCTTGAGTTTCTCCGTTTCAGCCGGGTCGGTCGTGTTAGCCACAGGGGGATGTGCCTTCTTTGAGCGTATCCTCGGCGGTACGGGATTGACCGGCGACGGTTATCTCTTTGCTGCCGAAGCCGGTGCGTCGCTATCCGGCATGGAGTTCACTGGCAAGTACACGCTCGCCCCGCACGGCTCGTCGCTGAACAAAGGCCTGCCTTTCCGTTGGGCGACCTTCTATCGGGCGGATGGAGAAGTGCTGCGCGATGCCCGTGGCGAGCCGGTGACAAACGGCATCGGTGGCGGGGAACGGCAAGTGGCTGAGGCGCTGTTGACCGGGCCGGTCTATGCTCGGCTCGACCTTGCCGAACCCGCCATGCAGGAGTGGCTGCGGCGCGGGCAGCCGAACTGTTTCCAGCCCTACGAGCGTATGGGCATCAATCCATTCGAAGAGTTCTTCCGGGTCGATCTCAAATATGAAGGTACGGTCCGGGGCACCGGCGGCATTCGTCTCGTCTCCTCTGATTGCGGTACAGGCATCGCCGGCCTTTATGCTGCCGGGGACGCGGCTAGCCGCGAAAATGTGACGGGTGGCATTTCCGGCGGCGGTGCGATCAATGCCTCCTGGGCCATAGCCAGTGGCTGGTGGGCCGGTCACGGCGCAGCAGAGCATGCTCGCCGGCAGCAAAACCGTGACAGCGCCCGACTTCGGCCGCTTGGTGCGAAGGGGCTCCGAGGCACGGCCGAAAACGATGAAATCGACCTGGCTACTGCCGCCCGCACGGTCCACCAAGAGATAGCTCCGCTCGAAAAGAGCTACTGGCGCACGGCCGATACGCTGGAGGCAAGTCGCCGGACGCTGCAGAAGGTCTGGACCGACATTGGCCACGCACCGCCCGCGACCGGTATCGACCGGCTTCGCGCCCGAGAGGTAGCCGCGGTCACGGCGAGCGCCCGCTGGACAGTGGCCGCAGCACTCTTGCGCAAAGAAAGTCGTGGCGTGCATCGACGTCGCGATTTCCCGGCAGAGGACGGTGCGCAGGAGTGCCGCATAATCGTGTCCGGCCTCGATCGTGTGACGGCAGTGCGTGAAAGCATTGCACTCGATACGGTGCAGGAGGGCTGAGCGGTGATCGAAGTCATTTCTACTGACCGCTGCATTCGCTGTGACATTTGCGAGCGCATTTGCCCAGCCTTCGTTTTCGACCGCGACGAGACAGGGCTTCCCGTGATCGCGCGGCAAGATGACTGCCAGACCTGTTTCCTTTGCGAAATCTACTGTCCGACCGATGCGCTCTACGTCGCCGGCGAGGCGGACGGTCCAACGGGCATCACCGAGGCAGAGGTTTTGCAGCAGGATCTTTTTGGCATCTACGCCCGGTCGCTCGGCTGGAACCGAGGCCGTGCGGGAGGCACGCAGAACGACCCGACCCGCCACATCCGCGTGGCGCAGGTCTGAGAAGGAGACATCGATATGGAACGCATCGCCATCAGCGCCGTGCGCAAGTCCTTTAACTTGAAGCCTGGCCAGACGGTAACGGTAGACGGAATATCGTCCAACCGCATTGCCGTCCTGGATGGCGTGGATCTGAGTATCAACAGAGGCGAGTTCATCACACTCGTCGGCCCCTCCGGCAGCGGTAAGTCCGTATTGCTTGATGTCATTGCGGGACTGACCGACGCGACGTCGGGTGTCGCTCGCATCGATGGGATCGAGGTTTCAAAGCCGCATGCCCGCACCGCTTACGTCTTCCAGCAATACGCGCTTTTTCCCTGGCGGACCGCCCTGCAGAATGTCGAGTATGCTTTGGAGGTGCGCGGTGTCGCTGGGGCAGAGCGGCGCGAGAAGGCGCGCTATTTCCTACATCTCTTCGGTCTGAAGGGCTTTGAGGATCGTTATCCTTCGCAGCTTTCCGGTGGCATGCAGCAACGCGTGGCGATAGCGCGCGCGCTGTCTACCGACCCTCAGGTCCTGTTGATGGATGAGCCCTTTGCCGCGCTCGACGCACAGACACGCGACATTCTGCAGAGCGAGCTTCTGCGCATCTGGGAGCAGATCAAGACGACGGTCGTCTTCGTTACGCATTCCATCGACGAAGCAATCTATCTCGCCGATCGTGTCGTCGTCATGACCGCGCGCCCGGCGAGCGTGAAGGAGATCGTCGAAATCGATCTGCCGCGTCCGCGCGATCTCGATATCCGCAACAGCGAGGCCTTCAATGCCTATCGTGGCCGCGTTTGGGAAAGCCTGCGCGACGAAGTCGGCAAAGCCCAGCGCGACTGGGCCCTCGCTTCCAACTACGCCAACTGAGGGAGGAAACAATGAGCCTCATTGCTGACCGCAGCCTGCCGCTTCGCAGCCCGATCCTTTCTCGCCGCAAGCGCCGCGCGGCAAAGGTGCCGACTGCGTTTTCCGAGACCTTCTCGACGATTACGCTGGGCCTGCCGGCACTCGCCGCCTTTGCGCTTTTATGGGAAGTCGCCCCGCGCCTTGGCTGGATCAATGCACTTTTCTTTCCACCACTCAGTCAGGTTTTGTCGGTTCTGTGGGAGATGATTGTCTCCGGCCAACTTGCCCAGCATATCGGCATCAGCCTGCAGCGGGCTGCGATCGGCTTTGCCCTCGCTGTCATTATCGCTGTGCCGCTCGGCTTCCTGATGGGCCGCTATGCGGTCTTCGAAAAAGCCTCGGATTTTCTCGTTCAGACGCTCCGCAACACCTCGCAGTTCGCGCTACTGCCGGTCTTCATCCTGGTGCTTGGCATCGGTGAAGCCTCGAAGATCGCCATCACCTTCTATGCTGCCGTGTTTTTTCTGCTGATCAATACCATCGTTGGTGTGAAATCGGTGGATCCACTGCTGATCAAGGCGGCGCGTTCCATGGGGACGTCGGATTGGGACCTGTTCAAAAAGGTGATTTTTCCGTCCGCCATTCCATCGATCATCGCTGGCGCTCGGCTCGGGGTGAAGACGTCGTTGTTCTCGGTGATTGCCGCCGAGATGCTCGCAGCCCAGTCGGGCATCGGCTACCTCATCCAGAATTCCTCGCTAATGCTGGAAACGGACCGGATGTATGCGGGCATCCTGACGCTGACGATCATTGGTCTTCTGCTGAACTACCTGCTTGTCGCCGGTGAGCGGCGCGCCACCCATTGGCGCGGCACAGGTGAGAGCGGCCCCAACTGAGCCTTTAATACCCCATCCCCTAACAGTCGATTTTGAGAGGAACTTCCCATGGCATCGCCTTCCACACGTCCCTTGCGCCGAACACTTTTGAAGCTCGCACTTGCACTCTCCATCTTGCCCACGGCTGGCATGGCTCCGGCTTTTGCCGACGACGCAAAGCCTGAGGTCATCCGCATCGGTTCAACTGCGCCGGGGCATCTGAAGTTCATCCTCTTCCGCAACAAGAAGCTTCTCGACGAAGAGTTTGCAAAGGACGGTATCAAAATCGAGCTGACGACCTTTGATGGCGGCTCGGCTGCCACCGTCGCGCTCGGAGCTGGCGCTATCGATTTCACATATATCGGCAACAACCCGTCTCTGCGCCTGGCTGCGACCGGCGCTGATGTAAAGCTCATCGGGCTTTCCAGCTGGAACCGGTCCAATGAGACCCAGATCGTCGTGAAGCCGGATTCACCGATCCAGAAGATTGAGGATCTGAAGGGTAAGAAGATAGCCTATCTTTCCGGGACCGTGCGACACTCGACCTTTGCCAAGGCGTTGAAGGCTGCAGGCCTGTCCTTGAAGGATGTCGAGAGCGTGAACCTCGGTATCGAAAGTTCCGGCCCGGCGCTCGCCCGTGGTGACGTCGATGCCATCGTCGAAAGCACCGGTCCGGTCCAAACGCTGGTCGAGAAGGGGGCTGCCCGGCTGATCTTCGACGCCGGTGTCTCCGGTAGCCCGGATTGGGCGGTTCCCCATCTCATCAGCGTCAATGGCGACTTTGCCCGCAAATACCCCGATATCGTCACACGCCTGCTGGCCGTCGATATCGCAGCTGCGCGTTGGGCTGACGCCAATCCCGAAGAAACAATATCGATCTTCGTCAAGGAAACCGGCAGCAGCGACAAAGCCGTGCGCGCTACTTATCCGGACGGCAAGTTTTTCCAGAATCCGGAAATCACTGAGGAGGCTGTCAAGGCTCTTCAGGGCGAAGAAGCCTTCATGGCCGAGGCAGAACTGCTCAAGGGCAAGGTCAATTACGATACGTGGATCGACCGCTCTTTCTACGATGCGGCGCTCAAGCGGGTTGTGGCCAGCAACTGATCCTGTAGGCTCGGGCGCTGGTGTTGAGCCGGCGCCCCGATTTCTCTTTTTGTGATGTCATCCATTCCTTCTTCGTCATTGCCGTTCCACCGAACACGCGTCATTCCTGCCGTGGTCGCCGTGGCCTTCTTCATGCAGATGCTCGACAGTACCATCATCGCGACGTCGCTGCCTGCTATGGCGCGTGCCTTCGAGACCGATGTCGTGACGCTCAACATCGGTTTCACCGCCTATTTGCTGGCGATGGCAGTGTTCATTCCGCCGGCCGGGTGGCTTGCTGATCGTTTTGGTGCGAAAGAAACCTTTCTCACGGCCATCGCGCTGTTTACGCTCGCTTCGATCGCATGCGGCTTTTCTTCATCGCTTCTCCAATTCACGTTCGCCAGGGTGTTCCAGGGTGCAGCGGCGGCACTCATGACGCCGGTCGGGCGTCAACTCGTTCTGCGGGATGCGCCGAAGTCGGAGTTGGTGAGGGCGATTGCCACCATAACCTGGCCGGCCTTGATCGCGCCGGTCATCGGCCCGTTGGTTGGTGGGTGGGTCACCACTCATGCCGGCTGGGAATGGAATTTCTTCCTGAACATTCCGCTGGGTATTCTCGGCATCGTACTGGTTGCCGTCCTTGTGCCACATGCACCAACTGCGGAGCCGCGGCCTTTTGACCTTTCGGGTTTTGTTTTAACCGGTGGCGCCTTGGCACTCACCCTTGCGGGGCTTGAGCTTTCCAGTGCTGCGGGTGGCGGCCTGTTCGCGCTCGTTCTTCTCGCGAGCGGCCTGATTGTTGGTATCTTTGCAGTCCGCCACCTCAGACGCGCTCCACATGCCTTACTTGATATGACGGTGCTGAAGGTCCCAACCTTTGCGTTTGCGACATTGTCGGCCGGCACGGCCGGGCGGTTGGCCGTCAACGCCACGCCGTTTTTATTGCCGCTGCTGTTTCAGGTTGGTCTCGGCTTTACCGCCGTGGAAACGGGTTCCCTCATCCTCGTCTATTTCTTTGGCAACCTGCTGATGAAGAGCGTCACGACACCGGCGTTGCGCCTGTTTGGTTTCCGAAGGGTGTTGATTATCAACGGCCTGATCAGCGCGTTCTCGATTGGTGCTTTCGTTTTCATCGATGCGCAAACGCCGCGCCTTGTTCTCTTCGCGCTGCTGATCGTTTGTGGTCTTTCCCGATCGATGCAATTCACCTCGCTGACCACAATAGCTTTTGCCGATGTCGCTCCCGCTCAAAGGAGTGCTGCCACGACAATCTCGGCTATGCTGCAGCAGCTATCGCAGTTGCTCGGCATCGCCGTCGCAGCGGCCGTTATCCGGCTTTCCTCCATTATCATGCCGGATGCGAGAATACTGATGGATATCCGCGTTGCCTTCCTCTGCATCTTTGCAATTGGCCTGATTTCGGCTTTACGCTTTTTTGCGTTACCGGGTAACGCAGGGTCGGAGGTATCCGGTCACCGTGGAAAAGGATAGCAACTCCAAGAACCTCTGGGCGGTGTTACACCTATGGTCGCGTCGGCTGTAGCGGTGACGTAAATGACGAGAGCTCGCCGTTGAGGGGAACAGACATCACAATAGATTGGTCTGGTAAGCGGTCGACCTGAAAGATCATCGGATTTCGGTCGCTGAGCCACTGGAGTTGGAACGCGATCCGTTCATTTTCAAACCCGTGCGCCAAGGCCCAGAGCAGCCGGAAGCCTGCCATATGACGTGCTTCGGGACAGCGAGTTTCTGGAAGTGGGCGGCGGGGGCGCCGTTGATCTCTCCCAGCAGTGCCCTTGTCATCTCCCGTCCGGCTTCGCGCACGTCCTCGTGAACAACATGATATTGCTCTCTGGGGATGGCCGGTGTCTTGAACTGCTGTTTCGTAACGATATCGGCTTCTTGCCCTGGCGACACTCCATTATCCGCCATGCCTGCAATGATGGCGAGCAGCGCGCCGTCGTGCCCACTGAGACCGCCGGAGCTGTTGATGATGCCATCCGGAGGACGCGGCTGTTTCATGAGGTCCCGAATGCCGTATCGAATTTGCTCAAGGGAATTGTCATTCGTCACGGCGTGAAAGGGAATCTCGTTCAGGCCGCAAGCCCTTAGTTCCTGTTGAAATCCCCGGCGCAGGTGATCGTGGACCATCACGTTCACAGGCGGGGCGAGAAGCGCTATTCGCCGCCGTCCCAGATTGGCCAGCCGCCGCACAGCGATCCTGGCGAAAGTCTGGTTGTCGAAGTCATAAAACGAATGCCGCATTCCTTCGAACGACCTTCCGTGCGTCGCAAACGGCATATTGTGCTCCAGCATGTAGCGAACGCGTTCGTCGTCGGGCTCGACGCGGCAAAGAAGGATGCCATCCACAGATTCCGTCTCCGTCAGGTAACGGATCGGCTCCATGGCGCTTTTCAGCCTTGAGTAAGGTGTCACGATGAGATGGTAGGGCGTGCCAGCCAGATATTCGGTAATACCAAGAACCATTTCGGAAAGGCTTCCGGTCTGTTCTTCCAGATCCAGCACAAGACTGATGATATTCGTCTTGCCGGTGCGCAGCCTCAGGCCGGCTCGATTGGGAGCGTAGCCCAGCTTGCGCGCGGCCTCCTGCACGGACCGGCGCGTTTTACCGCTGATTTTCTCGTCGTTGTTTAACGCACGAGAGATGGTGGTCACGGCGAGGCCAAGCGCCGTGGCGATTGTCTTCAATGTTGGCTGTTTACCGCGGTTAACCAATCATAGTCCCCATTTCCTGACCTGATAGATCGGGTTCTCGGCTGCCCTCCGGTGAATTGAAGAGCGAAACGGGAAAACCACGGCAGCCACCATCCCCTATCGCGTCGACCAAAGCCGCTCGTCGGTGTTAGCTAGCGCGCTTTCGTCCGGGCGCGTAAGCCGAAAATGGTTTCATCTGTCATGCGGGGTACGGCGCGATATCGGTCGTGGGGGTGGCTGACGGTTCCCCGATGGCTACCAAATCGCGCTCACTGATCTTCTTTGCGAGGGGATGAATGTGAAATTCGAGATCGTTGGGCAGGGGTGGGATCATCCCTGTTCGGCCTTTGCGGGCAAAGACTGAGCGCGACCTCACTATTTGCCCGGAGTTTTCGTCGCGACAGGAGGAATTGGGCACCTGCTGGACATGATCCGGCACACCGTTTCCGGCTGAAATCGCCGCCAAAATTGGCTTCGCGCATCGAGGCTGCTTTCCGGTTCTGAATCGCAACAAAATACTCTTATTCCGGGAAAGGAGGCAGCCCCTTGACAGTCAGGACAAGTAGATGTGAATGTGTATCGTTACAATTAGCGTAAAATACGTGAAACTGGTCATTTAAGTTCGAACTTCGCCGCGGTGAACGACGTGGTGTAAACTTGTAGTTTTTCAGCAACGGATGGCTGACATCCATTTAACGGCTTTCGCGTTTGAAGCCATGGGACCAAGATCAACGGCCGCTCGAGTTACGACGGGGAGCGACATGGGAATCGCTAGATCTATTGTGAGCTTGATCGATGCTTTCGCGCTCGTCATGCGCGGCGACCGCAATGGAAATGCCGCGATCCACCAGTCCGGCATCGGGGAAATGTATTCCGAACGAGGAGGGTTTGCCCGGTCAGGCGATAGATCAGCCGTAGCTTCAACGCAGGTCGCGCACATTCTGGCGTCGATTTGTATCGTCGTTTTGTGGCTGGCGGCGTCTGGCCATGCCGAAGCCCGGGAAGAGGGGATGCCGTTCCACGTCGCAGACGCCCCGGCTGCCCGTGACGGACATCTTGGCTCAGTGCCTTGCTGGGGGAGCAAGGAGCGTGTCAGGCAACTTGAGCCGCCATCAAGCATTCCGCGGGGTGCGTGTGAGCGAACATCAGGTCCGCAAACAACTCTTGTTGTCTCTTCCTCCGGGGACTTGAGCGGTCTTCTCGGCAAGAAACGCATTGACCTGTTGCCGAGCACCGTCAGTCGCTCGGATCAGTTCGATGTCGCTGAGAGCCGTCTGGACGATAAAGCGGCCAATACCGCGGTATCGTTGGCAAAGCAGCTGGGGGTGGAGCGTATTGCCGTCCCCACGGCGCGTCCCGTGAGTGTATCGACCGGTGAAAACAGTCAATCGGTTCCTGCTCTCGTCCTGCGGACGATACTGGATGCGACCATGTTCAAGCAACCTGAGCTGCGCGGAAGCGTGCTCGCTGTCCCCGTATTGATCCTGGCGGTTTTTGTTTACCGCCGGAGACGGAAAATGCGTGAAGCGAGAGAACGTATCCAATCTGAGAAAGCGATCTACGATGCTATGGCCGAACTTAAGCTGGAGGGACGTGATCTGCAAACGGGTATCGGCGCGGTTCTGCAACGGATCGAGGATGCTTTCAGTCTTTGCAATGCATTTATCGTCCTCCTCGAGCCGGTGACGCTCGAGGTGCATCACGCATATTCATCCGAACATCAGCTGCCCCTGCCCATGGAGTTGATTGAGGAAACTGTCGTGGAAATCCGGAAACTCGGAGAGGCGGCGTCGGATATGACGCTCTGGCACGAGACCGGTCGGTCGGCTCCTTTGGAAGCGGCCGGCGAAAAGGCCAAAGGTCACGTTCCCGACGCCGTATCGTCCGTTGTCTGGCTCGGAAACCGCGTGGGTGCAATGCTGATCGCGCAATGCCGGCCCGGCCGCCGGGCAAGATTGGCGGATACCAATGCCCTGCAATTCTTCACGCAGCTGCTGGCGATTTTGATCGATGGCCACTCTCGTGATGCCGCACCCTCGAGCGTCCCCGTCGTCACGACGGGCTCCACCGGAGAAGAGCTCACCAGGCGGATAGCGCATGAGTTCAACAATCTCCTCGTACCGATCATGGGATATGCCGAGATGGCCGCGGATGCCCTTGGCCAGGGCTCGTCATCGAGCACATATGTCGAACATATCCAAAGTGCCGGGGAGCGCGCGAAGCGCATGGTCGAGCAGATGCTGAGCGGCAGCAGGAAAAAGGAAGCACACGGCTCATTCGACATCGCTGCAGCAACGGCAGAAATTCTGCCGGATCTCAAAGTAAGCCTTCCCGACTCCGTGAGCTTGCGTGTCGTCCTCCAGGATGGCCCGCTTCTCGTCAACGGCGACGCCACCGCACTGCAGCAGGCCATCGTCAATCTCTGCAAAAACGCCCGTGAGGCGATGAGCGGCGGTGGAACCCTGACTGTGAGCGTGTCGGTTGTCGAGCAGCGCTTTTCGCGCCTGATGACCCATGGCCGGCTTACGTCGGGGTGCTATGTCCGCGTGAGCGTGGCCGACACGGGCGTCGGCATCGCCGAGGGCAGGTTGAAGCAGATATTCGATCCCTCTTTCTCCACCAAAATGGGAGAGGGGGGGACGGGGCTTGGACTTGCGATCGTGCTTCGCCTTGTCAAACGGCTGAACGGGCAGATCAACGTGCGTAGCGCACCGGGAGCGGGAACGCAGTTTGATCTCTTTTTCCCGTGCCAAAACCGGCTGAACGCGCAGATACCGACCTGGCCTGTCGCTGCGTCGGAATATGCCCCTTGGGTCAATTGACGGCGACGGCATCGCGTACGAGCGAGATGTGGTCGTTGCTGAAATGTGGCGTCATCCAACTCGACTCTAAACCCGGAATTGCCAAAATCAACTGGACATGCGAAATTTGCAACGATACAAAATTGCTATTGTAACGATACTTCTATCGATTGCTTGCGAGTAATAGGGAAGTGTACGCATTCTGGGTAACCTTGAATGCCGCTCAGCGGGTATGAGTTGCAACGCGAAGATTTGATCAATTAAGGATGTAGTTGCGAACCGTAAAGAAGGGTTTGTTATGAAAACTATTTTGCTTGTCGATGACGATGCTTCGATCGGAGAGCTGTTCAGCGACTACTTTTCTCAGCATGAATTCAATGTCAGCGCCGTCCACAACAGTGCGGGGATGAGGCGTCACCTGGCAGTCGAAAGACCGGATCTTCTCATTGTCGATATGAACCTTGGCGATGAGGACGGCATGGATATCGTTCGCAACCTTGCCACACAGACCGACATTCCGTTTCTTATCATAAGTGGTGATCGCCTCGACGAAAACGACAAGGTCGAGGGCCTGGAACTTGGGGCGCAGGACTACATTTCGAAACCGTTTCAATTGCGTGAGGTACTTGCGCGGGTGAGGGTTGCGTTGCGATCGGCCCCCCAGCGCAATACCTCGCTGTTTAAGATCTATCGCTTCGATGGATGGCGGCTGAGCATTCGAAACAGATGTTTATGCGATCCTTCCGGCGCGGAAGTGAAGTTGACAACAACGGAATTCAACCTTCTGGTCGCGATGCTGGATGCTGCCGGTCAGGATCTGTCTCGAGAGCAGTTGCTTCGCGCAACGCGCATTCGAGACCAGGAGATTTTCGATCGTAGCATCGATGTCACCATTCTCAGGATCCGTCGCAAGCTTGCAAACAACAGCGGCGGGCGGGACTACATAAAAACGCGACGGGGCGTCGGTTATAACTTCGACTGCGCGGTATCCACCGAAAACAGCATGAGACGCGCCAAATGACGCTGGCAGGCGCGAAAACGGTCTCATAAAAAGAGTTGCAGTCGCTGCTTCTGTTTCGCGTGCCCGGTTTCCACGGACCTGACAAATGGCGGTATTGCCTAACAGAGGCTATCGCGGTCGCTTTCCAACACCTGGCGCGCCCACGGTGCAGATCGGTTCTTTCGCCTGGCGCGGCAAGCACAATTCCATACCGTGCTGACATGCAGTATGGCGGCGGCCGGAGCCGGTCTGCGCATAGAGGGACGGTCCTCGTCAGTACCGTTCGACAGGCAGGGTGAAGGTATAACCAAGTCCGCGTTCCGTGACGAGCATGCTCGGTCTCGAATTGGCCTCGAGCTTGCGACGCAGTCTCAGGATCTGGACGTCGATGCTTCGATCGAAGATATCGTCATGGACGCGTGTCGCCTGCAGCAGGTGCTCGCGCGCCAGCGTACGCTGCGGAGCCTCCAGGAACGCGACCAGCAACGCGTGCTCTCCCTTCGTCAAGGCGATCCCTTCTCCGCTCGGATCGAACAGCTCACGCGTCTTGGGGCGAAGTCTCCAACCGCCGAAATGGTATGTCAAGCCGGTGTTCTTCCGGCGGGAATAGTCGCTCGCGTGTCGCCGCAGCACGGCCTTGATGCGTGCGAGAAGTTCGCGCAGGCTAAACGGCTTGGTAACGTAATCGTCAGCACCGAGCTCCAGGCCCACGACGCGATCGATCTCGTCACGTCGATGGCCGGTGGCGATGATGACCGGCACATCCGACCGCTGGCGCAACTCGCGCAACAAGTCAAATCCGTCCTCGTGCTCGAGTTGAAGGTCGAGCAGAACGAGGTCAAGCGCATGTGTCTCCATTGTCTTCAGCATCTCACGACCGGTCGATACCGGCACGGCACGGATACCTTGCCCGTCGAGATATCCCGAGATCATCGTTGCGAGAGCAGGATCGTCATCCACGACGGCGACCGTCGCGGCAGCTTGTGTTGTCGACATCCGAGCCGTCTCCATGTTGCGGTCGCGCCACGCGGGAAGCGAGGGCGCGCTATTGAAGAAAGTCAGTTCCTCTGTCGACGACTTGAACATTCGGCTCGCGCTTTTGCAACGGTGCGCCGGCGCACATTGGCAGCAAAAACGAAGAGATTCGCCCGCATATTACGAATGTAGCCTGCTACCCTTTCTGCTGAAGCATACATGTAGTCTCCAGCCAATACATGGTCTCCACCGGAGCTGGCGAACACAGGTTTGGTGAACCGGCTGGCTTCGTCCGTAGCAGACACCGGAGGCTGACATGGCGATGATTGACATGAATGGTGCATTTTCACCGATGGGCAATTTTCTTGGAGGGATGCCGGGAACCTGCCTGGAAGATCCGGTCCCGATCGAGGAGCAGGCCGCGGCGGACGCGACCCTCTTGTCCGGGCAACTGTCCGGCGTCGGGCATCGCCTGTTCGCTCCGGCCGGCCGTCGGCGGCTTCGCGCATTCTCGTCTACCGAGGCGGCACGGCTGATCGGGGTGTCGGACGGCTATCTACGGCAGTTGTCACTCTCCGGTGACAGCCCGCGACCTTCAAATGTCAGCTTGACCGGCCGACGCGGTTATACCCTGGCGGATATCCATGCGTTGCGCGAGCATCTGGCGGCGCAAGGCGGGACGAAAGAAAGGTACTATCTGCCGTATCGCAACCCGGCGGCCGGTGAACAGTTGCAGATTGTGGCTGTGACCAATTGCAGCGCGGGTTCCGGCAAGACGACAACAGCGACGCATCTGGCCCAGTACCTCGCCTTGCACGGTTACCGGGTTCTGGCGATCGATCTCGATCCGCAGGCCGCGATGTCGGCGCTTCTCGGTTGCCAGCCTGGGCTCGGCCCAGACGCAAAGGCATCGATCTGCGGCGCCATGACCGACGATGACGAACATGTGCCTTTCCGGTCGGTTATCCGAAAAACACACTTTCCCGGCTTGGATATCAGTCCATCCAATCTAAGACTGCAGGAATTCCAGCACGGAACGTCTCGCCGTCTCGCCATGCGCAAGGAAGGCCTTCTCGATGCAAAGCCCTTCGCGCGAGTGAAGACTGCAATCGCCACGGTCGGCGATGATTACGATGTCGTGATACTCGATTGCCCGCCCCAGCTCGGTTACCTGACCGTAAGTGCCCTGTGTGCAGCCACCGCGGTGATTGTCACGGTGAATCCGCGCATGCCGGACGTCGTTTCTGTAAGCCAGTTTCTCGATATGATCTCGGAAATCCTGTCCCAGGCGCGGGAGGCGGGCGCGATGTCGAAGCTTTCGTTTCTGCGCTATCTGATCACGCAGTATGAGATGAGCGATGCTGTGCAGACCCAGATTGTCGGGTTCCTGCGCACGCAGTTCGGCGAGCGCGTCCTGACGACGCCGATGGTCAAATCCACAGCAATCGCCGATGCGGCCTTGGCCGGCCAGACGCTTTTCGAAGCGGGTCGCGAAACCTTTCCCCGCGCGATCTACGATCGCGCCATCGAATCCGTGACGTCCGTCAGTTCGGAAATCGAACGTCTCATCAGGGCGTCCTGGGGCAGAGCGGGCTGAAGAGGCTTCCACAGGCGCCTATCAGCGCCTGTGCTGCAACGGGTGAAAGCGCCGCGAATAACATCGTTCCATGACGGCCGCTTTATTGGGTCCTGCAACGGCAGGCCGCGTTCGTTGAAGTCATACATGGGATCGCGAGCACAAAAAAAGCCCCACAATCGATCCGGGAAGCTCTCTTGAAATGTAGCAATTGAAAGGGAGCTACTTCCTCGCGGATCTGTCAAGCGTCCGGCTCCTCGCCGGCGACGGCTTTTTTGTGCCTTCGTCAAATACGGAGGTGGAATTCATGAACAAGTCCGGTTGGCGAAAGCCGACGCCGGGTCTCTGCAAGGCCAACAGACTTGCAAAGGACGGCGAACAACTCGCGGTGTCCATGAAGCGGGCGATGCTGGCGCTCCGCCGCGTGGCGCCAATCATCGGCGTCAAGCCTGGTCACCTCTTGCTGCTCGAGACCCTCGTCGTGTTCACGAAGGCCTGCGACTGGGAGGAGGGCGCGCGGCCGATCGTCTGGCCGTCTAACAATTATCTCATGGAAAGCACAGGCTTTTCGCTTTCCGCTGTCAAGCGACATCTGCGCCGGCTCGCTGAAATGGGCCTGATCGCATATCGGGACAGCTCCAACGGCAAGCGCTGGGGCCATCGCGATCACGACGGGCGGATTATGGAGGCCTACGGTTTTGATCTGTCGCCGCTGGCGGCGCGGACGGCCGACTTCGAGGGCCTGTATGCGTCGGTTCGGGCGGAGCGTAGCCTTGTCAAGGAGGTAAAGCGCCGGATCACCATCCTGCGCCGCACCATCTCGGCTATTCTGGACAGTGACTACGCCTGTCGCGCGGACAACGACTGGCCCATGCTGCGGCAACGGCATGACGCACTTCTGGAAGCGTTGCGGCGTTGCCGAAATCACTCGGCAGATCTTTCTGAACTCTGTGAAGCCTTTGCAGCGCTGAGGGGCGACGCGGAGAAGGCGCTGGGACAAGTGGGGGAGCAAGCCGACAAGGCACATCCCGACGATGGGGATGCGGGCGAGAATCCCGAGAATCTGAACCCCACGGTGGTCGATCGCGCGCCTCACATACGAACTACAAACGAATCTCAAATTGTAAAACGTAACCGCATTGAAAATGCAGCAGCCGAGGCTGCGGTCACCCATGGGGAAGAGTTTTCCGCAGAGGCCCGCACTTTCGCGGCAGGCTGGCGTCCAGCGGAGCGGGAGACTGCGGCTTGTCGCGGCACG
>JAVBSF010000475.1:0-5100 GCA_031556925.1 Pararhizobium sp.
CTATCTAGGTTTTCCAAACTTCAAATCCAGAGGAGAGTTGAGTGAGCACCGAATTCGGCCCTTACGTACAAATGCGCAGGCTTGCTCAGCAGATGGCTATCCAATACCAGAAGGATACCGGCCTTGCTCTTGCGCCTCTTCTTGCGCATTTCATGGACGAGGTCGAAGTAAACGTGGCCTCTGATCGTTTTGATCACTCAGGGTTCATGGAACGAATCCGCGCACCGTTGACGCTTGATGCGGAGGTAACATTGGATCAGCGCCGCAAGGAATTCCTGAGCGCTGTCGCGGATGCTCTGGAAGAGCGAATTCAACGGGAGACAGGCGCACCAAAGCTTTCGGCCTGAAGCGGTCTATCGTTTCCGACGATTGATGTAGCCTTGGCCGCTGTCGTCAATGAGCCGCATGACGTGAACAGCGAGCCTCGCGTCTTCACTCAGCTGCCAAAGCTTTGTTGCAGAGTGGCGTCAGCAGAGACGGGTATCTCGCAATTTATGGCTGTCACAACGTCATCGCGTTTCGATCGATCGCGCACGCGTGCCTCGAACTCCTCGCGACGAGCCGGGCGTCCGAAATAGTAGCCCTGATATTCATGGCAGCCGACGCTGCCCAGAAGCCGGCGCTGGCTTTCGGTTTCCACGCCTTCCGCCAGAACGGTCAGGCCGAGGTCAAGGCCCATCTGCACGATGGTCTTGGCCAGCGAGGCTCCCTGCAGGCTTTCATCCGCGTCGTGCACGAAGCTTCGGTCGATCTTGATCTGCCGGATCGGCAGGCGTCTCAGATAGCTGAGCGAGGAATAGCCCGTGCCGAAATCATCTAGCGCAAACTCGATGCCCTCCGCGCGAAGCGCCTCCATCTTTGCCACGACGGGCTGCATGCCGGCGATGATCACGCTTTCGGTCAGTTCAAGCTTCAGTTTCGCGGGGTCGATGCCATGAAGACCGATCGTATCGAGCGCCGAGCGCTCGAAACTGTCGGTCATGAACTGGCTGGCGCTGACATTGATCGCCAGGGTGAGACCGCCGAGGGCGGAATCGTGCTTCCAGGTTGCCAGGATGCGGCAGGCTTCGCGGAGAACCCAGCCGCCAAGTTGCGGCATCAGGCCGCCCGCTTCGGCGACGGGAATGAACTCGTTGGGGGGAACCAGCCCGCGTTCCGGGTGCTTCCAGCGCAGCAATGCTTCGGCGCCAACGATGCCGCCGCTGCGATTGACCTGCGGTTGAAGGTATAGTTCCAGCTGGTCGTCGCGGATCGCCGAGCGAAGGGCGCGCAGCATGTCCGTTTCCCTGTGGAATTCGCGCCGCAGCACATAGATGCATCCGCAGCAAAGCGCGATCGCCGCGCTCGCGTTCACCCAGGCGCCCATAAGCCTGATGTCGTCGGAAATGGGGCGGGCGAACGGGAAGGTCAGGGATGAGCTGGACAGTGTGATGAACGCCAGCAGACAGCAGGCAATGATCGCAAGCTGGATGCGGGATTCGTCCCTCAGATAATTGATGTAGCCGAGCAGAGCGAGCACAAGAAGATAAAGATGGGATACGCGCGGTATTTCCGCGCTCGGCGTATCGAACAGAACGGAGAAACCGGCAAGGAATATGAGAAACGCGGTTTGCGATATCAGCAACGTGGTGGGAAAAGGCGTGGTTTTGGTCAGAGCCCAGCTTGTCAGCGCGATCGCGGACAAGATGATTTCGGCTGCCGCCAGATCCCAGTGACCCGTGACAACGAACACGCCGCACCAGATCAGGCCGATCGCCAGCGCAGCAAGTGTTCCGATCCTGTATCCGACCTGCAATCGCGCGGAATAGGCGTTGGACATTGATGGCGTATTTTTAGTCAACAGGGTGTCCATCCGCAGTCGGGTTGCTGCGTGGTTTCGTCGGGTGTCTTGGGGCCTCTTTTCTACTCCTGCGATATTAAGATTGCGTGGGCTGGAAATGTTAAAGCCTCCGCAATATTCGCGATTGCCCGCGGCGGCTGGATGTGCCGATGTCTCAAAATGGCGCAAGCCGCCATGGGCGCGACCAGAACTGGCGCAACCAAAACTGATAGATCCCAGCCGCTTTGCCCGCATTGGCGTGGCCGGGAATGGTGCAGGCATTGCCCCGCATCCTTGCCTGCGAACTCATGTCGCACGGGTTGCGACAAAGCGGCCAATGGCTTTTCGGCTTCCAAAACCTCATCTCAGGCACAGCGAATGCGGATTATCCGCGACGGCGCTTTGCCCAGGAGGCAGATATGGAACATGATCACAGAGAAACCACCAATCCCGCTCTGACGGGTATCAGGGGCTTGTGTCCCCGTTGCCAGACGGGACATCTGTTCAACGGCGTGCTTTCGCTTGCGCCGCGATGCGAGGCTTGCGGGCTCGATTATTCCTTTGCCGATCCGGCTGACGGCCCCGCCTTTTTCGCCATGACGATCGTTGCCGTTCCCGCGTTGCTCTTCGCGCTCTGGCTGCAGCTGGCTTACGAGCCGGCGCTTTGGGTGCATCTGGTGATCACCCTGCCGCTGACGCTGCTTGCCTGTGTGGCATTGCTCCGGCCGCTGAAGGGCTGGCTCGTCTGCTCGCAATATTTCCACAAGGCGGAAGAGGGCAGCATCGATCGGGAATGGCATAGCAATGCGGCAAAGGGCGTCAAATAGGTCGGCCGTTTACCAGCGCCAGCTTCGGCTGTCACACGCCTCGGCTCTCATTATAAGGAAGAGGGCTAAGGAAGGGTCGCTTTCGAATGAAAAAGAAAATGCCGCGCTTCGGGAGAGGCGCGGCATTGCTGTTCATGGCGGTTTCGGTCAGGCGGTCTGCATGGCCCCCGGACCGGGAATAGCCTTTTCCGGCACCTTGCCGAGAATGATCATGCCGAGCACTTCGTCCTTGGTCACATCCTCGGTGCGGGCATGGCCCACCACCTGGCCGTTCTTCATGACCGATACACGGTCCGCGAGGTCGAAGACGTCGTGGATGTCGTGGCTGATCAGGAAGATGCCGATGCCTTCGCGCTTCAGCTGCTTGATCAGTTCGCCGACCTGTGCCGTTTCCTGGGGGCCGAGGGCGGCCGTCGGCTCGTCCATGATCAGGATGCGGGCATCGAACAGGATGGCGCGGGCAATCGCGACCGATTGCCGCTGGCCGCCCGAAAGCGCCTTTACCGGCTCCTTGAAGCGCTGGAAGTTCGGGTTGAGGCGGCCCATGACTTCGCGGGCCTTGGCCTCCATCGCGACATCGTCGAGCGTGCCCCAGGGGGTGCGCAGCTCGCGGCCGAGATAGAGGTTGGCGGCGGCGTCGACGTTATCGGCGACGGCGAGCGTCTGGTAGATCGTCTCGATGCCGTATTTCTTGGCGTCGCGCGGGTTGTTGATGTCGGCTTCCTCGCCATTGATCAGGATCTGGCCGGCATCGCGCTTGTAGGCGCCCGACAGGATCTTGATCAGCGTCGACTTGCCGGCGCCGTTATGGCCGAGAAGCGCCACGACTTCGCCCGGATAGAGATCGACCGAGGCGTTGTCGACGGCGTGGATGCCGCCGAAGGAAATGGAGATGTTCTTCATTTCCACGAGGGGAGTGCGTTGTTCTGACATGGTCGTACTCCTTACTTGGCGCGCGCGCGGTAGACGGTGTCGGCCCAGACGGCGAGCACCAGAACGATACCGACGACGATGCGCTGAAGCGGGCTGTCGATGCCGAGCAGCACCATGCCCGACTGCAGCGATTGCATGACGAGCGCACCGATCATCGCGCCGGCAATCGTGCCGACGCCGCCGGCAAGCGAGGTGCCGCCGATGACGGCTGCGGCGATCGTGTAGAGTTCGTCGAGCTCGCCCTGGGCATTGGTGGCTGCGTTCAGGCGGGCGGTGGAGATGGCGGCTGCGATGGCGCAGAGAATGCCCATCAGCATGAAGATGCGGATCGTGACCCAGCGGGTCTTGATACCGGCGAGTTCTGCTGCTTCAGGATTGCCGCCGAGCGCGAAGACGTAACGGCCGAAGCGCAGGCGGGTCGAGATGAAGGTCATGACGATGCCGACCGCGATCGCCATCAGCACCGGAACGGCGATGCCGTGGGAAATCTGCAGCCCGCCTTCCGGCCAGGCGATGCCGTTGGCGTCGGCAAATTTACGGGCGATGTTGGTTGGCCAGTAATAGATATTGGCGACCCAGACGGCGATCAGCACCAGCGCACAGCTGAGGATCGACAGGAAGTATTCTGCCCAGATCGGGCGGCGCGGGAAGCCGAAGCGCTTGCGCTGCTTGCGGGAATTGATGATCGCGCCGACGATCGCGAGGCAGGCGATGATGCCGACGATCCAGCTGGCCGTCGCGCCGATTGAGCCTTCGGTGCCGCCGCCCATCAGGCGGAAGGTCGGGTTCATCGGGGCGACCGTCTGGCCGGATGTGACAAACCAGGTCGCGCCGCGCCAGACCAGCAGGCCGCCGAGCGTGACGATGAAGGAAGGCACGTTGAGGAAGGCGATGATCGAGCCGTGAAGCGCGCCGATGGCAGCCCCGATGAGGATGCCGCAGGCAAGCGTGACGATCCAGGTCAGGCTTGAGTCCATGCCGAGATATTGTGGCAGGATCTGCGCCTGAAGGACGCCCATGATCATGCCGCAGAAGCCGAGCACGGAGCCGACGGACAGATCGATGTTGCGGGTGACGATGACGAGCACCATGCCGGTCGCCATGATGGCGACGGAAGACGTCTGGACCGTGAGGTTCCAGAGGTTGCGGGGCGTGAGAAACAGGCCGCCGGTCATGATCTGGAAGCCGATCCAGATGATCAGCAGCGCGCCGACCATGCCGAGCAGACGGGTATCGATCTCGGTGGCGCGGAAGAAGCGCTTCACCGGATGTTCCGTGGCGCTGCGGGCGCGGTTGAGTTGTGTGGTTTGTATCGTGTCGGCCATGGCCCTGCCAGTCCCCCCACTTGTTCTTCCAGAGTGCTTTCGCTTTTCTTCGAACCGCGAAAACACTCTAATGATTTGTTTTTACGCATTTCCTGACGGAAAACCGCTTCGCACTTTTCCTGGGAATGCTCCGGTGCCGCAGGAGCGGTCGTTCAGATAATATCACCCTCCGCCCCGGCGACCTAACCTCGTGAAG
>JAVBSF010000075.1:0-3055 GCA_031556925.1 Pararhizobium sp.
AGACCTGGTGGAACGCCCGAGCCGCTGCCGACCGGCGCGCGGCCGCTGACCTACACAACATCGTCGTCGCCCAGGCCATGGGCTCCCCGAGCAGCAATGTCGTTGCCTTTCCGTCGCGCCCCGATCGCGCCGGTGACGCCGCCTGAACCTCACTTTGAAATCCGTTTGAAAGGACTTCCAACATGGAAACAGCAATCGCCAAGCCGCAGGCAGAGCCGGGCGTCCAGATCGTGGGCGACCGCAAGTTCATGATCAATTCGAAGGGTGGCCTCGACCCGATCGACAGCGTCAAAGGCCAGTTCAAACTTGAAGACCAGACAGTGCGCAAATGCATCGAGTTCGCGCTTGAAGCCTCCGCGCAGATGTCGCGGCTCAAGGCTCACACCTTTGCGGATCTCGCCACGCTCGACGCCTTGCTTGCCGAGAAATACGGCGCCTCGATCGGCGGCAGCAAGGGCAACCGCACCTATCAGAGCTATGACGGGTTGATGCGCGTTCAGGTGCAAGTTGCCGACCTGATCAGCTTCGGACCCGAGCTGCACGTCGCAAAAACCCTGATCGACAAGTGCCTTGTGGAATGGTCGGCGGAAAGCCGGCCGGAAATCCAGGCGATCGTGACCAAGGCCTTCAACACGGAAAAGGAAGGTCAGGTCAACCGCGGCGACATTTACATGCTCCTGAAGCTTGAGATCACCGATCCTGTCTGGCTGAAGGCCATGGACGCCATCCGCGACGCCATCCGCGTGACCGGCAGCAAGGAATACATCCGCTTCTATCACCGCGCGCGGCAGGAAGATCCGTGGGTCGCCATCACGACCGACATGGCCAAGGCTTGAGGTGCGTCATGGAAAAGCTTTCCCGTCTCGTGATCCTCATCGACGACAAGCTCGCAGCTGCCGGCGACCGAACAGTCCTTTCCTATGCTCAGCAGCGTGTTGCCGGGCATGCCATTCTGGCGGAACTCGCCTCGAAGGAAGGGGCATCCTTCAACGACACCGGCAACGATTACTCGCTTCGGCTCGCCGGCATTCGCAGCACCTGCACGCACGGTCATTTCGGCTTGCTGCGCAACTGGCAGGCCTCCGCGCGTCGCCGTATCGAGCAGGCAGGTGCCTGATGGGTACGTCGCAACCGGTCATAGGCTATCGCTCGAAAACGGAGGCCGTCTTCGCCCTCCGGCGGCAGAACCTCTCCACCCGCCAGATCGCGGAACGTCTCGGTATCGCACCAAAGAACGTCACCGCGCTGGAAGGTTCCGCCATGCGGTCGGTGCGCGCCGAAAAACACGGCGCTCTCACCGATACGCGATTTCCGCAGCAGGTTCGCACGCTTCTGCGGCCGCACGCCCTCAAGCGTGCGGTCTCCGTGGACCGGCTGATCGGCGATATCGTCGCGGCCGTGGCTGAGAGCAATCTGGTCGACGCCGTACTCGACGACGGGGGATCCGACTGATGGCAGTCCTGTTCCTCAATGATGAGCATGTCCGGCTCAAATCCTATTCGGCATCCACCAAGGGAGCCGTATCCACCATCCGCATCGATGTCGAGGTGACGGACCCGCTGCGCCTCGGTTTCCTCCTGCAGGAGCTGGCGGAAATCCAGGCGGAGCTGAAGTCGGCAAAGGCTGGGAAGTCGAAGCCACGCAAATCCGCGGCGGCCGAGCCGCAGCTTGCCCTGCCATCCCCGGTGCTGCGCATAGCCCATGTCAGGGAGAACGATTGATGGATGCTCCCGTAGCGCCCATGAAACCTTGCTATAGCGACGGTTACGCGCTCTGCAACCCGAGCGGCATCCTGCTCGGCAAGTCCTATCGCGAGACGCCCCAGGCGGCGATCGCCACCATGTTCACCGATCCGGTCCATCGCGACGAGTTCTGGCAGCGCGCCCAGGCGCACGGCTGGACGGTTCGCTACGTGTTTTCGCAGGTCTGGGTTCCGCAGTTCTTTCCCTCGAAGCAGGAGGCAGATGCAGCATGAGACATTTTCGAACAGCCGACGACATTCTCGACGCGCTCGTCGAGGAACACGCCCGGCAGGGTATTCCGGTTCATTTGCACGACGGTCAGGCGTTCGTCGCTGTGACCGAGGAAGAAGAGAACGGCGCAATTACGCTGAGGGAATTCAATCTGAGCGAAGCCGCCGCGCGGATCTGGGGGGAGTTTCATGACACCCGCCATTAATCCGGCCCAGCGCCGCAAGCATGCCAAGCTTGCCGCTCTCCTCGAAAAAGCCAAAGACCACGTGATGTCTCCAGCGGAGATCGAAGCGCAGCGCAAGTCGTGGGTTTGCGGTGAAATGCTGCTTCAGTTCCCGGCAATGACCTATGACGACGCCGCGCAACATTATGATGCGGCGGTCAAGGCACTGCCAGCCGTTGATCAACTGGAAGCGGAGGCGTCAGCACGGCTCAACCGCATCTTGCGCCTCGGCTCCCAGGTCAAGTGGAGCGCTTACGGCGAGCCCGCGATTTCCGATCCGGACACCAAGGCTGCTCTGATCGAGCTTTTCGAGATTTGGTGCGTAGACGCTCTGGAGCGCGCCGCAGCGACGGAGGCCGACCAATGACCGTTTATGAATTTGACAGATACATCAACGGCCGGCTCATGGCTGAAGGCGTCACTGTAGAAAATGCTGACGCGTTAGAAAAAGCGGCCGAGATAGCCGCTCGCATTGCATCGCGCGGGCCGCACGGTGAAGCCCCGGTCTTGGTTCTTCGGCCATCACCCGTTGATAAAACGATGGGTGTCAAACTCGACGGCCCCGAGCTTTGGGAAATCGTCTTCGGCGTCCTGCAGGGCGATGTCCCCGAGCAGCTGACGGGCGGCGTTTTGTCGAAGATCGCATCGGCCATCAACGCGGTGTTCATCGATCCCGCCCGCACCGCAGCCGCCCAGCAGCGCGGCGAACGCATCGCCACCCTGCCACCCGTTGATCAAACGGCAGCCCCTCTCGGCGAATTTCGAGACGAGGCAGAACGCAAAGAGTTCCACGCTTGGATTGAGGCTGGGAAGCCGAAGGTGTGGCCACCTGCCAAAGAAACGGCAGTGGGCGATGATG
>JAVBSF010000393.1:0-7370 GCA_031556925.1 Pararhizobium sp.
GAAGGGCGGCATCCACCCGCCGTCAGGGTTTGTTTTCCTTATCGATGCAGATGGGGCGTACCTGACTGACCCGGATGGCACCTACTACGTGGAGGCTCTATAATGGTTATGACGCGAATTTTGAGCCGTAATGGATTTTCCAAGATCAAGGCAAAGATGAATGCGGGGCAATCGGCAACGTTGCTGATATGGTCCGACAGCACGGGCAACTGCCGTGATAATGCGGGGCGATGGCCAGAGAAGTTCGCGGCTCAGATAGCCGCTGCTTATCCTACGCACAGTGTGTTCTTGCGGAATTGGAATACCTCTGACACCAACAGTTGGGATGCCGCAACGCAAGTCTCGACGGGTTCTACCAGCGCCACCCTGTACATCTGGAATTTTGCAGTCACAGGCTCGGTTCCTCATTACGGAATGGGCTCAACATGGATGACTGCGATTGGCTCAATAGCTCCTGATGGCGTGATCCTCAATCATGGGATCAATCTCTTTTCTGGCTGGAATACAGATGGCATCGGGGTACAACTCCGTGGCGCGCTCTTCTCCGCCGTTCAGCAGCTTCGCTCATGGTACCCTGATTGCCCTGTTTCCGGGGTTGTCCAGAACCCGAATAGAACCACAACGGCTTTGGACAGTATGCCCGTGTTCTGGAAACAGGTGGCATCGGTGCTTGATATCGGTCTCGTGACGGACGTCTACGACGCCTTTATCGCCGCAGGAAAGCCACTGAGTTATTATGTTGAGGGAGACACGGTTCACCCATCGGAGCCAATCGGCAACCAGATCTATGCCGACGCCATCTGGAACCATTGGCTGGCAGCATCAACAGCGAACGTCAGAGGTCGAGACTGCACCCTTTTGACGAAGGGCTTCAACCTCCTCGATAACGGCGGGTTCAAGACGTGGACAAACACCGCCGCTGCGCCTGATGGCTGGACTGCCAACGGTACAATCACATTCACGAAAGACACGTCGGTGTATGCAGATCCAGACTTCGGTTATTCAGTAAAGATGGCGGGGTCTGGATCGGGTGCTACTCGTATCTCTCAAGTGCTGAATTCCACCAAGCGTGCTTGGGCGGCGGGTAAAAAGCTGACTTTTGCAACCCGGAAACGTGTCGGGGTCTCCGGCAATCTCACCGTAGGCCAATGCTTGCTTTTTGTGACTTCGCCCACCGTAAATGGTGGGAGTGCCGTTCAATACGGGACCACGGCCTATGTGACGCGGCAAGGCGATTTTGCGTGGTGGACTTTGCAGGGAATACCGATCCCGTCCGATGTCTCGGGCATCGATGTCCGTCTCTATCAGGACACCAACGCTACTCCAGACACCACGAATGCAGCATGGTTCGATCAGGCGTGGTTGGGGTTTGGCGAGGATATGATGTTGGCGAGGTCCAGCCAATAATACACCCTGCCACCCCTTTATCCTATGGGCTTACCAGCAAGGACATCAGCCGGCGCAGCATAGCTTCATGGCCGCAAGGCCTGCCATCCATCCAGCCTTTCAGGGTTGCTTCTGGCGCGCGCAACTCCTTGGCAGCTTTCGGCCGTGCGCCATAGGTTTTGCCGTCGTTAATTCTGGCGGCAAAATCCTTCAAGCAGTCGGCAAGTGGGCGAGGATCGGTCTCGTAGTCGATCATTTCGCAAGCCCTTCGATCCATGCCCATGCAATCAGACGCTGATAGTCCGGTATCCAGCTTGCAAGCGTGGAGCGCGATGCGCCCGCCTCCATGCGTGTCGCGAGCCACGGTGCGGGTGGAACTTCGCCGGGGTCCGAGGCTAACACCCCGGTTGATATCAGCATGTCCCAAAGCTTGGCAGCGCCTCGCGACTTAGGCGCAACGCCGAAGGTCAAGATCGGTGCGCCGGTAAAATTGATGATGGTGCCGAGCAGAAACGGGCCGGCATGCGTTGCCTTGAGGGTGCAGGCTGTCGTCGGGATGATATCCTTGCCGGTTCTCACGGCTTTCGCGAGATGTGGACCGATGGTTTTGATTGCCGTATCCGACATTGTCGCACGGTCAAAAGTGCCGATATCGCCGGTGTCGAGTGTGATATGGTAGAGATAGGTCATCACGTCTCTCGATTTCGGTTTGGGGCGAGGCGGTCGATCCAGTCGGATGCTTGGCGCAACGTCAGGTCGTCTGGCAGGGTGTCGTCCTCGCCTGCCGCTCGCAGCAAGCGGCCGAGATAGCCGCGCTGCTTGACTGTCGCCAGATGGGCGGGCTTACGCTGCCTCTCCTTTTCCTCGCCGCGCCCGAGGCGCACGACATGCTCCCGATTGGGCTTGAGGATTGGCAGCCGGATATCCGGCAGCGCGCCATCCCGGCCGAGCGACCACGGATTAAGCGTAATGTCCTTGCCGGCATTGGCCTTGGCACGGATTTCGGGGCCGCGCAGCATCGGCCGCCAGTACCATGCGGCGAAGCCCTGCTTACGAATTGCGGCGCCCAGGTTGGCGGCGTAGGGCGGCAGACTGCCGGCATAACCAGCCTCTATCGTTGTCACCTTGACATCCCACGCGCCATGCAGCCACGCGGCGGCAATCGTCATGCCGGCCGTGTCGATCATGGGCGGCAGAGGGATGATGGTTTCCGGCACGCGCGATTTGATCGTGGCAGACACGCCTTCCGGCGTGTCGATGTCGGTCTCATCCGTCCAATGGGACCAGTTGATAGCAAGAATGGCCGTGCCGACCGCAAGCGGTGCGCAAACCGTGATGCCGGATATAGCATAATCAGTGGCCGCTGCCTGTTCGGCAACGGCATTGATAATGGGGTTCATGTCGGCACGTTGCCTTCCTGCCATCTGGCGATGCCCGCGCGGTCGCCGGCGTCGATCTCCGCTTCCAGGGCGACAGCGACGCTTTGGATTTCGGCGTCGATCGTGCGCATATCTGCGTATTTTTCCGTCAACATCCATTGGGCTTTTGCAAGGTCCGCCGGCGGCGCATAGCCGGCCGGGACATCGAGCAAAAACGGTTCGTCGGCGGAAAGGCGCGCGACTTCACCGGCTTCGAAATCGATCCTGTCTCCGGTCTGGATCAGTCTGGACGCCAGCATGTCGTGCCCCAGCAATTCGAGGATGGCGGCCTTTCGGCCGCGCTCCGTTGCGATAGCTCCTGCATTGCGCAGGATATCAAGGGCGATGATCTTCTGTTGGACTTTCATGGCTGCCCCCTTAGATATTCAAAAGGGTCTTAGCGCGCTTCAGGTCTTCCATCTGGAAACCAAGCTTGGCTTCCAGTGCGCGGACGGCTTCCCACTTCACGCCCTTGGCGTCGCGGGGCAGCTTCACGATTTCGGCATTCCAGGCGGCGCGGCGAGCATTGAAGACCTCGACCGTCCATTCAGCCGCAAAGGCAGCGGCCTTGTCGGCGCCAATGCGTGCGCCCAGTTCGCTGCCGATGGCTTCGATTTCGCCATCGAACGGGGTGCCGTTGTCGTGGCCTTCGCAGATTGTGGCGATGAAGGCCTTGCGCTTGGCGGAAGCTTCGGCCAGCCGGGCTTCGAGTTCGACAGTAGAGATGGAAGAAAGGTTCGTCATGGTCGTTTTCCCTACCCACTGTTTCCGGCGAGGCGCCCGGATCAACTCGTTTGCTGATGATTTGAATATACAGCAATTTGCTGCGTATTCAAGCGGTTTTTTTGCGATCTGATGAAAATTTATGACCTCCCGCCACCCTCAATCAAAATGGCAGTGATAAAGCCCTGCCAGCCATAGGCCGGCGGGTTTTTTTTCTGAACAGTGGACCATTCGTTCTGAAGGGTGGCATAGGCTCCCAGTATGCGGATCATTTACAGGTCCTGATCAGTATCGCCGTGCTGGTTGAGGACAAGCTCACCATATTCGTTGCGGTACGGGATGAAGGCCTTTTTGGCTTTTCGTTCCAATCGAGGAAGCCGGTCTTGATAAAACTGGATCAGCTCGACAAGCTCCAGAGGGGGGTCTGTCCTTTGCGTTAGCTGAGCTATTGTCCATTTAAGGCGGCGGATTTCATCTTCTGTATTTCTGGCCATTCTGGCTTCCTGCCGCTCGTTCAATTTCCATCGTCTGATTGACGCACGTTAACGTGCGTGCGTCAATCAGACGTTTGCGCGGTCCATCAATTCTTTCAGGGCTTCGGGATAGCTCATTCTGTTATCCATCGCCCATTGAACGAAACGATTATAAGTCGAAATCGGGGGACGTATATTCAGGTTGGCCGAGGGCTCAACTTCCCTACGGCGCGTCACCTTCTGAATAGGTTCGCGGGCGACAAAGCCGTGACGGGCGGCCACTTCGTCAAGCTTGTGATCTGGAACTGCTGGCTCCTTCTCCGGCTCGATGTCCGGTTTGATGCTGGCCAGCTTGCGGCCAAAACCAAAATCCTTTGCGCTGGCTGGATCGCTCATGCTGCAACATCCTTCTCTGTCACGAGGTTGATAAGTTCTTCTGTCAGGCGCAGGGCATTTTCGCGGGCTTGCGGAAGGCCGTTTACCTCGGCCGGGTCCAGCTCGTGCAAGTCGGCCTGCCGAAAGAACATGCTTTTGAATGCCGACCGCTCATTGAGATGGGTTCGGAAATGCGGAACTTCATTGCCCTGAAGCTGTGCGAGGATCGCCTTTTCGAGCTTGGTCGGGATGGCCGGCGACGTGCGGGTGAATAGCACGCGATACGGTATGGTCTTGTCGAAGGATTCGCCCTCGTCCTTGATCAGATGCACGGCGCGGGCTGCAAGCTCGGCGTCGGTCGGGCTCGCCTGTATTGGGATGATCACGAGATGCGCCCGGAAGAGCGCACGCGACATCAGGCGGCTGGCAGTGCCTTCCAGATCGACAAACACGAACTGGCGTTCGCGGCGGTGCATGTCGAGCTTTTCCTTGAAACTCTCTTCATCGGTGGCGCTGTCCACAATGACAGGATTTTTGGAGCGCCCTGCCCTCCATCCGGCAATCGGCTGGTTTCTGTCGCAGTCAAGCACCGTGACCGATGCGCCCTGGCTCGCGAGTGTCGTTGCAAGGACGAGCGTCGTTGTGGACTTGCCCGCGCCCCCTTTGGGATTGGCGACGGCTATAACCGGCATGGCAGCTATCCTTTCGGTTGCGGTAACGTTGATGCGGCAACATGCATGCAAATTACTGTTAATGCGTTAACATGCTCTATCATGCATCATAATTAACGTGCGTCAACTTTGACGCATCCGCGTTAACGCATATTGACGCACGATGCGCCGCCTAGATTTTTTGTATTTGAATCGACCCCTCATCGACGGGCGATGCGTTTCCACCGGCTTCGCCTCCTCTCCTCTTCAAGAGCCGGAAAAGGTTTCCGCTTGCGCTATTTTTTCGGTTCTTTATCGGTAGGTGCTGCGCCGGCCCGCACATGACGCGGGCCGGAACCGCCGCAGGGGAGCGTAAGCGACCCGGACAGCGGCGTCCGCTTATTCCTATATATAGATTCAGATCGGGATTCAGTCTGTTCGGCGGACTCGCGTTGCTTCATCATTGTACGCGAGAAACGGAGGATGCTCTCCTTCAGTTTGCCCTCTTCAAAGTCCGCGTCGATGCGCTCTTCCTCTGTCATTGAGGCGCGTTGTTCCTCGATCATCGCTTCCAGCTCCGCCGCCTGCTGCTCGACGTCCACGGGGAGAGGAGGGGCCTTGCCGTAACGGCCGAGGGCGGCGAGAGCTTTAGCCGGAAGAGTGAGGCGGTAGGCATTGCTGGTCTGCTTTACCTGGGGGCCCTTGTTGCCGTTGTTATCCGCCGGGACAAATCGGCGCATACGCTCAAGAAAGCCGTGAGCGTGCAGTGCGTTCAATCCGCGCATGATGGCGTCGCGCGATCTGCGCAATTTCTGCATCATTGTATCCAATGAGGGCTCAAGCCGGCCGGTACGGTAATCGATTAGATTGGCGAGTAGCTCCAGAACCTCCAGCGCCACGCCGCCGAGCGGTCCCGTACGTTTGCCGGGCTGTTTCATGGCGATCTCATAGCGGCGGGCGGCCAGCACGATCTTTTTCACAGCCGGACGATTGGTCTCGAGCCAAAATCCTGCCTCGCATTTGCCGGCCGGTCTGCTGTTGCGGTGTACCGGCGCATGGGTACGCCTTTTGCCGGCGACCTTATCAATCACCGTGCCGACTGTTGCAAACATAGTCTTTCGTCCCCTCATGATGGGGAGGGCCAGACGATAGGCAAAAAATCGCCGTTCCCGCGCAAGCAACCTCTTGCGGGTTCTCCGGCTCTGAACTATGTTGGGGACAGTTTCTCGGTGTGCCCCAACACGGCTTGCCAATCATCCAAAAACCCTGCCTCGCCAAAGGCGGGGTTTTTTGTGTTTATGCCCTCGTTATCTCATTCAACCTCTTTGCTGACTTCCGCCGCGATCCGCGCCGGTTGTCTCTTCTAATCCGATTCGGCGCTTATGTGCCGATCCGGTACGCTAGCATGATTCCCCCATGCTGCGCTTGCCGCTGTCCACGGACCTGATGCCGGCAATTCTGGCGTGCCGGCGGGCCGTATTCCAGATGAACGATAAGGCAAGATTATCGTTCATTATGTCGTTGAAGCGCGGCGGGCGGTTTATGGGCTCTCGTCTGGTAAAAGCGCACAAGTGAACAACGGCAGGCTTTCCCGTGCTGCGATGTACAGCTTGCGGGCCATGGCCGGGTGGCAATAGATTGCGCCGCGCCTTTCATCGATAAGGTACCTTCCATCGGGCTCATACAGCGCCACGATGTTTTGTGGATGCTTTTTGCGGCGTCGGCGAGCGCGGCCGGGAGATCGTACCCTTGACCAGTCCTCGCCGACATAGACAACCATTTCCGGGCATTCAAAGATGCGCAAGCCGTTGAACGTGGCCGGTTGAGAGAAGGGGTTAAACATGCGTCTTCCCCTCCTGCGCGCGCACGAGACGCTCTGCGATCAAGGATACGATGATCATCAGCACAAAGGCGGCGACAGCGAATGTGGGATATCCATCTCTGTAGGCCTGCCCTGCGATGCCGACGCCAATCAAATCGATAAGATTGATCCGGCGCTTTGCGAGGTGCTTGATAATCTTCATGGTGCCTCCCTCGATGCGGGGTTCTTGCGGATCGCATTTCGGCTTGTGACCATGGTGTAGCCGTCCTCGAATCGGACGAGGCAGGAATTCATGGCCTTGGTGCGGATCAGAACTTCGCAGGGCTGGCCCTTGCGGCCTTGGCGATCCCACGCGTAGATATAAGGCAAGGTCATGGTGCCTCCCTCTGCTGGGGCGGCAGTGTTTCTGCAGTAAGTGCATCACGTCGCTTTTCGAGGAGGTGCAGGCACGCCTCTACCTTCGCGTAGGTCGTCATGCCCTTGGTAAACTCGGGCATGATCGAGTGGCCTTGATCATCACCCT
>JAVBSF010000320.1:0-9008 GCA_031556925.1 Pararhizobium sp.
GTCTTCGTCTCCTTCGGCGAGGCGATCATGACGGTTGAGTTGCGGATATATCTCGCCGATATCGTCAACGGCACCGGCGTCCGCAACGATCTGCGGCTGTCCATCTTCGAGCGCTTCCAGGAGGAAGGACTTGGCAAGCCGTTCAGTCTTCCGCAGGATGAAGAGACTGAACAGTCAACCGATGAAGAGGAAGACGAGCCGCCGCAGGATGAGGAGGCTGCGCGGTCTCCCGCCGCGCAGGCGGCGGCGCAACGGGCGACGAGCCGGCGCCCGCGTCGCATCGGTGGTCCGGCGACCGAGCCCTCCGGCACGTAGCCGCCATTATTCAGCCTTCATTCAGCCGATCGGCATTATATCTCTAGGCATAGCTGAGGAGCAGCGCTTATGCTGTGACCTTGGGGTGGTTGCGGACCGATCTCCCGGCAGGGGGCGGTCGCGTTCTAGGGGCGGTGCCGATGGCGCCGATGGGCAATGAAGCGATTTTTCAGTGCAGGCTTTCTGGTCGCGGCCATGGCGCAACCCGCTCTTTCGGCCAACATCACCAACAAGGACGCGGAGGCGGCCGTTCTGGTGATCGTCGAGGGCGACAGCCGCATGGAGGTCGCCATCGCCGCCGGCAGCACCGAGGCGCTGTGCCCGAGCGGCTGTTTCATCACCACTCCGAGCGGCGATCGCATCGGTCTGGATGGCAGCGAAAACGTCGATATCGTCAATGGCTCGGCCATTGTAAACTGAAGCCCGGCCATCAGGATCAGGCATCCCGCCTCTGAAAGTCAGGGGTGAAAACTCGCAGGGTCATTCAAGCGACCGATTAACGAGTGCGAAAACCTTTCCGCGTAGCGTGGGTTTGGGGACAATCCTTTTAGATAGGCAATCGATGTCATTTTTCGGCGTGTCCGGAATGTATTATTCCGGTGAATCCTTGCAGCAATACCGTATCGTTCTTGCTGAAGACTCCAATCTCTTCTCGGCGATGGTTTCGAAGCGGCTCAAGGAGCTTTTCGATATCGACGTGATCGTCTGCAAGGACTATGACGACCTGCAGTTTTCCGTCGAGAACGCGACGTTTCCGGCGACGCTGGCCATTTCCAACATCAATCTGCCCGGCGCCGAGAATGGCGAGGCACTGTCTTATCTGATCGACATGAGCGTGCCGACGATCGTCTTTACCGGCACCTATCAGGAAAGCACCCGCGAGGCGCTGCTGTCCAAGGAGATCGTCGACTACGTCATCAAGGACAATGTCTTCGCCGTCGATCTTCTGGCGGAATCCGTCTGCCGGTTCCTGACCAATCATCGTCATCACGTTCTGATCGTCGACGACAGCCCGACGGCGCGCGCGCTGCTGACCAGCCAGCTCAAGCGCTACAATTTCCGCACGAGCTCGGCCGAAAACGGCGCGGCGGCGCTCGAAATTCTCAAGAAAAATCCCGACATCGCGCTCGTCATCACCGACTACAACATGCCGGACATCGACGGTTTCGAACTGACGCGGCGCATCCGCAGCAGCTATGGCGCGCATCAACTGCGCATCATCGGCGTGTCGTCTTCGTCCAACCGCCTGCTGTCCGCCCGGTTCCTGAAAGCCGGCGGCAACGATTTCATGATGCGCCCGTTCATCAACGAGGAGTTCTATTGCCGGGTCAATCAGAACCTGGATACCTTGACCAAGATCCAGACACTCGGAGCAAAAATTGCAAAGACGGCGTGAGCGATCACGCCCCGATAGGGTGTTTCGCTTTTCCTTGAAATGCTCGGATATCGCGAATCTGAAAAACTTCGTGGAAAATCCCGTATTTTCCATGGGCTTTTAACCAATTGGCAATCGGCGACCGGTTTGATTGTCGCAAGGAGAATAAACGGCTGCGCGAGGGGAGACTGGCGCGGTCTCTTACAAGAAAAACAGATAATCGAGAGCTGACGTTCCGTAGGGGTAACGCATTGGCTCACTGCAGATTGGCGGGAACGTGAGCTTTCGCATTGGGCCGGGGCGGGATACGAACGTGCAGAAGCATGCCAGCAAGCGCATGCTTCTGGTCGAGGATTCGCGCATGTTTTCGACCGTGCTGAAGCATGGTCTCGAAACCATCCACGGCCTTTGCGTCACCCATTGCGCGACCTTTTCCGCCACGCGTCAGGCGGTGGAAGAGAATCCCGGCGAATTCGCGCTTGCCGTGCTCGACCTCAACCTGCCGGACGGACCGAACTGCGAGGCGCTCGACTTCGTGATCGCCAACGGCATCGCGGCCGTCGTCTTTACCGGTAGCTTCAACGACGAGACTCAGGATCGCGTGCTGGCGCGCGGCGTCGTTGATTGCGTCATCAAGAACCAGCCCGATTCGATCAGCCATGTCATCTCCGTGGTCGACCGGGTGCTGACGAACGCGTCCACGCATGTGCTGCTGGTGGATTCGAACAAGGGTTCCCGCAGCGAACTGATGGCGCAACTGCGCCAGCAGCAGTTCCAGGTGACCCAGGCCGTCGATGGCGCCGGCGCGCTGGCGGTGCTCGACTGTTCGGAAACGATCGACCTGGTGATCACCGATCTTGCGCTTTCCGACATGAGCGCCCATGTGCTGCTGGCCGAAATCCGCCAGCGTCATGGCGACGACGGCGTGAGCGTCATCGCGCTTGCCAATGGCGACGATCGCCAGCAGGCGGCCCGTTTCCTGCAGAACGGCGGCACGGAGTTTATCCAGAAGCCGTTCCTGGTCGATGAGTTCAACAGCCGCATCTACCACGTCGCCAATATCCGGCGACGGATCCAGATGCTGCACAACATCGCGGCGCGGGATTACCTGACCGATATCTACAATCGCCGCTACTTCTTCCAGCATGGTCCGCGAATGGTCGACCAGTGCCTGCGGCGGGGGCAGACGACCTCGATCGCCATTCTCGACATCGATCATTTCAAGCGGCTGAACGATACCTACGGACACGAGGTCGGCGATCTCGTGCTGAAGGCGGTCGCCGCGCGTCTGCGGGCGCTGGTGGGGGAAACGCATCTGCTTGCGCGCCTTGGCGGCGAGGAATTCGGTATTCTGTTCAGCTGCCTGCCGGTGATGGAAGCCAATGTCTTCTGCGAAACGCTGCGCGAGGAACTGGCCAAGACCAAGGTGGTCGCCGACGACGAGGAACTCTTCGTCACCGTCTCGATCGGCCTTGCTACCATCGAGACGCTGGAATCCTTCGACAACTATCTCAATGCCGCCGACCAGTTCCTCTACATGGCCAAGTATAACGGCCGTAACCGGATCGTTTCAGAACTGACGCTGCTGCAATCCATGTCGGCATAGCCGGTCTTTCCGGGAAAGGCGTGGACCGGGTTACCGCACCGTCTGCAAGGTCAGCTTGCGCTCGGCGCGCTCCTGCTGGGGCGAGCGGTTGTAGAGTTCGCGATAACACTTGGAGAAGTGCGAGGCCGATACGAAGCCGCAGGCGACGGCCACTTCCACCACCGGCATGGCCGATTGCACCAGCAGGTGACGGGCGCGGTCGAGGCGGATTTCCAGATAATAGCGGGCCGGCGAACGGCCCATCTCCTGGCGGAAAAGGCGCTCGATCTGGCGGCGCGACAGACCGGCGCTGTCGGCGATCTCCAGGAGCGACAGCGGCTCGGAGAGATTGCCTTCCATCAATTCGATGATCGACAGTACCTTGGAGTTCTGCACGCCGAGACGGGCGCGCAGCGGCAGCCGCTGGCGGTCGTGGGGGCCGCGCACGCGGTCGGTCAGCGC
Organism: Pararhizobium sp.; assembly: GCA_031556925.1. Lineage (GTDB taxonomy): Bacteria > Pseudomonadota > Alphaproteobacteria > Rhizobiales > Rhizobiaceae > Pararhizobium. The sequence goes on from JAVBSF010000320.1 coordinate 3,738, forward strand.
CTGTTCGCAAACCCGATTGACGAGGTTCTCGCCAAAATCCTGGTCGATCAGGTTCAGCATCATGTCGAGCGAGGCCGTGCCGCCGGCGCAGGTATAGATGTTGCTGTCGATTTCGTAGAGGTCGGCATAGACGTCCACCTGCGGGAAGGCCTCGGCGAAGCCGGGCAGGTTTTCCCAGTGGATCGCGCAGCGCTTGCCCGTCAGCAGGCCCGCCGACGCCAGCACATGCGCGCCCGTACAGAGGCTGCCGACCGAGACGCCGCGATTATAGACTTCGCGCAGCCAGGCATTGACCGACTTGTTCTGGAAGTCCTCGACATAGATGCCGGAACAGACCAGCACCATTGAGGGACGGCCTTCGCCGCCAAGATGCTTGCGCTCATCGGCCAGCGAGGTGTTGACCTCCAGTCCGATGCCGCTCGACGACAGCACCTGCATCCCGTCGGTCGAAGCGAGGCGCCAGGTATAGGCCTCGTAGCCCAGCATGCGGTTGGCGATGCGCAACGTCTCTATGGCCGCGGAAAACGGCAGCATGGAAAAGTTCGGCACGAGAAAGAAAACTAGGGAACGCTTCTTGGTCAGTGGCTTGTTCATCGACGAGTTCCATGCGCTGGAGATGTCTCAGTTCAAGCCAAAGCTTGTGGACTGGCTTGTCTGATTGCGACATTGGCATGGATGGCTGCGACTGCAAAGGGTTTAATCTTCTCCAGTCTGCTTGCCGTGCTTAAAATAACGTCATATCAGCGGGCCTATGCCCGATTATTGCGCTGGGGCGACAAAAATGTCGTCTTTAGGGCTTTTTTCTCCCAGCTCGGGTAAGATGTCCTTTTTCGATGCCGGATTGTGTTGTCGCCGGGGCTTTCGGCGCAGGTGTCGGAAACAGGCAAGTTTCCAGATGGCGGCGCGAAAGGCTGCCGCAATGTTTCACCGGCAGACAAAAAGGGCATTCCGTCGTTTTCGGAATGCCCTTTCAGCGGGAGGCGGGAGCGGGAGGATTTTCCGGTTTATTGACCGGCTTCGTCATCGTGCGGCGGCGTCCATGCAGCCGGCGGTCTTGCGATCAAGCCTGTCGGCGGAGGGAAAACCGATATCCTTCAGCGTATCGAACGACAGGCCTTCGAGAGCCCGTTCGGTACGATGCCGGTGCCACGAGGCGATTACGCGGCGGCCGATACCGCTGACGTCGTGAAATACGCTGGAAAGCCGCACGGGCAGGCCGTGGGGAGAACTGTGATGTGCCATTTTCTGGTTCCTTTTGAGAGGGCTCTTCAAAAGGTCGCGACCATGATGGTGTTATGCCGCAACCTCATTCATCATTCAAACGAATATGTTTGATGCGATAGATCACATTTTCTGATCGTTTATAGCGAGATCGGTTCGTAGTGATTCCGGCAGCAGCGCGATCTCGCGGTAAGCTTGCCGACGGGCTTCTGTTATGCGCCATTCGCGGCGCAGTTGCATGCACCACGCGAGGGCCGTGACCATCGCGCTCCCGGAGACAACCACACCGGAGCTTGGGACAAAGCGGTGTTTCATGATGTCTCCTGCCGGGTTGAAACTCCATGCATTGACTATCCGCCATTCCTGATGTTCAATCAAACGAAATGAAATCAAGTTATCTTTCAGAAATTCTGATTGATGAGGTCGCCATGAATATGATGCTCCGGCATGTGCTGCCGCTTCTCGAACTCGATGTTTTGAAGACCTTCGTGGCAATCGCCGAGACGGGGAATTTCACGACGGCGGCCGAGACGGTCTACCGCACACCCTCGGCTGTCTCGATGCAGATCAAGAAACTGGAAGAGACGCTGGGCTGCGTTCTGTTCCTGCGCGACGCCCGTTCCGTGTCGCTCACGCCGAAAGGCGAGGTGCTTTTAGGCTTTGCGCGGCGCATGCTGGCGCTGAACAATGAAGCGGTATCGCGGTTCCTGCTGCCGGATATGAACGGTATCGTGCGCGTCGGGGCGCCGGAGGATATCGGCGAGCGTATTTTGCCGGAAGTGCTGAAGCGCTTTGCCGAGTCCTATCCGAACGTGACTGTGGATGTGACGATCGGAACCAGCAATGTCATGCGCAAGCGGGTGGATGAACACCGCATGGATATCGTCATCTACAACAGTTTCTACGACGATGAGAGCAGCGTTTCGGAAATTCTGGTGCAGGAAAAGCTGGTCTGGGCCGGCATTCGCTGCGGCACCGCGCATACCAGGGATCCGCTGCCGGTTTCCATGTGGGAAGACGGCTGCGTGTGGCGTGCCGATGCTGTCGAGCGGCTGTCGCGGGCAGGCCGACGCTTCCGGGTGGCATTCCTCAGCGCGCACACTACCGGCCAGCGCGCCGCGATACAGGCGGACCTCGCGATTGCCCCTCTTCCCCGTTATCTCGTACAGGGCGATCTGGTGGAACTTGGCGATGCCGAGGGACTGCCGGAACTTGGCCACTACAATATCGGTCTCAAGGTGATCGAAGACGCGCCGGCACCGGTTCTGGCGGTTGCCGAGCATGTGCGGGCGGCTTTCACCACGCTCAATTGATTGCGAAAAGGGCAGGCCCCGCCCTGCCTAGGGTCTAGCCCGCATCACGTGCGATCCGTTTCAACCAGCGCATGACGCGGATTTCATCTTCCTCCATCCAGCGCAGCAGAGATGTGCTGCGGCTGGCGCGTATGCGCGCCAGTTCCATCAGGGCGCCGCTTTCAAAATCCTCGAAGACGCGGGGATGGATATAGGACGAACGGCAGACGGCGCGGGTGTTGACAAGCCGCGCCGCCACCTCGTCGATAACGCTGTTGATCTGCTGTTTTAACTGCCGCTGGCTCTGCGGAGGCTCGATAGCGGCAAGCGCCGTTGCCGCCATCTGGGTTGCGCCCCAGGTGCGGAACTGACGCGAGGAAAAGTCGCCGCCGGCAGCTTCGCGAATATAGTCGTTGACGTCCTGCGAGCGGATGGCATGCCGCTTCCCGTCTTCGTCGAGATACTGGAAAAGCTGCTGGCCTGGTAGTTCCTGCAAAGTGCGGATCGCGCGGGTGATACGCCGGTCGGTCTGTTTCAGGCGCCATTCCTTGCCGGATTTACCCTTGAAGTTGAACAGCACGCTCGATCCTTCGATCTTCACATGCCGGTTCTTGAGCGTGGTCAGGCCGAAGGAGCCGTTTTCCGCCGCATAGGCAGGGTTGCCGATGCGGATGAACAGCCGGTCGAGCAAAAGCACGACCGTTGCAAGCGCCTTCTCAAGTCCGGGTTTGCGCTGGCGAAGGTCGCGATCGACTTTCTCGCGAATGCGGGGCAGGGCCGCGGCAAAGGAAGGCAGCAAGGCGAACTTGTCGCGGCCGCGCTCGATATGCCATTGGGGATGATAACGATATTGCTTGCGCCCGCGCTGGTCGAAGCCCGTTGCCTGAAGATGGCTTGATGGATCGGGCGAGATCACCACGTCGGTATAGGCCGGTGGGATGGCAAGGGCTGCAATGCGAGCAAGCTCTTCGCGGTCCGTTATGCGCTTGCCATCGGCGTCATGGTAGAGAAAGCCGCGCTTGCCCTGTCTGCGCGTGATGCCGCGGTCGAGGCTCTCCAGATAGACAAGTTTGGACACGCCGTTCTTCGCGGCTTCTTCGAGCGCGGGTTTCGGTTTCGCGGTGAGTTCGACAGCTTGATCCACAGTTTCGCGAAAACGCGGAAGGGGCCGCTGGAGTTCCGGCTGTCCCTTCAGATTTGCGTCTGTTCGGCTCGTCTATTCGCGGCTGCGTCTGCGGCGACGTCCGCCGCCTTCGCCGCCATCGTCGGACAGCACCTTGCGCTCCGGCAATGTCACGACACTGGCAAGCTTCGGAAACTGATCGACCTTGTTCGGCATCGCCATGGCATAGACGAAGTGCTCCTGAAACTTTGATTCAAGCGCCGTCTCTATCTTCTCGATTTTCTTGACGGTTTCCTCGATCTCCCGGCGATGGCCGCGATTGAGGAGCGCCATCAGCGCGCCGGTGCCGGCGGCGTTGCCGACAGCCTTGACCTCGTCCAGATCGCAATCCGGGATCAGGCCGAGCACCATGGCGTATTTCGGATCGATGAACGACCCGAAGGCGCCGGCAAAGCGGATCGTATCGACCTGCTCGACCCCCTGCTTTTCCATCAGCAGCTTGATGCCGGCATAGAGCGCTGCCTTGGCGAGCTGGATGGCGCGCACGTCGTTTTGGGTCACAGTGATGCGCGGCTCGCCGTCATGCAGCAGATAGGAGAAGGTGCGGCCGTTCGGAATGACGCGCGGGCTGCGCTCCGCCATGCCGCCGTCGACCACGCCGTCTTCCGAGATGATACCGGAGAGATACATTTCGGCCACGACCTCGATGATCGCGGAGCCGCAGATGCCGGTGACGCCGACGGCGGCTGCCGCCTCGCTGAAGCCGTCCTCATCCGACCATTTGTCGACCCCGATCACGCGGAAGCGCGGCTCCAGCGTCACGGGATCGATGCGCACGCGCTCGATCGCGCCCGGAGCGGCCCGCTGGCCGGAGGAGATTTCAGCACCTTCGAAGGCGGGGCCGGTGGGGGAGGACGCGGCGACGACGCGCTGACGGTTGCCGAGCACGATTTCGGCATTCGTGCCGACATCGACCAGCAGCATCATGCGATCCTGCCGGTAGGGGCCTTCGGCGAGCGTCGCGCCGGCGGCATCCGCCCCGACATGGCCGGCGATGCAAGGCAGCAGATAGGCCCGCGCGCCGCGATTGACGTCCAGATCGATCTCGTGCGCCCAGTATTGCAGCGCGCCGGAGACGGCGAGCGCGAAGGGCGCCTGGCCGAGTTCGGTCGGATCGATGCCCAGAAACAGGTGGTGCATGATCGGATTGGCGACGAAAACGGCGTCGAGAATGTCGTGGCGATCGACATTGCCCTCCTCGCAGACCTTGCCGATCAGCTGGTTGACGGCCTCGCGCACGGCCTTGGTCATCGCCTCGCGCCCGTCCGGATTCATCATCACGTAGGACACGCGGCTCATCAGATCCTCGCCGAAGCGGATCTGCGGGTTCGACGTGCCGGACGAGCCGACGATGCGGCCCGACAGCAGCGAGACGAGATGCATGGCGATCGTCGTCGAGCCGATGTCGCAGGCGATGCCATAAGCCTCGTTCTTAAGGCCCGGCCACAGGCCGACGATGAAGGGCCGCGAGGAATCCATGTCGCGGTGGATCGCGGCAGTCACCGCCCAGTTGCCCTTGCGCAGGATGCCCTGAACCTGCGGGATCAGGTGCGGCGCGATCAGGAGATCCTTCCA
>JAVBSF010000353.1:0-15848 GCA_031556925.1 Pararhizobium sp.
GCGATGAGCGAGGCGAGCAGTGTTGCCGCGACCATCAGGCTCATTTCGATGCGCTGGCCCTGCCAGATGAGGGAAAGCTCCCCCGGCCGGTCGGCAAGCCAGGCGAAACCGGCTGCGAGCGCGAGAACCAGGACGGCGAAGGATAGAATGCGGATCATGGGGTCTCCTTCAGCCCTGCTTTGCCGTCATGGCGCCGGCCACGGCGCTGTCGATCAGCCCTTCGACGCGAAGGCGCTGATCCAGCTTTGCCTTGAAGCCATCGTCGGCGGCTTTTGCCTCCGCCGGCAAGGCTTCCCATTCGAGGGCTGCGCCCTTCAGGTCGCCATTGGCCAGTTTGTTTTCGATACGGGCAATGATGGCCTCCGGCCCCGTGCCTTCGACGCTGCCGACCGGACGGACGCGGATGGCGGAGGAGGCGCTGTCCACCAGCCGCGCGAAAATGCCCTGATCGGGGTCGGTTCCCCGGGTCGCCGCGAGCATGCCGTCGGCCGCCGCCGGGAAGTCACGCACCAGATCGGCACGTGAGACGACCCCTGTCGCGGCATCGCCGGAAAGGCCGCTGACGGCGGGATCGTTGGCCGCCACGCTCTTCAGGGCATCGAGTTCGGCCAGGAACGGGCCGCCGCGATCGATCGCCGTTTTCAGCGCGGTCACAGCCACGGCTCTGGCAAGCTGCACGTCGCTTGCGGGCTCCTCGATCTTCTTCTCGGCGGCATCCAGCCGGCTCGCGAGCTCGGTCGCAGAGGCCTGGGTGATCTGGCGGGCATCGGCGAGTTCGGATTTCAGGGTTGCCAGTTCGCCTGTCAGGCTATCGACCTGCGCTTTCAGCGCCTCGTTGTCTCCACTTTCCGCCGGTGATTTTTCAAGGGCTGCAAGGCGGGTCTCGATCGGTCCGAGATCGATGGGTGCCGACGCCGCGGGTGTCTGCGCAAGCTGGGTCTTGATGGCTTCGATTTCGGCGGAAAGGCCGGTGTCCGGGCTTGGACGCTCAGGAGACAGCGACGGGAAAATCCCGGCATATTGCAGGCCGCCAGCGGCGAGCAAAGCGATCAGGCCACCCAGAATACCGGCAGCGAGGGCGCCGGAACTGGATGGGCGTGGCGGTGGCTGATGGGTCATCGTGCGGCTATGGGTTTCGGTGTGATCCGGCTCTTCCGCGAAGGCGGCAGCGGCGGCCTGCGCGCGCGCATCCTTAGCGGTTTCGCTGGCTTCCGTCCCGGGGGCCTCGAAGCTGGAAAGCGGTTCCTCGTTTATGGCAGCGGCGGGCTCGGCCGATACCGCTTCCACGGCCTCCCCGGTCGCTGCATCGGTCTTTTCATCAGACACGACGCCGTTCGTTTCCAGATCGATCGTCAACGGCTCCTGTTCGGATTTCGAGCGGCGCGGAGGGTTTTCGGATCCCATGGTCATCTCTTCCCGTTATTCGATATCGTGCAGATAAACCTAGACACCGAGGCGGATGAGGAAAAGCCCTATTCGTACAATTCCTTGATGCCGCTGGCGGTATCGGGGCCGCAACGCCTGTCCTGCGACGTCACAGCAAAGCGAGAAGCGCCTCTTCGCTGGGTTCGCTGGCCACGGCGATGTCGCCGAGACCGTCCGGTACGGATTTGGCCACATGGGCGCTCATGCAGAGAAATCGGATTTTTCCCAGATCTGCGAAGGTTGCCGGCTTCACGAGCTCAAACAGCCGGCGGGCTGTTTCGTGAGAATAAAGCAGGATGGTTTCGGGTCGTTCCTCGCGTAGTCGGCGTGCCATGGTCTCGGGTGCATGATCGAGGGGCGCCATGCGGTAGACCTCCACAGTCCGGAAAAGGATGCCGCCTTGACGCAGAAGCGTTTCGAAATCGGGGGAGCGCGGCACACCGGCCAGATAGAGAAGAGGGATCTGCTGTCCGCCCGCCGCGATGATGATTTCCGCCAGATCCCTGCCCGTTCCCCGGCCGGAGCGGGCATGCTGGAACCCGAGCGCTTCTGCGGCGCTTGCCGTTGCCGGGCCGACGCAGAAGATCGGCCGCTCGACGCAAGCCGCGATGCTCTCGTCGGGCAGCGCGCGCAAGGCTTCGGCGCTGGTGACCGCCAGCGCGCCGGGATGTTCCGCGAGCGCGGCTCTTGCGGCCTCATCGTGATGAACGGCTTCGGTCAACGGCATCAGGATCGGTTCATGACCGAGCGCTCTCAGCTTCTCAGCCGTCGCCCCGGCCGAAACCTCAGGACGCGTGACGAGCACACGCACGGCGTTACGTCCAGCTTGTGAAGAAATCCGCCCCGGCAACGGCGCGGATATCCGCCCCGGCCTTCTCGCCGATATCGGCAGCGTCGGCCGCCTTGCCTTCGGCGGAGATGCGGTGGAAACGGCTGCCGTCGGGCGTCAGGATCATGCCGGAGAAGCGTAATGTTTCACCATCCGAAACGGCATGGCCGGCAATCGGTGTGCGACAGGAGCCGTCGAGCGCCGACAGGAAGGCGCGCTCGCAGCTCACGGCTTCGTGGGTTCTGATATCGTTGATCGCTTCGAGGAGGCCGTTCACCCTGCCGTCGCCGAGCCGGCTTTCGATGCAGATCGCGCCTTGCGCCGGAGCCGGGGGAAATTCGGCTTCGTCCAGCAATTCGGTCGGCACATCTTCCTTGCCGAGCCGCTTGAGGCCGGCAAAGGCGAGCAGGGTCGCATCCACCTGCCCTTCGGCGAGTTTGCGCAGCCGTGTCTCGACCAGACCGCGATAGGTGATGACGTTGATATCGGGCCGCAGCCTGCGGATCAGCGCCTGACGGCGCAATGACGACGAGCCGACCGTCGCCCCTTCCGGCAGGTCGAGCAGCTTTGCGGCGGTGCGGCCGATAAAGGCATCGCGTACATCCTCGCGCGGCAGATAGGCGGAGAGGAACAGGCCCTCCGGCAGTTTCGTCGGCATGTCCTTAGAGGAGTGCACGGCGAAATCGAGATCGCCGGAGGAAAGCTGATCCTCGATCTCCTGCGTAAACAGGCCCTTGCCGCCGATGTCCGAAAGCGCCCGGTCGGTGATGCGGTCGCCGGCGGTCGACAGAACGACGATCTCGAACATCCCGGCGGTAAGGCCATGGGCGGCCATCAGCCGGTCGCGGGTTTCGTGGGCCTGCGCCAGCGCCAGCGCGCTGCCGCGCGTGCCGATCCGAAAAGGTTTTGTTTGCATCAGCGGCGATCCATTGTTACCGGAGTTCCGTGTACCCACCTTTACCCGCGACCGCAACATTCGAGTACCCATAGTTCCTATGCCCGCGCCCCTGACCATCCTCGGCATCGAAACGAGCTGCGACGAAACCGCCGCCTCCGTCGTGCTGCGCGATGCCGAAGGCCATGGCGAAATCCTCGGCGACGTCGTCCTGAGCCAGCTGGAAGAGCACAGCGTCTATGGCGGTGTCGTGCCGGAGATCGCCGCGCGTGCCCATGTGGAAGCGCTCGATACGCTGATCGAGGAGGCGCTGGCGCGCGCCGGAAAGACCCTGAAGGATATCGACGCGATCGCCGCCACCAGCGGGCCGGGTCTGATCGGCGGGTTGCTGGTCGGGCTGATGACCGGCAAGGCGATTGCCCGCTCGGCCGGCAAGCCGCTCTATGCCGTCAATCATCTGGAAGGCCATGCGCTGACCGCGCGCCTCACCGACGGTCTCGCCTTTCCCTATCTCATGCTGCTCGTCTCGGGCGGCCATACCCAGCTCATCCTCGTTCGCGGCGTCGGAGAATACGAACGCTGGGGCACGACCATCGACGATGCGCTCGGCGAAGCCTTCGACAAGACGGCGAAGCTGCTCGGGCTTGCCTATCCCGGCGGCCCGGCGGTGGAGCGGGCAGCGCGCACCGGCAATCCGGATCGCTTCTCCTTTCCGCGGCCTCTGGTCGGCGAGGCACGGCTCGATTTTTCCTTCTCCGGGCTGAAGACGGCGGTGCGCCAGGCGGCGCAATCCATCGAGCCGGTGACGGAACAGGATATCGCCGATATCTGCGCCTCCTTCCAGAAGGCGGTTTCCCGCACGCTGAAGGACCGCATCGGTCGCGGCCTGCAGCGTTTCAAGCAGGAATTTTCAAATCTTTCCGCCGAGCCGGCGCTGGTCGTCGCCGGTGGCGTAGCGGCCAATCGGGCGCTGCGCGCTACACTGCAATCCCTGTGCGATACGAACGGCTTCCGCTTCATCGCGCCGCCCCTGCAGCTCTGCACGGATAATGCCGCGATGATCGCCTGGGCCGGGGCCGAACGCATGGCGGCGGGTCTGCCATCGGATGACCTTGCCGTCGCGCCACGCTCGCGCTGGCCGCTCGATCAGTCTGCGCAGACCCTGCTCGGCTCGGGAAAACGGGGAGCAAAAGCGTGATGGCAGACGGATCGCCCAAGGGTATCGTCGTCGTCGGTTCCGGCGCTTTCGGAACCGCGCTCGCGGCCGTTGCCTCGGCACCTGGCAAGGTGCCTGTCATGCTGTTGACGCGCCGCGAAAGCGTCATTGAGGATATTAAGAATACCGGCCGCAATGACGAAGCTTTGCCGGATATCGATCTGCCGCAATCGCTTCGGGTTTCCATCGATCAGACGGTGCTGGAAACGGCCGATATCGTGCTGTTTGCCATGCCGTCGCAGGCCCAACGCGAAGCGGCGCGCTCCCTCTTCGGCTTTATCCGTCCGGGCACGGATGTCGTCATCTGCGCCAAGGGTATGGAGCGTTCGAGCGGCCGGCTGCTGACGGATGTCGTCGGCGAGGAACTGCACCTGCACAATGTCGCCGTTCTTTCCGGGCCGGGTTTTGCCGCCGATATCGCCAAAGGCTTGCCGACGGCGATGGCCATCGCTGCGGAAACGAACGAGCGCGCCGCGTATCTCGCCGAAGCGCTCTCCAGCGCCACCTTCCGGCTCTACCCGTCCGCCGATCGCATCGGCGTGCAGCTTGGCGGCGCGCTGAAAAACGTGCTCGCCATCGCCTGCGGCATCGTCGAAGGGGCAAAGCTCGGCGATTCGGCTCGCGCCGCGCTGATCTCGCGTGGCCTTGCGGAAATGTCGCGCTTCATCGCCGCGCGTGGCGGCGATGCGGAAACCGTGCGTGGTCTCTCCGGCCTCGGAGACCTCGTGCTGACCGCCACCAGCCTCCAGTCGCGCAACCTGCGCTATGGCATTGCCATAGGCCGCGAGGGCAGCGTGCGCAAGGAAACCGGCGAGCTGGTCGAGGGTGCCTTTGCAGCCTCCGTCGCCGCCTCGGTTGCTGTTGAGCTTGGTGTCGAAATGCCGATCACCGATGCCGTCGCCGCGATCATCGACGGCCGGCTCGATGTGAAATCCGCGCTCGAACAGCTTATGACCCGCCCTATCCGTCAGGAATGATTTTCAGGAGAAAACCCGATGTTTTTTGCCGTTCTCTGCAAGGACAAGCCCCAATCGCTGCAGTTGCGCCTGGATACGCGCCCCGAGCATGTCGCCTTTCTCGAAGACCTGAATACCAGGGGAATTCTCGCTTTCGCCGGGCCCTTCCTTGACGATACCGGCAAGCCGAATGGCAGCCTCGTCGTCTTCAGGCTCGATACGATCGAGGACGCAAAGGCTACGGCAGCGGCCGATCCTTATGCCAAGGCCGGTCTTTTCGCTGAAGTTGATATCAAGCCCTGGAACTGGGTCTTCAACAAGCCGGAGGCCTGAGCGTGGGTTACTGGCTCTACAAGTCCGAACCGTTCAAATGGTCCTGGGCGATGCAGAAGGATGCGGGCGAAAAGGGCACGGAATGGACCGGCGTGCGCAACTATCTCGCCCGCAACAACATGCGGGCCATGAAGATCGGCGACAAGGGTTTCTTCTACCACTCGAACGAGGGCCTCGAGATCGTCGGCATCGCCGAGGTCTGCGCGCTCTCCCATCCCGACTCGACCGCTGACGGCGATGCGCGCTGGGACTGCGTCGATATCCGTGCCGTCTGCGATATGCCGCGTCCGGTGTCGCTGAAGGACATCAAGGCGAACCCGAAGCTTGAGAAGATGCAGCTCGTCACCTCGATGCGCCTTTCCGTGCAGGGGGTGACGGAAGAGGAATATCTCGAAGTCTGCCGCATGGGCGGGCTGGAAAATCCGCCGCGCTGAGGTCCGTTTGAAAACCGATCCCGAGACTTTCATCCTCGACAACACGGATGTCATCGCGCCGCCGCATGTGCCGGAAATCCGGCTGCATCTGGCGAGCGAAGCGCATGAGCTCTGGCTGAAGACGGAGGAGGAGCTGGAAGAGATCGGCCTGCCGCCGCCCTTCTGGGCCTTCGCCTGGGCGGGCGGGCAGGGGCTTGCGCGATACGTTCTCGATCATCCCGATCAGACCCGTGGCCGCGATGTCATCGATTTCGCCGCGGGATCCGGGCTGGTGGGAATTGCCGCCGCCAAGGCCGGTGCAGCTGCCGTTCTGGCCGCCGATATCGATCCTTGGGCTAAGACCGCTGTTCGGCTGAATGCGAAGCTCAATGGGGTGGAGATCGGCTTCGCCGGGGGTAACATCGTTGGCGAAGTGAAAACCGGCATGGTGCTGCTCGCAGGCGATGTTTTCTACGACAAAGCTTTCGCCGATGCTCTCGTTCCATGGTTTTCCGACATCGTGCTTCACGGCGGCACCGTGCTGGTCGGAGATCCCGGACGCACCTATTGCCCCCGGCATCTGATGCAGCCGCTCAGCACCTATGAAGTGCCGGTGACGCGGGCGCTGGAAGACAGCGAGGTCAAGCGCACGACGGTCTGGCGCTTCGGCGGCCTTACCGACGCCTGATGACGCAGACGCCCTTTTCGTAAGAGCAGGCATTGTCGACGGCGGCCGGATCGACATCGAGGATCTGCGGTCCGCCGAGATAGGCGCCGAGATCGACATCGATATTCACGTCGCCATAGCCGTAATTCCCGTAACTTTCCCTGCTGAAATAGATGCCGTTGCCCGGATCGCGCCAGGCCGACAGGCCGCCGGCATAGGTGCCGATGCCCGGAACCGTCGAGGGAAAACTGTCGCCGTCATAATAATAATCCGGCTGCCAGTTCCGGTCGCGGCGATAGTCACGCACGACGTCGCGGCTGCGCCGGTCGCGACGATGCTCGGCCCGCCAGCGACGGTCCCGACGGTAGTCATGACGGCGGTCGGCCCGGCGCTCATGGCGGAAATCGTGCCGGTAGCGGCCGGGACGGGTATGGGCCGTACGCGTTTCTGGCTGGCGGTTGTGATAGTCACGGCGATAGATGGTGCGCTCGCCGATGTCGCGGGCGGCCGAAATATCGATGATGCTGAAGCCCAGCGCGATGGCGAGAAGAAAGACTTTTGTCGCATTCAAAAAAGGAAGTGGACGCATTCTGGCGGCCCTCCGGATAACTCTTAACAAATCCTTAAAAGCCAATCTGGGGCAGATCGCCGCAAAAGTCACGCGCAGACCGGGAAAAACACGATCTATCGTTAACGGGGTCATCGCCGCCGTGCCCGGCAAAAGCCTGTTTTCTCTAATCGATTAAAATGATTTCGCGATGCAAACGACACTTGTCGTTAAGACTTATGGTGATTAAAGGTCGGCTGACTGAATTGTGCACAATCATGTGCAATACCGGATAAAAATAGTCCAGTTTTGGGCATTTAAGCTCCGGTTCTTCCGTGAGGTTCCGATGACGGATGTCACCAAAAGCCGGCCTTTGTCGCCGCATCTTCAAATCTACAAGCCCATTCCCACCATGGTCATGTCGATCATGCACCGTATCACTGGCGGCGCGCTCTATTTCGGCACGCTGCTGGTCGCCTGGTGGCTGATCGCCGCTGCGAGCGGTCCGGATTATTACGAATGGGCCAGTTGGTTCTTCGGCACGATCATCGGCCAGATCATTCTGTTCGGCTATACTTGGGCGCTGGTGCATCACCTCTTCGGCGGCATCCGCCATTTCCTCTGGGATATGGGTCATGCCTATGAGAAAAATCTGGCGACCAAAATGGCGATCGCCAATGCAATCGGCTCAGTGGTGGTGACGCTGCTGATCTGGATCGTCGGCTACGCGGTTCGCTGAGGAGATTGTCCCATGGATATGCGCACACCTCTCGGAAAAGTTCGCGGTCTGGGTTCGGCCAAGGAAGGCACGGATCACTTCTGGCGCCAGCGCGTCACGGCCGTCGCCAACGTTCCGCTCATCATCTTCTTCATTTTCTTCGTGCTGACCCACGCCGGTTCTTCCCATGCGGAACTCGTCACGGCACTTGCCAACCCCTTCGTGGCTGTCGTCATGGGGCTGGTAATTCTGTCTGGCGTCATCCACATGCGCCTCGGCATGCAGGTCATCATTGAGGACTACGTGCATGGCGAGGGCACAAAGCTTGCGCTGCTCATGCTCAACACGTTTTTTGCGATCGCGGTGGGCGGGCTCTGTCTTTTCGCCATCCTGAAGATCGCGTTTGCAGGATAATCAAACATGGCAACCACCTCCTCTCCTGCCGTTGGCGGCAAAGCTTACAAGTATGTGGACCATTCCTACGACGTGATCGTCGTCGGTGCCGGTGGCGCCGGTCTGCGCGCGACCCTCGGCATGGCCGAACAGGGTTTTCGCACCGCCTGCATCACCAAGGTCTTCCCGACCCGCTCGCACACGGTTGCGGCTCAGGGCGGCATTGCCGCCTCGCTGCGCAACATGACGCCGGACAGCTGGCAGTGGCACCTTTACGATACCGTCAAGGGCTCCGACGGGCTCGGCGACGTCGACGCCATGCAGTATCTCACCATGGAAGCCCCGAAGGCGGTCTATGAGCTTGAGCATTACGGCGTGCCCTTCTCACGCAATGAAGAAGGCAAGATCTACCAGCGCCCGTTCGGCGGCCACATGCAGAACTACGGCGAAGGCCCGCCGGTACAGCGCACTTGCGCCGTTGCCGACCGCACCGGCCACGCGATCCTGCACACGCTCTATGGCCAGTCGCTGAAGAACAACGCTGAATTCTTCATCGAGTATTTCGCGCTCGATCTGATCATGTCGGATGACGGCAGCCGCTGCACCGGCGTCGTCGCCTGGAACCTCGATGACGGCACGATCCATCGTTTCGCCGCCAAGATGGTGGTTCTGGCGACCGGCGGTTACGGCCGCGCCTATTTCTCGGCAACCTCGGCGCACACCTGCACCGGCGACGGCGGCGGCATGATCGCCCGCGCAGGCCTGCCGCTGCAGGACATGGAATTCGTCCAGTTCCACCCGACCGGCATCTACGGCTCAGGCTGCCTGATTACCGAAGGCGCACGCGGCGAAGGCGGTTACCTCGTCAATTCCGAAGGTGAGCGCTTCATGGAGCGTTATGCCCCGTCGGCCAAGGATCTTGCCTCGCGCGACGTCGTTTCGCGCTGCATGACGCTGGAGATCCGCGAAGGCCGCGGCGTCGGCAAGAACAAGGACCATATCTTCCTGCATCTCGACCATCTCGATCCGGCCGTGCTGCACGAGCGCCTGCCGGGTATTTCCGAGAGCGCCAAGATCTTTGCCGGTGTCGACGTGACCCGCGAGCCGATCCCGGTCCTGCCGACCGTTCACTACAACATGGGCGGCATTCCGACGAATTATTGGGGCGAAGTGCTGAATGCCGACAGCTCCAACCCGGAACGCATCATCCCCGGCCTGATGGCTGTCGGCGAAGCCGGCTGCGCCTCGGTTCACGGGGCAAACCGTCTCGGCTCCAACTCGCTGATCGACCTCGTGGTCTTCGGCCGCGCTGCTGCGATCCGCGCCGGTGAGGTCATCGACCGTGCGGCGCCTGTGCCGTCTCTCAATGAAAAGGCCTGCGACAAGATCATGGACCGCTTCGACCGCCTGCGGAACGCCAATGGCGGCACGCCGACGGCGGTGCTGCGCGAAAAGATGCAGCGCACCATGCAGGAAGACGCAGCCGTGTTCCGCACCCAGGAATCGCTCGAAAACGGCTGCCGCCGCATGAGCGCGATCTGGAAGGAGCTGCCGGACATCAAGGTCACCGACCGTTCGATGATCTGGAATTCCGATCTGGTCGAAACGCTGGAGCTGGAAAACCTGATGGCCAACGCCATCGTCACCATCTACGGCGCCGAAGCCCGCAAGGAGAGCCGCGGCTCCCATGCTCGCGAAGACTTCACCGATGGTCCGTTCGCCGGTCGCGACGACGTCAACTGGCGCAAGCATACGCTGGCCTGGGTCAACGACGCCGGCGACGTGAAGCTCGATTATCGCCCGGTTCACACCGAACTGATCGCCGAAGGCATCGATCCCTATAAGATCGCGCCAAAGGCTCGCGTGTACTAAGCCTCGCGGCCGGTCTCCGGCTGCGGCACCATATGACGGAAACCGGTCGAGAAGAGTGCCTCTAAGAAATCGCTCGACCAACAGCGTGGCAACGGTTTGAACCACTCATGACAATCCGCATCGACATCGATCGCATCGAGTTCGGAGAGCGCAACCCGTCGAAGCCGATGGCCTGCCTCCTGAACCTCGAGGAACCGTCGGTGAACGGCATCGAGTGTCTTTTCCGGCGGGTCGATGGCGTAGACGGGTTTGCCAGCTGCGATCGCATCGGCGATCATGGAGCGGCTATCGCCGGTGACGAAGGCTATGTCAGCGCGGGCGAGATAGTCGATGATGACGGGCCTTGGTGCGGAGGCATACCAGACGACATCCTCTATCACGTTGCCTGGGAGGTTGGCGGCGAGCTGTCTCTCGGTGTCCTTTCCGGTGCGTCGAGAGGTGGTGATCAGCAATTTCGCGCAGGTACGCTTTGCAAGAGCGGCGATGCCGGACGCGAGTTTCTCCCAGTCGCGCGCCGTAAAGGTATAGCCGGCGCCGTTGCCGCCAAGAAAGACAGCCAACTTGCGCCCTTCGCGTGGCACAGTCGCGGCTTTCGTCTCGACCGTCTGCCTCAAGACGGGAGTCGGATAGGTGAAGAGATGGACGTGCGGGCCGATATCTGCTGGCGCGTCGGAATTGACCAGGACCAGGAAATTGTAGGTGGACGCCGGCATGTTGTCGGGCGCGCCGATGTGAATTGCAAAGGCGCCTTCCGTGCCACCGAGGAGAGCCGCGGTGTATTCAGAGCGGCCGAGCGCGGTGATGACCACATCGGGAGCATCTCCCACGGAAAACTGCGCGTTGAAGATAAGGCGTGTCAGCAGACGAGAAGCCAAGGTGTTCCGACGTGGGCCGATGAGCTTGCGTCGCAGCGCCCAGCGCAGCAGGCCGCGCAGCCGTTTGGTACGGATATGCGCGCGAACGGTGGCGACCTCGCAAGGCACCTGGGTCGCGATTGCGGCGGCAAGGCCAAGGCATTGATTGTTAACGCCCGGCAGGCCGGTATCAATGACCCATATGCGCATTCCAATCCTTTCCATCCCGGTCGACGCACATGACTGAGCCTCGCGCGGCGACCAACAAACCGATAGCAATCCTCTTTGCCAATATGAAGGGCAATGTCGGAGACTTCGCGATCCTTCATGCCATGTTGAAGACGCTGGCCACCGCCCATCCCAGGCAGAGTGTTCACGTATATGCGCATCCGCTTGCCGCTGTCGATACTGTGCGGATGCAAGCGTTTCGTACACTCGCGCCAGCGTATGATTATCGGGGCGTTTCGCCCGGCAGGAGACTTGGCAGCCCTACTATGATGGCGCTGAAGTTAGGCTTTCTTCCCGGCGGTTTGGGAACGGTGATCGCTCGGCTGGCGCGGTCGCAGGCAGATGATTTCAAACCGTTTACGAACTATGATGCGGTTTATGTCGCAGGTGGTGAGCAATGGAATGGGCGCAGGCTTGGCGCCGTCATGTTCTCAACGTTGAAGGCGCTGACCGATTTTGGCGTGCCGGTCCGCTGCTATCCCTTTTCGGTGAAGCCTAAGATTGCGAAGTTCTACTCGCCTAAAAACATCGCTAGGCTATTTGCAATGCTTCGGCCGGTGATGGTCGTGCGGGATGCGAGCACTGCCGAGTTTTTGGGCAAGTCAGGGCTGAAAGCGACCGTGGGGACGGACAGCGTCTTTGCGCTTCAAGATGAGGTGG
This sequence comes from Pararhizobium sp., assembly GCA_031556925.1. GTDB lineage: Bacteria > Pseudomonadota > Alphaproteobacteria > Rhizobiales > Rhizobiaceae > Pararhizobium. The sequence goes on from JAVBSF010000353.1 coordinate 12,007, forward strand.
ATGCAATCGCGCCGGCCGCCGGGCGCAATGGTGAGCGGATATTGCTGGCCGCTACGGGTACCTATGCAGTGCTGTCCGCAGCGGCCTCTGCGCTGATGGCAAGCGGCCATACCGTGGAGGCGCTTACAACGTGTGAACCGGAGGACCGGGAAAATCTGGAGCGACTGAAACGTGAGTTCGGCATTGTCTATCATGCTCCGGTGACATGGCAGGATTTCGCTGCGGAACTGAAGGTGTGCAAGCTCGTCGTTACAAACCGACTGCACGGCCTCATTTTCTCTACGTTGGCGCTGGCACCGCTTTTTCCCGTGACGAACCGCGAGAAAGTACGCGCCTTCGTGACCGATGCGGGGATCAGACATCATGCTACGAGCCTGACTGACCTCGACGCGAAGATAATATCGGATGCTATCGATGGGCGCGCCGAGACGAAGGCGCAGATGGTCGCTTATGCGCTCCGCAGCCGAAACCTTCGGCAGACGCCGCTACCATGATGAATAAGCTTGTGGTCAAACGACCCGACGATACTATGTAGATGAGACGAAGGAACGCCAATGGTTGAGCTTGCGCTGCCAAAGAACTCCCAGATATCCGAAGGCAAGGTCTGGCCGAAGCCGGCCGGTGCTGCCAACACCCGCGAATTCCGCGTCTACCGCTGGAGCCCGGATGATGGCAAGAACCCGTCGATCGACACCTTCTACATCGATGTCGATGACTGCGGCCCGATGGTTCTCGATGCGCTCTTGTACATCAAGAACAAGATCGACCCGACGCTGACGCTGCGCCGCTCCTGTCGCGAAGGCATCTGCGGTTCCTGCGCGATGAACATCGACGGCACCAACACGCTCGCCTGCACCAAGGGCATGGACGAGATCAAGGGCGCGGTGAAGATCTATCCGTTGCCGCATATGCCTGTCGTCAAGGATCTGGTGCCGGACCTCACCAACTTCTACGCCCAGCATCGCTCGATCGAGCCGTGGCTGAAGACGGTTTCGCCGACGCCGGCCAAGGAATGGAAACAGAGCCACGAGGATCGCCAGAAGCTCGATGGTCTCTATGAGTGCATTCTCTGCGCGTGCTGTTCCACCTCCTGCCCCAGCTACTGGTGGAACGGTGACCGTTATCTCGGTCCGGCCGTGCTGTTGCAGGCCTATCGCTGGCTGATCGACAGCCGTGACGAAGCCAAGGGCGAACGTCTCGACAACCTCGAAGACCCTTTCCGCCTTTATCGCTGCCACACGATCATGAACTGCGCCCAGACTTGCCCGAAGGGTCTGAACCCTGCCAAGGCGATTGGCGAGATCAAGAAGATGATGGTTGAGCGCCGGGTGTGATTCGGTTCTTCGCCTGACGCTGGAAATCGACGCCGGGCTTGCCCGGCGTTGTCGTATCCGGCGGTTGTGCGGCTCATCGGCCCGGATATCGCCGCGGAATAGTTTCAATCGCGCCACATCAAGGTAAAGATTCGTCCCTAGGCTTGATTGAAAACATAGTTTTAAGTTAATGGCGCCTATATTCCTCACGGATATGCAATCAGCGGGAGTTTCAACATGCGGGTAATCCATGCGGCAGCAGGTCTGGCAGTGGTGCTGGCGCTTGCGGGATGTCAGCGGACGTCCATGAGCGACTTCAACACCGCGCCGCAGCCGGCTCCGGTGCAGGCCCAGCCCGTGGGTGGCGTTTCTTCCAGCCAGCTCCCCGATCCGACGATGAACCCTTCGGGCAATGCTTCGCAGTTTCCCGCTGCGCCGGTGAGTGGTACGGCTACCGTCGGCGGCGTCGTACCCGGCACCACTGACACGGGTGCGGCCGCGGGCGCGCTCGATGTCACCAAGGAATCCATGGTCGGCAACTGGCGCGTTTCCAATGGCGGCAGCTCCTGCGACATGTTCCTGACCCTGACCAACCTTGGCAGCGGTTCGCGTGGCGGTACGCGTGGTTGCGCCGGTGAGCTCACGCAGATGGGTTCCTGGGAAGTGGCCGGAAAGCAGGTCATCCTGAAGGACCGCAACGGCAATCCGCTCGCCCGTCTCTACAAGAGCGCCGATGCCCGCTTCGATGGCTCCACCAATGGTGGCCAGCCCGTCAGCCTCAGCCGTTAAGATCAGAGCCCGGCCTTAAGCCGGGCTTTTTTATCGCCTGAAAGGCGAGGGGCCATCCGTGCCGAATTCCGAAGACAGTATTTCCAGAAAACTTGAAGCGTTGATCGCCGAGGGCGCGATGCAGCGCGACCCGGCGCAGCTTGCCGTCGTGCGCAAGCTCGATCGTCTCGCGATGGAGCTTGAAAGCAGCCGTGGCGAGCGCAAGTCGAGCGCGCTCGGCTGGCTGTTTGCCGCGCGCCGGCAGGATCACGCGCCGGTCAAGGGCCTGTATCTCTATGGCGGCGTCGGGCGCGGCAAGACCATGATGATGGACCTGTTTTTCGAAACGGTCGCCATCAAGCGCAAGCGCCGCGCCCATTTTCATGAATTCATGGCCGATGTTCACAATCGCATCTTCGAGCATCGCCAGAAGCTGAAAAACGGCGAAACCAAGCAGGCCGATCCGATCCCGCCGGTGGCGTCGACCCTTTTTGCCGAAGCGCGTCTTCTCTGCTTCGACGAATTCACCGTCACTGATATTGCCGACGCGATGATCCTGTCTCGGCTGTTCGGCGAACTCTTTGCCAAGGGCTGTGTGCTGGTCGCAACCTCGAACGTCGAGCCGTCCAATCTCTATCGCGACGGCCTCAACCGCGGCCTCTTCCTGCCGTTCATCGATCTCCTGCGCGCCCATGCCGAGATCGTTCCGCTGGACACAGACACTGACTACCGGATGCTGAAAACCTCCGGTCTGCCGGTCTGGTCGGCGCCGCTCGATGCGGCGGCGGATGCAGTCATGGACAAATCCTGGAAGCAAGCCACGGCAGGGCTGACGGTCGCGCCTGCAGAAATCCAGCACAAGGGCCGGAAGATCGTGGTGCCGCAGGCTGCCGGTGATTGCGCGCGCTTCACCTTCGCCGATCTCTGCGAGAGGCCACTGGCTGCCGCGGACTATCTCGCGATCCTGTCGCATTACCGCGTTATCTTCGTCGATCATGTCCCTCAACTCGGTCCCGAACAGCGAAACCAGACAAAGCGGTTCATTCTGCTCGTGGATACGATCTACGATCAGGGTGCGCGCCTGTTCGCTTCAGCAGCATCCGCGCCGTCAGAACTCCTGACGGCGAAAAAAGGGACGGAAGGTTTCGAGTTTGATCGAACCGTTTCGCGTCTGACGGAGATGCAAAGCGAGGAATATGCGCAGAAAAGCGCATCGGAAGATGCGTGATTTTGACGGAATGGCGACAATAATTCTTACGTTTACGTAAGAATTTTATGATCTAACCGATTGAAATTGTTTCTCCAAAAAGTATTAGTTGATATTTTAGGATTTGCGCCTTAAGTCCTTGCCGCGTAAGGTTTGGCGCTCGCACGTCGTCAGGACGGAGCCCTCGTTTCAGGCCTTGTCAGATTTGATCGCAAAGGAAGCACTTTCATGGCGCGCAACAAGATCGCACTTATTGGTTCTGGAATGATTGGTGGCACGCTGGCGCATCTCGCCGGCCTCAAGGAGCTGGGCGACATCGTTCTATTCGATATCGCCGACGGCATCCCGCAGGGCAAGGGCCTCGATATCGCCCAGTCCTCCCCGGTTGAAGGCTTCAACGCCAACCTCACTGGCGCCAGCGACTACTCCGCCATCGAAGGCGCCGATGTCTGCATCGTCACCGCCGGCGTCGCCCGCAAGCCGGGCATGAGCCGCGACGACCTTCTTGGCATCAACCTCAAGGTCATGGAACAGGTCGGCGCCGGCATCAAGAA
>JAVBSF010000195.1:0-13182 GCA_031556925.1 Pararhizobium sp.
GGCCAGATCGTCGGTCGCCTCGTATATGAGCACATGATGGAGCGGCCCGAGGCTCTTTACGGCCTGATTGGCACATCGAACTACCAGGCCCAGGGCCTGAAGCTCTCCAAGCATTTCCGCCCGGAGTAAGCGTCGGCGCGATTGTCCGGCGATTGCCTTCGCCCTTGACAGCCGGCTGCCGTTGGTGGAAACCTCCGGGTGTCGCGGGTATGATGTAATGGTAGCTTGTCAGCTTCCCAAGCTGATCGCGCGGGTTCGATTCCCGCTACCCGCTCCAACTTGCCGCCGCTAACCGGTCGGTATCGTGTTGAAAACGCGGAAGTATCAGGCGGGCCTGTTTTGTTCACCTTGCCTGCCCGACGTGTTCTGTGCCACATTATGTGCCACCAAACGCGACACGGCGGCTAAAAATGGCGCAGCGAGCAGAACTTTCCGATCCGGATAGGCATCTCAGCCAGCGGAACGGCTTTTACACTTATATGCGACGGGTGCCCGCGAAGGTGGCGGCAATGGACCCGCGGTCCCCGGTGATCCGCCTCGCGCTCGGAACCCGCGATTTGGGGGAGGCGCGAATCAAGAGGGACGCGCACGAACGCGCGGATGACGAGCTCTGGGCGTCGTTTCGCGAGGGCGGCGATAAGCAGCTGGCCGTGGCGCGCTACAAATCCGTTGTCGCGCGCGCCGACGCTCTCGGTTTTACCTACCGCCACCTGTCGTCGATTCTCTCCGAGGAAAACGGAACCGCCATTCTTGCGCGCCTGAGGGCCCTCCACGACGCGAAGCCGGCCTCGCCGGAAGCGACGGCCATCCTGGGCGGGATCGCCAGCCCACGGGTATCGCTGCGGGACGCGCTCGACAAATTCGTCGACGAAATCATCGGCGACGAACTCACCCGCAAAAGCCCGGCCCAATACAAGCTTTGGCTGCGCCAGAGGACGCGGGCGGTCGAGAACTTCGAGGCCGTCTGCGGGGCAAGGGACATCGACCAGATTACGCGGGAGGACGCCCTCCTGTTCTACAACTGGTGGCGGGAAAGGATCGCGCCCAGCCGGAAGGACGGGGCCGTGCCTAAGGCAACCCATACGCCGTCGTCCGGCAACCGTGACCTCGGGATTATGCGTGTATTGTACAGAAGGTACTTTATGCATAAGGGCGTTGATGAGCAGAAACTGACAAATCCGTTCGACAACCTGTCGTTCTCCGAAAAGAAGCGCTCAAAAAAACAGAAGGACAGACCGCCGTTTCCAACAGAATGGATCGCTGAGCGCATACTCGCCCCCGGCGCGCTCTCAAGTCTGAACGACGAGGCCAGGGCAATCGCCTTCACACTGTGCGACACGGGATGCCGGCTGTCAGAGGTCGCCAACCTTCGACCGGAACAGATCAAGCTTTCCGATCCGGTCCCTCACATCAGCGTCGCGCCCTGCTTCGACCCCGATGAACCACGCGAAGTCAAAACCGACTCGTCGGTACGCGATATTCCTCTGGTCGGCGCGGCACTGGAAGCGATGAAGAAGTTTCCCAACGGTTTCCCGCGGTACAGAGACAACGAAAACAGCCTCTCGGCCACGCTGAACAAGTATTTTCGCGAGAATAAGTTGTTCCCGACGGCAGACCACGTGATCTACAGTTTCCGTCACTCCTTCGAAGACCGCATGAAGGATGCCAATGTCGATGCAGAACTGCGGAAAATACTGATGGGACATGCACTCGATAGACCGGACTACGGGAAGAAGGGCAGCCTCGCGTGGCGGCGGGACTCTCTGGCTAGGATCGTCCTGGCTTTCGACCCCGCAATCGTCTGACCCTCTCCGAAATCGCAGCCATCGTCATCAGGTGGTGACGTTTCCTCTCGAGCTGGTTCTCCAACCAGGCATACAGTGGCAGATATACCTGGCCATAAGGACTGTCCGCGATTTCTAAAGCGATGCGGTCCAGATGGATTTCGATTTCTTCGATGGTCACGCCGGCAGGTAGATTCGGCCCCTGGTCGGGCTGCGCTGGTAAGCCTGCCGGGACCAGTAAACTCCCCCGGCCTGCCGCAACGTCGGATTGCGGTCGGCTTCCGGCCGGGCCGGTGCCATGGAGAGGGGTCAGCTTGAAGTGCACCAGGAAGCCCCATCGATCAAGAACATCCGCGCTTCTTTGAAGCAATGCAATGGAAGCACATGGTTGCGTGGTATTCAATAAAACATTGAAAAGATTGATTTAATTCAAGACTCCGACTTGATGCGGTCCACTTCTACACATTGTTCGGCACCAGTTAAAGGCAAGACTCCAACCACTCAAAAACAACAAAGGGTTGTGTTATTCCACTTGGACGCGCAGTGGGGAAGGTGTGGAGACGAGTGTTCACAATTCCGTGATCAGGCCATGCTGAAGGACAATTAATGCATTCATAATGCATTCGCTGGGTGCGACCATCGGCGTGTCGGGTTCTTGGGTTCGGGCACCGGGAGGACCTTGCAATTATGCGGTTGGCGCGGCGGGCGTTTTCGGGCGGCAGAAGCCGGCGATACCAAGCCCGGAAGGGTTGCTATCCCCTTGGCCTGAATTCCATTCCTACTATTGCGCCCTCGTTGTCGTACAGCATGATGACTCCCGCATATTCGAACACTGCGAGGACCTTCTGCAGCGACTCTCGGTTGACTTTTCCGTCTTTCTCGAGTTTGAACACCGTGCGCGACGACACGCCTGCGCACTTCCCTAGCTCCACATGGGTTAGCCCAGTGTAGGCTCTGGCCGCTCGAGCGACAGAGGGTCTCAGAACAACCGCACTAGGCATGGGGTCGGCCCCCTTCTTTGCATGTCCGGGAAAGGGAAAGCTCCGGTAAGGATATGTCTAAGGATGTCCAGCGGATCGCATGCTTCCGCAGCGACAAGTTTCTGGGCGTAGGCTGTCCGCATCACCGATGAGGCTGTGCGCGCTACCTTCGGCCGGGAGTAAGGGACGGTCGCGGTCAGCTCCTCCATCGGACACCGACGCCATAAAGCCTACGGGTGGCTATGTCGCCCCAAGCCGTGAATTCCACTCCTTGGCCTTCGTACCACTCGCGGAGAACTGTGTACGGTCTGCGGGCTTCGGTGCCCCGTTCAAGGTCCTTGACTACGTCGAGACTCAATTTCGCAGGCACTGCGATTTCCGCCTGTCCCTTATCGAGGAGGGCTCTCGCTGCTCGGAATAAAACGTCCGTGGATTCAGCATGGAAAACCGCATCAACCTTTTGAATGCTTGCCGGGCTTTTCGGACCCAACCACTGTGCCCGCTTCGTCTGACCAGGTCGCCATTGGCGCAGTCGCCCAGAAACTCGATGACCTGACGCCTGTAGGATTCCACCAGTGCGAGACTTGTTTCCGAAAGGACGCTTTTCGAGTTCTCGGCGGCTGATCCCGACTTCTGCATAACTTGCGCGCGCTCGGCAGCGAGCCGCTGCGAGATGTTCAAAAGCGCGCGAGCAACACGCAATGCGTCGGCGGGAGCGGGAACCCTCATGACTTGGCTCAGCCCCGTGTAGGCTCTTGCCGCACGGGCGAACCAGGGGGCCAGTACGATCAACACGGACCCTCCGGGAGCTAGTCCTTCCATCGAACACCGACCCCGTAGAACCTTCGGCTGGACAGGTCGCTCCATCCCGTGAACTCGACTCCCTGTTCTTCGTACCACCGTCGCAGACTTTCGTAGGACCTGCCGGTCTGGCCGCCGCGTTCAAGGCCCTTCACGGCGTCGACGCTAATCCCGGCGAGCTCGGCGATCTCCGATTGCTCCTTTCCGAGCAGCGCCCTTGCCGCGCGAAACGACACGTCGTTGACCTCGTCATGGAGAAGACCGCGCGCGGTTCCTGTGTCCGCAGGCCCCTCCGGTCCCGACCACCTCGCTCCGCTTCGCCTGATGGTATCGCCGATCAGGCCTTCGCCCAGAAAGACGATCCCCCTAGCCCTGTAATAGTCGACGAGGGCCAGGTTGGTCTCAAGGAGGACGTTTTTCGCGTTCTCCGCAGCCGAGACCGACTTCTGCATGACCTTCGCGTTCTCCGCAGCGTCGCGCTGCGAGATGTCGAGCAGCGCGCGGGCTACACGTAATGCGTCGGCTGGAGCTGGAACCCTCATTCCTCCGACAAGCCGGTCAGTCGGAAAAATGTCAATAAATTCTCTCATGAAGTCTTTAGTTGCTTTACAAAGTGAAAGAAAAGCTCGTATGAAGTCCCATAGGGAATCAAAGACGTCGTCCTCTTCCTTTGGGCTAAGTGATTCGCCCGATGTGCAAGGCCTTGCTGCAGCGGCGTCTGAGCGTTTTTTCATGGAGGATCGGAATGAGAGTCTGGATTTTTTGGGACCTTCATACTGAACTTCGCCGCGCGTCGCTTTCCGTACCCGACGCGGACATATGCCTTCGCGCGGGGGGACATCTGCGATCACGGGCCGGCCTCGGCGGTGACCAACCTGGGCGAACACGTCTCGGCGAAAATGCCGGTTATCGTCGTGGCGGGAAACCACGATTACTATCGGAGTTCGATCGTCGAGGGCGGGCGTGAAGCACGCACCTGAGCCGCGAAACGGGCAAAACGATTTCCCCATCAAGAAACAGCATCGGAGGTCATATGAGTGATCCGTCGGAAGTGTGGTTCGGGATGAGCCGAGCGGGGTTGGCACGTCACCTCCGCCGTCTTGCAGACGACATAGAATGCCTGGAAAGCGGATGCGCGGACTTTGACGGAATGGTCGACATAAATTCCTGGTCCTTGGCCAAGCGGGATGTGCCCTGTCTTGTTGGACGTCCGATGGGACACCCCGTCATCGGAGACGGGAGGCCGGCGCGGACAAGCGAGCTCTTCTACTTCGACCCCGAACGGGGTCTCGCTCGCTCGTGCTCTCGTTGGTATCGGCTGGGTACATCCGACCGCCCGGCCCACTGGAACTGATGGAACTTTGGTGAGGAAATGAAGGCTTGGATTTTCTCTGATCTCCACACCGAGTTCGACGAAAAGCTCGCTCCGCTGAAAGTTCCGGAGGCTGACGTTTGCATTTGTGCCGGTGACATCTGCGACCGCGGGCCGGCGAAGAGCGTCATCTATTTGGGCGTACACGTGTCTCAATTCATGCCGGTAATCTTGGTCCCCGGCAATCACGAGTACTATCGCAGTTCAATCGTCGAGGGGCTGCAAGAAGCGCTGGACACGGCTTCCGATCGCTACCCCAACGTCCACGTTCTGAGCCGCCGGGCGGTGACTCTCGGCGGCTATCGGTTCGTCGGCGCGACGCTGTGGAGCGACTTCAACCTTTACGGCAACATGTCGTGGGCGATGCGTTGCGCCCAGACCGAACTGAACGACTACCGCAAAATCAAGGTTTCGAAGGAGCCGTTCCAACGGTTCACGTCAGGCCATGCGAGCGGCTTCAATCATATGGATAAGCACTTCATCCGGACCACCCTTGATGAGCCATACGTTGGTCCGACGATCGTCGTGACGCATCACGCGCCCAGTATATTCTCTCTCGCTCCGGAATTCGTCGGCGAACCGTTGACCCCGAGTTTTGTCTCAAATCTTGAGCCGGACATCGCCAAGTATCAACCGGTCGCCTGGGTTCATGGTCACCTGCACAATCGAAGCGACTACTCCATTATCGACACCCGGGTGATCTGCAATCCGCGTGGTTATCCCGATGAACCGGTCCCCGATTTCGACCCGAGTCTTGTAATCAACCTCGGAGATCACACAGTTGGCTAGACGTTCTGACAAGCGGTTTCGCTGCCCATGGAAGCTGTCAAAACCGAGCGACGATCCTTATGTAACCCTGCCGGTTTTCCTCGCCTATTGTTCGATAGCGGCGGCGCTCCGCTCCCGGAATCGGAAGAACTCGAAGTTCATTGCGATCCTGCAAGTCGAAGACGACTGCTATTTGCCGATTTACTCCCAGGCTGCCGAGGTCTTCCTGATGGGGCTCTGGGAAAGTCGGGACTACAATCCCTGTATCAGCGCCTGGGATGAACATCGCCATAGGTGGCCCTGAACAAGGACCAGGCGATATTCTTCGCAGCGCCCGGCCGACAGCTCGACACTGAGGCGTGGCTTCTCGCAGATGTCGTGGTAAGCGTCACGCCTCCGGCCAGAAGGCAGGCAGAGGCGGCATTGCGACGTTTCGGCATTCCTCTGTCCGAGAGGGACGTCGAAATCCTGTTGTCCGAGACATGGTCTCGACTGCATCAGGCTTTCCAAACCCGTCGCCACCCGACTTCCGCGATGGAGCGGCTACGCCAGTATCCCCATGCTTCGCCCATTGCAGTGAGTAAGGACTCCGAGGGCCCAACGCTTAACGAGATGCACGGGTTCGGATCGCTTCTCGAATGGGGGCACGACCTCGCGATCGACTTGGCAGAGTACAAGGCGGGGCGCATCCAGTGGGAGGATGTCGACTCCGGAGTCTTGATTTACGGCCCGCCCGGTTCGGGCAAAACGATGTTCGCCGGTGCGCTGGCCAAGACCTGCGGCGTTCCTTTGATTTACGGCTCGGTTTCCGCCTGGCAGACAGCGGGTGCCTTGGATGAGCATTTGAAGGCAATGCGCGCATCGTTTGACGAAGCGAAAGCCAAGGCTCCATCAATCCTATTCGTAGACGAGGTCGACACGTTCGGAGACCGAAGCGCAACTGACCGTAACCGCGGCTACATGCGCGCTGCAATCGCCGGCTTCCTTGAACTGCTGGACGGTTTCAATCGGCGCAAAGGGGTTGTCGTCGTATCGGCGTGCAACAACCCGGAACACCTCGACCCGGCAATCCGTCGGCCAGGCAGGCTTGGTCAGCATTTTAAAGTGACGCTTCCTGATGAAAATGCCAGACGTTCGATTCTGAAGTATCACACCGGCATCGACCTCGATCCGAACCAGGCCGAGCAGTTCACCCTAGCGACCGAGGGTTATTTCGGAGCCGACATCGGGCAACTCGTGCGGTTTGCAAAGCGATCGGCGCGACGACGAAGGGAAGACCTCGCCGGTTCGCACATTGTCGCAGAATTGCCCCCGGCACCCGAGCTTCCGACCGATTTCCTTCGCTCCGTCGCTGTCCACGAGGCCGGACACGCTGTTCTCGCCGTCGAGCTCGGGTTTGGTGAACTCGTGAGCGTCAAGATTGCCAGCTACGCCATACCTGGGAACGGCAATCAGGTCGGCGGGGCGATCTACGCGATTCCACGGCATATGCGCAGGACCAGAGCTGCATACCTTGACGATATCGCCGTGACTTTGGGAGGCATTGCTGCCGAAACCGTGGTGTTCGACGCATTCTTCGACGGCGCGGCAGGTTCCCATAATGCCGACCTGAACACCGTGACCAGAACCGCAACACTTTTGGAGGCTGGCCTTGGCATGGGACACACTCTGATGGTGGCGGACAATGCTGCCAGCCGCCTCGAGGCCCTCCGCGCCACCGACCCCGGATTGCGGAAACGGGTGCATGACGTCATCGCCAACGAGTTCGAGCGAGCCAAGGAGATCGTTCGAAGCCGACGCGCTGCGTTGGATGAGATCGCCGGACGCTTGGTCGACGCGAGATCGCTAACCGGCGACGAGGTCCGGGAGATTATTGAAAGACGCCGTCGACCGACGGTAAGCCTCGTAAAGCTTCCGCGCAGCATGGGCACATAGACATGCCGAGAAAACGTCGATTCCGAAAGAGGCAAGGGGCCCGGTCGATCAGGTCGAAGCCGGGAGCGGAGCAAAGCACTGAGGGCCGCTCTTTTGGGTCTGGCCTCGACGAGGTCGGGTTTCGTCCACTCGGGCGACGAATCCTTGTCTCCAAACAACGATTTGGCGGTGAGCCGGCAAAAAAGGCGTCGGAGACCGAAGCGGAGTCGTCGACTTCGAAAGACGCCTTCATGCGGGCGACCGATGACCCGTTGGGCTACGATACCCGCGATCCAACGTGGGTTCGAAAAGCGGTCGAAGATGCCTTGTCAGGTGCGGACAAGGACGCGATCGAGAAGGAAGTCGATGCGGCGCTAAGACGCTGGAAATTCCGAGATTGAAGAGAGTGGCGCTCCGACTGCCGCAGCTACCCGAGTTCAACTCGGCCTTGTCGGGTCGGTCCGTCTTCATTCACTGGCAGCGATCTCGCCGATACGGCATGGAGTGAGCTTTCCGCCTGGACGCGAAGCACCTACGCGGGCGGCCCGCCAGGAGATGACCTCGGCAACGATGAACCGGTTTCGGCGAGAGAAGCTGATGGGAAGGCGTACTTCGGAGTCGTAAGCTTCCGTGCCGAGTCCTTGGACTGGTTCGAGCTACAGCGCGCCAACAACCGTCGCGCCGTTTTTGAGTATAGCCATCTCGGTGCCCTGGTGATGCCCGGTGGGTCAATCCTTGAGTCAAAGCTGTGGCTGGGGCGTGCGGCCAGCCCGTTGAACGCATCCGTGAGGCTAGCTTGCCTCGTCGCGTACAAGGCTTTGTATAATTCGCGGCTTTATTACAACTCGTAAACCGCATTTCAATCTTAACCTGCTATTGGCGAGGTGCGGTTATGCCGCGACCTGGGGAGCCCGGAATGTCAAAAAAAATACTCCTGAGTTACAATCAGAAGGACAAGCGCATCGCGATAAAGGTCGCTGAAAGCATTAAAGCCCGGGGACACGAGGTCAGCCTTGACTTGGCCGACGTCAGGCCTGGTAAAAATGCTTTCAAGCAGGTCTCTGCCGAGACCGCGAAAGTGGACGCGATCGTCCCGTTGATCAGCCGCAATCTCCTCAGCTCCGATAATTCCCAGAAGGAGTTGGCCAACCTCGCGCTCAAGTCGTTTTCCAACCCCGAAGTGAGAGTTTTCCCAGTCAAAATCGACGACAGCGTTGTTCCAAATTATCTGGCGAACAAACTCTATCTCGACCTCTCCGACAATTTCGACGCGGGAATAGAAGTCCTCAAGTCAGCGCTCGAGGCCGAGTCCACTGTCATGGACGTACCGCAGCACTCTAACGGTACGGCGCAGCATGTCGAAAATCTCACTGATGCACTACGACAAGGGAGATTGACCTTGGTTTGTGGGGCTGGGACCTCTATCGAGGCGGGAATACCCGTGTGGGGCGATCTATTGGCTAGATTGCTCGAGACGATGATGAAGCGGCTGTCTCAATCACATTCCATTGATGTTGGGCGAAAGACGGTACTCGAATTCCAGCGGCGTCATCACGAATCGGCGCTAATTCTCGGCAAATATCTGAAGAACAACTTGGGCAGAGACTTCGCCACATACACGAGGGACGCCCTTTACGCCGCAAATCCCGAGACAAGTCCACTGATCACGAGCATCGTCAGCCTCGCCAGGCCTCAACGCGATGGCAGGCCGCTCGACTCCATCATCACATTCAACTTCGATGGTTTGATCGAAGAGAATTTGACTCTTAACAGCATTCCCAATCGTGCGATCTCGTCAGAGGCCGTAAAGCATAGTCCGTCAGAGTTGCCGATCTACCACGTCCATGGATATCTGCCGCGCAAGGGGAAGATTCCGCCGGATGCCGAACTTGTCTTCAGTGAAGATGCTTATCACAGCCAGTTCATTGACCCGTTCAGCTGGTCCAACCTCATCCAACTCAACAAGCTGAACCATAACACGTGCCTGTTTATAGGCATCAGCCTGACCGACCCGAATATGCGACGGCTCCTCGACGTTGCGTGGCGGAAGAACTCATCAAAAGCCCTTTCCCATTACATCGTCAGGAAAGCCCCGCAGGGATCGGACGACACCGTAATTGACCAAGTGACGAAACTTCTCGAGGAGCAGGATGCAAACGCGCTTGGCCTGAACGTCATTTGGATCGACGAATTCGCCGATCTTCCCAAAATGCTCGAAAAAATCGCTTCGGCAAGGTTTTGAATGTCGCCAAAATCTATGGACGATCCATTAACCATTTTTTGGCACTCTCGAAACAGATCGTGATTTTGCAAACACGATGCTTTCTCCTACAGAACCGCGCAGCCAGCCATGGACCGTTTGGCGATTGACCGTGGCCATTCGCCAAATGAGCATAGCTGTGGGAGCTGCAAGCGTGCGAAAGAAAACAACCCTCGTCACTGACGACAGTATGATCCGCCAGGCTATCCGGGCGAGGCTCGCCATTGCCCACGCAGGCGAGGATGCGGTGATCGTCGACGAGTTGAAGGTTTCTCGAGGAAGTTCGCGAATGGACGTCGCCGTCATCAACGGACTGATCGAGGGCTACGAGATCAAAAGTGACAAGGACACGCTGGACCGGCTGCCGCGCCAAGCTGAGATGTTCGGTCTGGTCGCCGATCGGATGACGCTGGTGATAGCGGAACGGCATGTTGAAAAGGCAGAGATGATCGTTCCTGACTGGTGGTCGATCATGACTTCGTTGGAGAGCGACAATAGTACGTTGAAGCTCACTGTCGCGAAGAAGGGCAGACTTAACCGAACCCGAGACAGCAGGGCACTCGTGGAGGTGCTCGAGCGGGACGAAATCCTTGCCATGATGTCGGTGCACGGGATCGACAAAGGTATCCGATCCGCGCCCTATGCCGACTTGGTCGATAGCTCGGTGAAACGGCTGTCGCGCGCGGAGATATCGGCATTCGTAAAGCGAATGTTGAAGCTACGGGCAACGTTCGGAGCTGAGTTCGCCGACAAGGCTTTCGGGCGGAACGCGATTATCTGTTCAGCGCCATCTGCGTGAGGTGCTGGTTAGCCCGCACGGAAATCCATCCTGTGGGGGTGGTGAAATTCTTCCCGTCGATCTGCAAGGTTTTCTCCGCAGCGACCCGTTCGATCACCGATGTTCCTCAACAATCGGCCCGGCTCGCCCAATTTTGTCCACCTACCGTGTCAACGGACGCGTCGATGTACTTCCATTTATCGCTATTGTTCTCGTAGAGGCCGATATGCCACGCCGAGGGGGTGACAAGGTCCACATGCGGGAACCATCCGTTGCCGCCCTTGCTGCTTCCCTTTCGCGGCGGGATGGACATGTAGTCCCCATACAGCGCTGGGAAGGTCCGAGTGACTTCCCGATGCACGCGGATTTCATCCATGGGCAGTGTTCTCGATAGGTCTCTGAGAGAGCTTTTGGCAGGCGGGAAGCTGTTGGAGAGGAGAATTACCTCCATCCGATCCGCATCGTTGTCGAGACCTTCATAGAGCGAGGCCAGGAAAGACTTCGCCGCGGCGATAGCCGCGGTGTTTTCGCCGCGAATGCTCTTGAGATCGATGATGATCATCAAGGAATCGATATGATCGCGTATCGATCCGAGGCTTCGGGATATTATCGTTGATGAATATGCCTGATGAGGATCGATGCGCAACGCACCACGCGTCCCTTTCCGGCCGATGACATCCAACTGTTCCCTTAGGAGATCGGGACTTGCGTGACCGAGGATTGGCAGCAGTTCGGGAAACTCGGATATCGTTTCGATCCAGCGGATCGGTCCGTGGCGGGGATCGGTGAGTTTGTTGATATCTCCGTTGAACGCTTCCGTCTTGCGTCTGCGTTCGGCGTCGTTGGCGAGTTCTCTTTCCGACCGGGGGCGCGACTGTTTCTGTCCAGTGGCGGCGCGGACTTCCTGTTTACGCCTGCGCCGTTCCGCAGCTTCCTCGGCCGAGGTCATCTCACGTGGAACCGGATCGAAGTCCACGATTGCAGGTCTGCCGTCCAGATCGTTCAATAGGATGGATGCGGTCTCCTCGAGTGTCTCTTCCCTGTCATAGCGGGTAAGAGTGACGATCGGGACCATACGGTCCTTAATCGAGGAGGGGCATTTTGCATACGCCAGCTGTTCGTGCGCTCGGGTACTTAGAGCGGGGAAATACTGTATTCCATCAAACATCGGCCACCACCTGACGGATACGAATCATCTCGCAAATTCAACTTAGAATGAGGCAGGGGCGGACGAGAAAATCAAGGCGTGCGGACCAAGGTCCTTTATATTCACAAAAGCATACCAAGAAATTCGGTGTCCAAATTGATCGCGGATTGTCAGGCTGGTTCGTCGTCGTCCTGCAGTCGAGCTTGCACTTCAAGTACGAATGGCGACGGTCTGCTTTCCGTATAGACGATGTGAACCTCCCGCTTCGCGCGGGTGAAGCCCACGTAGAACAGACGCCGGGCTTCCTCCGTGGCGTCCGCGCGCGGTATTTTTCCGTCGTCCATCCCGAACATAACGACGTAACGGAACTCGCGGCCCTTGGCGCTGTGCAGGGTGGAAAGATTCAGGCTGCCAGATTGACTGCTTTGGCCGGCGAATTGTTCGAGTGTCATCTCCGAACAATCTCCGCCGGGTGCGGTGCGCAGTATGAACGTGTCCAGGACCTCTCCCTCGTCCTGGATGCCTCTGCACTTTGCGATGAGGTCGGATGTGATTTCGGTTCGGACCGCCGAAAGCCAGTCGCCGAGCAATGCTGACCCGTCGCGCAACTTCCACAACGTCTCAACTAGATTATGCTGGAAGCCCGCTTTCGTTTCAGGCGTCGCGATTTCTTCCGCGAAAAGGCGCGACCCGTCACGAACGATCTGGCTGAAGCGAGGGGTGCCGGTCTGCCAGCCGTTCACGCACCAGACGGCGCATTTCTCGAGCCAACGCATAATTGGGCTGGCCCGTGGATAAAGGGACTTCTTGTCAGCCCTGATGAACGGAATCCCGGCGTTTTTGGCGATGCGTGCGATACCGTCGCCCATCCACGCTTCAGGATATATTATCGCGATATCACCCAACTTGAGGTCCGGGTCACGGTTATCGATGTCCGCCAAGATTTCTCGGAAGACTTCGAGCGCCTGGCTGTCGTAGCTGCCCTTCATCGGATGGAAATACACGACGCCGAGGTCCGCGCCCGCCGCTGCTTCGTAGTCGCGCTGCTGACCGAGCGCGAAACTCGAAGCGCGCACGATTTCGGACCCTGAACGGTAGTTGAGCCTAAGCCGCACGGTCTCCACATCGTCGCGTTCGGAGAGGTTTTGCAGCAGCTTGGGGTTGGCCCCGGTGAAAGAGTAGATGGACTGGTCGGCATCTCCGACCGCGAAAAGGCGCATCCCGGTGCTGAAACACAAACCGAGAACCATGCTGTGAAGAGCTCTGCCGAGGTCTTGGTATTCATCGACGACCAGGATAGGATATTTTGCCAGAAGCGCCTTCTGAAGCCAGTCGTTGCGCTGCAAAGCCTTTACGGCCAACACTGGCATGTCATCGA
>JAVBSF010000306.1:0-7580 GCA_031556925.1 Pararhizobium sp.
AGCGTCATCCGACTGGAAATACGCGGCAAGCGCGTTGACGCCATCGACCGTCGCGGTCATGGACCGGGCAACAGACTGAAGGACCGCATTTTCCTGAGCGGTATAGCTATCAACTTGCCTAAGGCCCATAATCTGGCTCCGAACGTTTTCGCCACCCCGTTACATCGGCAACATGATGGTGACAAATCAAAATGGCAGCTGCGCGGGATTTCCTCGCGCGCTACCGCATCTCAATGGCAATTTCTTGGCAAAACGGCAATGCCGGGAAGGAACGCCCGGCTCCTCCATCACCCCGCCTGCTTCACAGCCGGCTCCTGCGCCAGCGGAAGCTGGCCGCTGCGACAGAAATCCTCAAGCGTCATCGTATCGAGGATATCGGCGATGGCATCGCGCACTGTCGTCATCGAGCGGCGAACCTCGCAGGTTTCCGGATCGTTGCAATCGTCGCACACCTCATAGGCCGTGCGACTGGCGCAACGTATCGGCGCGAGCGGGCCGTCGAGCGTGCGAATCACCTGACCGATCCTGATCTCCGAGGCGGGACGGGAGAGCGAATAGCCGCCACCCGGCCCCTTCTTCGAGCGCAGGATGCCCGCATTGCGCAACTCGAGCAGAATGGTATCGAGAAACTTCTTCGGAATATTGTTGCGGGTCGCAATCTCGGTGATGAATGCGGTCTCGCCCGGATCAAGATTGGCCAGATCGACCAAAGCCTTCAATCCGTATTTCCCTTTTTTCGTCAGCATCGGATTCACTCTTTACGCGGGCGACCACAGGGCGCCGCCCGCTCACGCATACATCTATCCTCGCATAGCACAAAACAGCCGTGCTAATATACAGATTTAGTAAAAAGAGCTGGCGAAACCGCCTTGGATGAGACGTTTATGCCGCAGCAAAGCGATTTTCAGCGGCATCCAGGCCGTTGCGGCCCCCGGCTGCGGCCTTGCCGCGCGAAACGAGCTGCCAAACCGCCGCCCGCGCCTCGTCCGCCGAACGGAACCGTCGCGAATCGAGATCCCAGACATGGTACTTCACGGCGACGAACTTCAGGTAGTCGGCTTCCGGTACGACAACGCCGACAGCTTCACCGGCATATTCGATAACTTGCTTGTTCATGACAAACGCTCCTTCCACGCCTGCGCGCGGATCAATTCAAATCGTGCAAAATTTCAAGAAAGGACTTAGGCGTCGTTCACATTCGCCAGGGAGAGCAAATGCAAAGGTCTTTCGTTGCGCGACAATAGGAACGCATACCGATGAGAGCGGTATGGTTTGTTGTATTCGTCATGACACCCTCCTTCGGTCGTGTGATCGCCGGATGGCGATCCCTGGGTTAACACCACAACCATCCTGGCTGCGGATGATGGAAAACTAGAATAGACCACCAATTTAGTCAATTAAAAACGGCATCAATGGGAAAATAGTACCAAAAATGCGGATATTACATTCCTTTCAGGTAAAATCAGTTCTCATTTGCCTCCAACGCGGAATTTCGATCTACGAAATCCCTCCGTTCGCCACCGCTTCCAGACGATATAGGCTGATCATGCGACAAAAAAAGGGCGACCCATGCGAGCCGCCCCTTTTTTTCTTTCTTCAGATCGATGTGGACCTTCAGCCCTTGGCGATTTCCGCACCCGGAGCTCGGGTGGTTTCGCGGTCCTTCCACCAGCGGCTGAGGAACAGCAGGATCGGGCCGCCGATATAGATCGACGAGGTCGTGGCGACGATGACGCCGAAGACCATCGGCCAGGCGAAGGGCTTCACCGGATCCCCACCCCAGATCGCCATCGGCAGAAGCGAGGCGAGGATGGCGACCGAGGTGAAGATGCATCGCATAATCACCTGGTTGATCGACAGATCGATCAGCTCGGAGAAGGGCATCGTCTTGTACTTGCGGAGGTTTTCACGCATGCGGTCGTAGACCACGACCTTGTCGTTGACGGAGTAACCGATCAGCGTCAGCACGGCGGCGATGGCCGTCAGATTGAAGTCGATGCCCGACAGCGCGAAGAAGCCGATCATCTTCGTAATATCGAGCAGCAGCGTGACGATGGCGCCCACAGCGAAGTGCCACTCGAACCTCCACCAGATATAGATCAGGATGGCGACCATCGCGAGACCGACGGCCAGGAAGCCGGAACGGGCAAGCTCGGTGCTGATCGTCGGGCCGACGACTTCCGTCCGTTCGAAAGCGGCGTCCGGGATCGCTTCGGCAACGGCTGCCTTGATGGCGTTCAGGGCAACTGTCTGCTGCTCTTCGCCACCTTCCTGACGCTGGACGCGAACGAGAACGGAC
This sequence comes from Pararhizobium sp., assembly GCA_031556925.1. GTDB lineage: Bacteria > Pseudomonadota > Alphaproteobacteria > Rhizobiales > Rhizobiaceae > Pararhizobium. Next base: position 2,300 of record JAVBSF010000306.1, read on the forward strand.
TTGCCCTGATCGAAATCTTGCAGGGCGACTTCACCGAGGTTCAGCCCTTCGAGCTTCTCACGGATCTCAGCCATCTGCAGCGGCTGCTTCGACGTCGCTTCGACCTGAATACCGCCGACGAAATCGATGCCGTAGTTCAGACCCGGATGGAAGAACAGGACGACCGAGCTGATCGACAGGAAGGCCGACATGCCGATGGCGACATAACGACCACGCATGAAGGAGAAGGTCGGAATGCTCGGAACCTTGCCGATGATCGAGTGGATTTCGATCTTCTTCAGCTTCTGGCGGATGACCAGCTCGTGCATCATCGCGCGAACGATGGTGATCGAGGTGAACATCGAGATGATGATACCGATCATCATGGTGATGGCGAAGCCGCGCACCGGACCCGTGCCGAACATGAACAGCAGGATGGTGCCGACCAGCGTCGTGACGTTACCGTCGACGATCGTGGCAAAAGCCTTGCCGAAGCCGACATCGAGCGCCTTCATGGCGCCGGCGCCGGCAGCGGTTTCTTCACGGATACGGGCGTTAATGAGGATGTTGGCATCCACGGCCATACCGATACCGAGAATGATACCAGCGATACCGGGCAAGGTCAGGGTAGAGCCGAGCATGGCCAGGATCGCGACGGTCAGGATGGTGTGCAGGATAAGGCCGAGAATCGCGATGACGCCCCAGGTCGTGTAGAGCGACAGCATCATCACGCAGACGGCGATGAAGCCGGCGAGACCGGTGTAGATACCCATGCGGATCGAGTCGGAGCCGAGGTTCGGACCGACCGAGCGCTCTTCGATGATCGTGAGCGGCGCCGGCAGCGCGCCGGAACGCAGCAGCGCGGAGAGAACCGTTGCTTCCTGGGCGGTGAAGTTACCGCTGATCTGGCCCTGGCCGCCGACGATCGGTTCGCGGATGACCGGCGCGGTCAGCACCTTGCCGTCGAGCACGATGGCGAACGGACGGCCGACATTGTCACGGGTGATTTCTGCGAACTGGCGGGCACCCTGCGCATCGAAGGTGAAGGAGACGATCGGTTCATTGGTCTGCTGGTTGAAGCCGGCCTTGGCATCGGCCAGACGCTCGCCGGAAATGGCGATGCGGCTTTCGACCGGATACTTGTTGCCGTCGTTGGCGCCCGGCAGGATATCGACGCCACGCGGCGCCGGCTGGGTTACATCGACCGTCTGGTCGAGCATGTGGAAGCTCATCTGCGCGGTGGAGCCGAGCAGCTGGCGCAGACGGGTCGGGTCTTGCAGGCCGGGCAGCTGAACGAGGATACGGTCGGAGCCGACGCGCTGGATGAGCGGCTCGGCAACGCCGACCTGGTCAACGCGGCGACGGATGATCTCAAGGCTCTGGTCGACGGCGGCCGTCATGCGCTCGGTGAGACCGGCTTCCGTCAGCTTGATCGTGATCGTGTCACCGGCGGTCGTGACGTCGATATCGGCGCTTGCCGTGCCGAAGCCCAGAGTGCCGGCTGGAATGGCGAGTTCCTGAATCTTCGGCAGAACCTTGTCGCGATCGGCCTGATCGGCGATCTTGACCTGGATCGTATCGCCGGCGATGCGGGCGGACGAGACCGGAACGCGCTCGCCGCGCAGAACGCCACGGATGTCGTCCAGCAGCGTGTTGAGGCGTGCCTTGCGAAGACCGGCGGCATCAACCTCGAGAACGAGGTGCGAACCGCCGCGCAGGTCGAGGCCGAGGGTGACCGGCGGAACCGGCAGGAACGCGGAATAACGCTCGCGCGTTTCCGGCGACAATACGTTTGGGAGCACCGCGATGATACCGAAGATGGTAATCGCGATATAGGCCAGGGCGGCCCATTTCGAAGTGCGCATGATTTGCTTCCATCAATGCCTGCCCTCCCGAAAGCCGGGATGCAGGATGCTATCTGTACAGGAATAAGGCGGCGCAAGCCGCGCGGGCTCAATGCCCGGTATCAGGCGGCAAGCGGCGGACCGCGGGCCTGCATCGACCGGCCCGCAATGGCGTGGCCCGCAGCTTTGAAAACGTTGACGTCTGCCATGCCGCCATAGGCTGGAACGGCAAGATCGACGGGCGTCGGCAGAAGGAACGGATCAGGGCCGCCGGGCGTACCCTTGAAATCACCACGATCGGCGGTGAAGCGCAGGTCGGCGGCGGGAAGAGACCGGGCAATGTGGCGCGACAGCAGTGTCTCTGAAGATCCGGTGTCGGACGACGAGAAATTGCCAGCATTCTGCTGCGCGACGAGGCGCGAGGAAAGAATCTGGGCCGAAGCGACGAATTGCATGGCGAAGGCGGCAAACAGAATCCACAGCAGGGCAAAGAGCCTGCCCTTCTGCCTGCGTTCCGAAATCTCGCCTTCAAAGTCCGTCAAGGACCGTCCTTCCCTTTGGCGCGCCGATTCAAGCGGCGCGCGAGCGCGCCTAAGAACCATCGACGGGGCGTAAAGTCAAACCTTACCATGTTCGGATGGCTCTAGACAGGTTGTGATGAGGGCACTCGCCGCTTGTTCCCTCTTCTCCCCAGCGGGGAGAAGTGCCGAGCCATGCGAGGCGATGAGGGGGTAAGTGCGGCACATTCTGAGCGCGTGGCTCCCCCTCATCCGGCCCTTCGGGCCACCTTCTCCCCGTTGGGGAGAAGAGGATACCTCACGCCGTCGCGCCCGCCGTGCGCGTCTGATGGATCTCGATCAGCGACGGCCCCTTGCGTCCATGGGCTTCCGTCAAAGCCAGCTGCAGTTCGGAAATCGTCTTCAGCCGCACCGCGGGAACGCCATAAGCCTTTGCCGTCAGCAGGAAATCCGGCGCCGACGGTTTGACGCCTTCCGGCGTGATGCCGCTATCGACCATGAAGTTTTCGATTTCCTGATAGCCGTCATTGTTCCAGACGAGGAAGACGACATGGGCCTCCGCATCGACCGCCGAGCCGAGTTCGGCCAGCGAAAACTGGATGCCGCCATCGCCCACGAGGCAGACAACGGTCTTGTCCGGCGCCGCGACCGCCGCACCGACGGCTGCCGGCGGCGCATAGCCGAGCGCACCGAAGCCGGTTGCCGAATTGAACCACGAACGGGCGCGCGGCGCATCGCAATAGAGGTTGCCGGCATAAATGGCCTGGGTGGAATCGCCGATGATCGTGCAATCCGGCAAGGCGCGGTAGATCGCGTCGACCACGCCGATTTCGGCACGCATCTTCGGGGTCAGTTCCGCAAGTGCTGCCTTGCGTGTAGCTTCGGCCCGCTCCTTGCCCTTGGGCGCCGGCTTGCCGGTCAGAAAGGCGAAGATGCCGGCGGTCGCCGCCTTGGCACCGGAGAGAATCGAGAGCGTCGCATGCTGGCCGCGCGCGAGCTGCGCCGGGTCGATATCGGTGCGAATGAGATTGCCGAGGATAGGGAAGCCGCCATCGGCATACATATCGTAATCGGTCTGGCCCATCTCCGTGCCAAGCGCCAGAACCAGATCGGCATCCGACAGCAGAGCACGAACTGCCTTGAGGCTGGGGCTTGCCGGAACCCGGAGCGGATGACCTGCCATCATGCCGCGCGCATTGACCGTCATGACGACGGGCGCACCGATGCGCTCGGCAAGCGTGCGGATTTCCTCCTCCGCCGTGATCGCGCCGCCACCGCAGAGAATGACCGGCCGATGGGCGTCGCTGCAGAGGATCGCGGCCTTCTGCAGCGTTTCGGCATCGGCGCGCGGGCGCGTTGCCGTCGCCTTGCGCAGCGCGGGCTCGGGAATACGGGCGCTCATGACATCCGTGGGGATTTCGATATGCACCGGCCCCGGCCGTCCTGAAGTCAGGACCGCGAAGGCGCGCTCGACCACCGAAGCGAGATCGGCAGGGTTTAGCAGGGTCTGGGAATAGAGTGCCAGCGTCTTGATCATGCCCTGCTGGTCCGGCAGTTCGTGCAGCAAGCCGCGGCCGTGGCCGAGGGAATCGCGGCGGTTGACGCCGGAAATCACCAGCATGGGGATCGAATCCTGTCGCGCCTGCGCCATCGCCGTGATCGTGTTGGTAAGGCCCGGCCCGGTAATGACCAGCGCCACCCCCGGCTTGCCGCTGACACGGGCATAACCATCGGCCATGAAGCCGGCGCCCTGTTCGTGACGGGGGGTGATATGGCGGATCTTCGAGGCGGCAAGGCCGCGATAAAGCTCGACCGTATGCACACCGGGAATGCCGAACACGACCTCGACGCCGTTGGCTTCGAGCAGATCGACCAGAACCTCGCCGACCGTCTTCATCGTTTCCGTCATGCCCGGCGCTCCTTCAAAAATCCCTGCCCATTCGAAAGCCGTTCGGCAAGCCGGGTGATGCGGCGGCAAGCTTCCTCGATCCTGTCTTCCGGCACCGTCAGGCTGACGCGCACATAGTCAACCGCCTGATCCCCGAAAGACGAGCCCGGCATGACCGCGACGCTCTCTTCTTCCAGCAGGCGAAGCGCAAACTCCGCGCCCCGCAAGCCGGTTCCAGAGACATCGAGAACGATGAACATGCCCGCTTCCGGTGGCAGCGGCTTGATGCCGGGAGCCCGATCCAGCGCCTTTACAATCAATGCCGCGCGGTTGCGATAGGAGGCGCGCATCGCGGCCGATGTGCCGATCTCATGGGTCAGCGCATAGGCCGTCATGTCGGCTATGAACGGCTGGACGCCGAACAGCATGGTTTCGGAGACCGGAAGAAGACGATGGGTAAACTCCGCCGGGCCGATGGCCCAGCCGCTGCGGAAGCCCGGCGCGGCATGGGATTTCGAGATCGAGGAGACGACGATGGTGCGCTCGGCCAGCTCCGGCATATCGAAGGGCGAGGCGAACTCGCCGGAAAAGATCAGCTCTTCATAGACCTCATCCGAGACGATCCAGAGATCGTGCTTACGGCAGACCTCCCCGATCGCCTTGATTTCCGCCTTGGTCAGCACGGCGCCCGTCGGATTGTGCGGCGTGTTGAGGAGCAGCACCCGGCACTCCGGGGTGATCGCCTTTTCGAGATCGGCGGCCTGCATGTGGAAACCATGCTCGGCCTTCAGCGGCACGGTGACCTGATGCGCGCCGGTGGAGCGGATGACGCCTTCATAGGTCGCATAGAGGGGATCACCGACGAGAACTCCGTCGCCGGCTTCGACCAGACCAAGCATGACGGCAAACAGCGCCGTCTGGGTGCCGGGGAAACACAGCACGTTTTCGGTCGTTACATCAGCGCGGCGTTTGGCGTAGCGCGCGGCAAGGGCGTTGACGACGGGTGGTTCGCCGCGACCGTTGGAATAGCGATAGCGTCCGGCATTCATCGC
>JAVBSF010000172.1:0-3912 GCA_031556925.1 Pararhizobium sp.
CGGAAGCCGGCACGCTTCCGGTGCCGGAAGAGCGCCTCGTCAAGAAGTGGCGCCTGCAGCCAGGCAATATGCTGCTGATCGACATGGAGGAAGGCCGCATCATCTCCGACGACGAGTTGAAGTCGTCGCTCGCCAGCCGCCACCCCTACCGCACATGGCTGGACAACACCCAGCTCATTCTGGAAGACCAGAAGCCGGTCGAACCGCGGGCGCTGCGCCGCGACGTGTCGCTGCTCGACCGCCAGCAGGCTTTTGGCTACACCCAGGAAGACACAAAGATCCTGATGTCGCCGATGGCGACGACCGGTCAGGAAGCCATCGGCTCCATGGGCACCGACACGCCGATCTCGGCCATGTCGGACAAGACCAAGCTGCTCTACACCTATTTCAAGCAGAACTTCGCGCAGGTCACCAACCCGCCGATCGACCCAATCCGCGAAGAGCTGGTCATGAGCCTCGTGTCGTTCATCGGCCCGCGCCCGAACATCCTCGACCATGAGGGCGCGGCGCATGCCAAGCGGCTCGAAGTGCGCCAGCCGATCCTGACCAATGGCGATCTCGAAAAGATCCGCTCCATCGGCCACACGGAAGACCGCTTCGACACCAAGACGCTCGACTTCACCTATGACGTCGCGCGCGGCGCCGAAGGGCTGCCGGAAATTCTCGACCGGCTCTGCGAGCGCGCGGAAGCGGCGGTCAAGGGCGGCTACAACATCATCGTGCTTTCCGACCGCCAGATCGGCCCGGATCGCGTCGCGATCCCGGCGCTGCTGGCGACGGCGGCTGTGCACCATCACCTGATCCGCAAGGGGCTTCGCACCTCCGTCGGCCTCGTGGTCGAAACCGGCGAGCCGCGCGAAGTGCACCACTTCTGTCTGCTGGCAGGTTATGGCGCTGAAGCCATCAACCCATACCTCGCCTTCGACACGCTGCTCGACATGCACAAGCGCGGCGACTTCCCGAAGGAAGTCGATGCCAGCGAAGTGGTCTATCGCTACATCAAGGCGATCGGCAAGGGCATCCTCAAGGTCATGTCCAAGATGGGCATCTCGACCTACCAGTCCTATTGCGGCGGCCAGATCTTCGATGCCGTCGGCCTCTCCTCCGAACTGGTCGACCGTTACTTCTTCGGCACGGCAACGCAGATCGAGGGCATCGGTCTCGAAGAGATCGCCAGGGAAACCTTTGCCCGCCATCAGGCGGCCTTCGGTTCCGACCCGCTGCTCACCCGCACGCTCGATATCGGCGGCGAATACGCTTACCGCATGCGCGGCGAGGGCCATGCCTGGTCGCCGGACTCGATCGCATCCCTGCAGCATGCCGTTCGCGGCAATGCCAAGGATCGCTTCACCGAGTTTTCCAGCATGGTGAACGGCGCGGCGCTCCGTATGAACACCATTCGCGGCCTCTTCAAGATCAAGGACGCCGCCGCCCTCGGCCGCAAGCCGATTTCGATCGATGAGGTCGACTCGGCTGCCGATATCGTCAAGCGCTTCTCGACCGGCGCCATGTCCTTCGGCTCGATCAGTCGCGAGGCGCACACGACACTCGCCGTCGCCATGAACAAGATTGGCGGCAAGTCGAACACCGGTGAAGGCGGCGAAGAGAGTGACCGTTACTTCCCGCTGCATGACGGCTCGCCGAACCCCGAGCGCTCCGCCATCAAGCAGGTCGCCTCCGGCCGCTTCGGTGTGACGACCGAATATCTGGTCAATGCCGACATGTTGCAGATCAAGGTGGCGCAGGGCGCAAAGCCTGGCGAAGGCGGCCAGTTGCCCGGCCACAAGGTCGATGCGACCGTCGCCAAGACCCGCCATTCGACGCCCGGCGTCGGCCTGATCTCGCCGCCGCCGCACCACGACATCTACTCGATCGAAGATCTGGCGCAGCTGATCTACGACCTGAAGAACGTGAACCCGCAAGCTGATATCTCGGTCAAGCTCGTCTCGGAAGTCGGCGTCGGCACGGTTGCCGCCGGCGTCGCCAAGGCGCGCGCCGACCATATCACCGTCTCCGGCTATGACGGCGGTACGGGTGCGTCCCCGCTCACCTCGTTGAAGCATGCCGGTAGCCCCTGGGAAATCGGCCTTGCCGAAACCCACCAGACGCTGGTTCTGAACGGCCTGCGCTCGCGCGTGGCGCTGCAGGTCGATGGCGGCCTGAAGACCGGCCGCGACGTCATCATCGGTGCGCTTCTGGGCGCCGACGAATTCGGCTTCTCGACCGCGCCGCTGATTGCCGCCGGCTGTATCATGATGCGCAAGTGCCATCTCAACACCTGCCCGGTGGGCGTGGCGACGCAGGATCCGGTCCTGCGCAAGCGCTTCAAGGGCACGCCGGAGCATGTCATCAACTACTTCTTCTTCGTTGCCGAAGAAGTACGCGAAATCCTGGCCTCGCTAGGCTTCGCCAGGTTTGACGACATCATCGGTCTGTCGGAGCTGCTCGAAAAGGATGCGATGATCTCGCACTGGAAGGCCAATGGCCTCGACTTCAGCCGCATCTTCCACAAGGTCGATGCGCCGAAGGCAGCAACCTATTGGACCGAAAAGCAGAACCATCCGATCCACGACATCCTCGACCGCAAGCTGATCGCGCAGTCGCAGAGCGCGCTGAACGACGGCGAGAAGGTGGTGATCCACACCCCGATCAAGAGCATCGACCGCTCGGCCGGTGCCATGCTCTCGGGCGAAGTCGCCAAGCGCTACAAGCACAAGGGCCTCAAGGACGACACCATCTCGGTCAAGCTTCGCGGCACGGCCGGCCAGTCCTTCGGCGCATTTCTGGCGCGGGGCGTGACCTTCGAACTGATCGGCGACGGCAACGACTATGTCGGCAAGGGTCTCTCGGGCGGCAAGATCATCGTTCGTCCGCCGGAAAACGCCAAGATCGTGCCGGCCCAGTCGATCATCGTCGGCAACACCGTGCTCTACGGCGCAATCTCCGGCGAATGCTACTTCAACGGCGTGGCCGGTGAACGCTTTGCCGTGCGCAACTCCGGCGCCGTCGCGGTTGTCGAAGGCGTGGGCGACCATGGCTGCGAATACATGACCGGCGGTGTCGTCGTCGTTCTCGGCGAAACCGGCCGTAACTTCGCGGCCGGCATGTCCGGCGGCGTCGCCTATGTGCTGGACGAAAGCGAAGACTTCCCCATGCGTTGCAACATGGCGATGGTCGAGCTGGAGCCGGTTCCGGAAGAGGATGACATGCTGGAGAAGCTGCATCATCACGGCGGCGATCTCATGCACAAGGGCATGGTCGACGTTGCCGGCGACATGACGCGCCACGACGACGAGCGCCTGTACCAGCTGATCTCGAACCACCTGCACTACACGGGTTCGCCCCGCGCCAAGGAAATCCTCGATCACTGGGTCGAGTTCCGCCCGAAATTCCGCAAGGTCATGCCGATCGAATACCGGCGTGCGCTTGAGGAAATGGAGCGCATGCGCATGAGCGTCGCAGCCGAATGAGGCTGCGGCTTGTGAAGTTTCACAGGCTGGTTTCGTTCGCTGTAGCCGTCGCGGTCCCCGGGATCGCGACGCTCGTGAACGGCGAAGTCAGGATAGAATTCATCGTACTGGGTTTGGTGGTCGGAGCCGCCTACTGGTACTGGGGGCCGACAGGCGCCTCTCTTTAAGTGAGGGTTTTTAAAGTGGGCAAGGTTACAGGCTTCATGGAAATCGACCGGCAGCTGGCAAAGTACCAGCCGGCTTCCGATCGTATTCGCCACTTCCGCGAATTCACCATTCCGATGTCCGAGCCGGAAGTGCAGAAGCAGGCGGCGCGCTGCATGGATTGCGGCATCCCCTTCTGCCACGGCCCGACGGGCTGTCCGGTCCACAACCAGATCCCGGACTGGAACGATCTCGTCTATAACGGCAACTGGGACGAGGCGATCCGCAACCTGCATTC
>JAVBSF010000277.1:0-3461 GCA_031556925.1 Pararhizobium sp.
TCGTCTGCGATCCTCTTCAGCCAGGGCACGATCTCGTCCGAATAGGCGTAGAGATTGCCGAAGGCGGGGGGCGAATCCTCCGAGACGATGGCCGAGCCCGCCGTCATCGTCAGCGCCATGCCGCCCCTGGCTTTTTCCAGATGGTAGAGCCGGTAGCGGTCCTTCGGCATGCCGTCTTCGGAATAGGCCGGCTCATGGGAGGTGGACATGATCCGGTTTTTCAACGTCAGGTGTTTCAGCCGGTAGGGCTGGAGAAGCGGGTCTTTCGAAAGGGTCATCTTCTGCCTTGGAGATCAGCACCAGGCATCCGCCATGCCGGTCTTGCGTCGGTTGATATAGTCCAGCAACGCCTCGTCGATGGCCATGTCCAATGGCGGCGCTTCGTATTCGGCGAGCGTCTTTTTCCAGAGCCGATTGGCGCGGGTCGCCATGTCGGTCGAGCCGCCCTCTTCGCTCCATTTCTCGAAGGGCTCGTTGTCGGAAAGCGCCGAATCCCAGAAGGCCGTCTGGTAGTTGCGCATCGTGTGGTCGCAGCCGAGGAAATGGCTGCCGGGACCGACCTGCAGGAAGGCATCCATGGCCAGCGTATTGTCGTCGACCACGACACCCGCCAGATAGGAATGCAGCGCGCCGCAGAAATCGATGTCCATCATGAATTTCTCATAGGACATGGCGAGCAGGCCATCGAGGAAGCCGGCGGAATGCAGGATGAAATTCGCGCCGCAATGCACGGCCGAGAGCATCGACATCACACCTTCCTGCATCGCCTGCCCGTCCGGCAGCTTCGAATTGGAGAAATTGCCCGCGCAGCGCAACGGCAATTTCAGCCGGCGGGCGAGCTGGCCGATGACCATGGAGCCGATGGCCGGCTCCGGCGTGCCGAAGGTCGGCGAGCCTGAGCGCAGCGACATGGAGGAGAGGAAATTACCGAAGATGACCGGCGCGCCCTTGCGTTCCAGCTGGGTCAGCGCGCAGCCGGCCAGCGTCTCGGCATAGGACTGGGCGATGGCCCCGGCATTGGTGACCGGCCCCATGGCGCCGCCGAGGATAAAGGGCACGATGACCGCCGCCTGGTTCGCCCGCGCATAGGCGCGCAGCGATTTCGTCATCGTGCCGTCCCAGACGAGAGGCGAATTGACGTTGACGTTGCCGAGAATGACGCAGTTTTGGTCGACGAAATCCCTGCCGAAGACGATGCGGGCCATGTCGATCGAATCTTCCGCCCGCTCCTCCGCGGTGATCGAGCCCATGAAGGCGCGGTCGGAATATTTGATATGGCTGTAGACCATGTCGAGATGGCGCTTGTTCACGGGAATATCCACCGGCTCGCAGATCGTGCCGCCCGAATGGTGCATCCAGGGGCTCGACTGGGCGAGCTTGATGAAATTGCGGAAATCCTCCAGCGTGCCGTAGCGCCGGCCCTTGTCGAGATCCATGACGAAGGGCGAGCCATAGGCGGGCGAGAAGACCACATTTTTCCCGCCGATCTCGACATTGTGGGCGGGATTGCGGGCATGCTGGGTGAATTGCGCCGGCGCGGAGGAGACAACCTCGTTGAGCATGCCGGGCTCGAAACGAACCAGCACGCCATCGACCTTCGCACCCGCCTTCTTCCAATGATTGAGCGCCGCCGGGTCGTCGCGGAACTCGATGCCGACTTCGCTCAGGATACGGTCGGCGACCCTCTCGATCTTCAAGAGGTTTTCTTCGCCGAGAATGTCATAGGTCGGGATATTGCGGACGATATAGGGGACGCCGGGCGCGCGGCCGGCGCCATGTCCCCGCTGCGGCCGGGTCCCACGCGTGCGGCGCTGCGGTGCGGCTTCCAGTGTATCGACTGCGCTCATGCTCGTTTCTCCCCTCGTCCCTGCTGATGCTAGTGGGGAAAAAGCGGGCTGTAACGCTGGAAAAATTCACGGGATCATATAAGCATAACTTATGGAAACCTTTCGCCGCCTCCTGCCCTCCGCCTCCAGTCTCGTGGTCTTCGAAGCCGCCGGGCGGCATCAGAATTTCACCCGCGCGGCGCAGGAGCTGGGCATGACGCAGGCGGCCGTTTCCTATGCGGTGCGCGGGCTCGAAGACCAGCTCGGCGTGCCGCTGTTCCACCGCGTCCACCGCGCCGTGCACCTCACGGAAGCGGGCGAAAAGTTCCATGCCGACGTGACGCTCGGCCTGTCGCGCATCCAGAAATCGGCAGAAGATATCCGGGCGAAGAAGCGCGAGACCAATGTGACGCTCGCCGCCTCCACCGCCTTTGCCTCGATGTGGATGCTGCCGCGGCTGGCCAAGCTCAGGGAAGATCTCCCGGAAATCGACCTGCGCATCCAGACCAGCGTGCGCGACCTCGATCTGGAGGAGGAGCCGATACCCCTCGGCGTGCGCGGCGGCGATCCCGCCAGCTGGCCGCGCTATCACGCGGCCCTGCTCGCTCCGGAGGTGATCGTGCCCGTCGCCTCGCCGGCCTTCATCGAAGCCAACGGCCATCCGGCGACACCGGCGGAGCTTCTGCGCCATCGTTTGATCCATCTGGAAGAGCCGGTGCGGCAGGCCTGCGACTGGCCGGAATGGTTTGCCAGCGCCGGCATCTCCTATCCGCCGCAATCGCGCCGGCTGGCGATCAACGATTATGTGCTGGTGGTGCAGGCGGTGCTGGCCGGAGAAGGCGTGGCCTTGGGGTGGCAGCACCTGATCGAGCGGCAGATGCGCTCGGGCGCGCTGCTGCCGGTGGGCGGACATGTGCTGGAAACGGGGCTTGCCTTCTACGTCGTCTGGCCGCGCTCGCGCGAGCTCAACCATCAGGCAAGGCGGGTGCGCGACTGGCTTCTGGAGGAAGGCCGCAAAGAGCGGGAGGACAGCGCGGCCGCACTTCAGACGGCGATGGCGGCCAGTTCGATTTCGTCGTATTTGCCGGCGAGGTAACGCCTGGTCGCCACCTGATCGGCGGGCTTGCCGTAGAAATAGCCCTGCCCCATGCCGCAGCCGAGCGCCTTGAGCTTCAGCGCCTCCGAGAAGGTTTCTATACCTTCGGCAACCACCTCGAAATTCAGTCCCTCGCACATGGCGACGATCGCCTTGACGATATGTTCGCTCGCCCGATCGGTCGAAATCTGGGACACGAAGGCGCGGTCGACCTTCACCTTGTCGAAGGCGAATTCGCGCAGCCGCCCGAGGCTCGACTGGCCCGTGCCGAAATCGTCGAGCGCGATGCGCACGCCGGCCTCGCGCAGTTCGGCGATGATCTTCTTGGCCGTATCGGCATCCATCATGACGGCGGTTTCGGTGATTTCCAGCTCCAGCCGGCGCGGATCGAGCCCGGCGCGGTGGATGATACCGAGCACGTTTGACGCCGTATTGGGGTCGGTCAGCTGGGCCGACGACAGGTTGAAGGAGAGAAAAAGCTCCTTCGGCCAGGAGAGCGCCGTTTGAGCCGCCTTGCGCAGCAGGGCTTCCGACAAAAG
>JAVBSF010000080.1:0-2500 GCA_031556925.1 Pararhizobium sp.
CAAACCCGGACACGTTTGGCGATCGTTATCCGCATCAGGTCTCCGGCGGCCAGTTGCAGCGCGCCATGACCGCCATGGCGCTCTGCCCAAATCCTGAGCTGATCGTCTTCGACGAGCCGACGACGGCGCTCGACGTCACCACCCAGATCGACGTCCTCGCCGCGATCAAGCACGCGATCGAGGAGACGCACACCGCGGCCCTCTACATCACCCACGATCTCGCCGTCGTCGCCCAGATATCCGACGACATCATGGTGCTGCGCCATGGCAAGACGGTGGAATACGGCACGACGAAGCAGATCATCGAGGCACCGGCGCAGGACTACACGCGCGCCCTCGTCAGCGTGCGCCAGACCAAGCGCGAAGAGGCCGCCGACCAGTCCGACAAGCTGCTCAACATCGAGAATGTCGGCGCCGGCTACGCCAACGGCTTCAAGGTGCTGCATGACGTCACCATGCACCTGCCGAAAGGCCAGACGCTGGCGATCGTCGGCGAAAGCGGCTCGGGCAAATCGACGCTCGCCCGCGTCATCACCGGCCTCCTGCCGCCGAGCGAAGGCCGCATCACCTTCAACGGCAAGCAGCTTCCCCCGGCGCTGAAGGGCCGCACCAAGGATGAACTGCGCCGGGTGCAGATGATCTACCAGATGGCGGACACGGCGATGAATCCGCGCCAGACGGTGCGCGACATCATCGGCCGCCCGATCTCGTTCTATTACGGCATTCACGGTGCCCAGAAGACCCAGCGGGTGAAGGAACTGCTCGACCAGATCGAACTCGGGGACCGCTTCCTCGACCGCTACCCCGCCGAACTTTCCGGCGGCCAGAAACAGCGTGTCGCCATCGCCCGTGCGCTGGCCGCCAGGCCGGAACTGATCCTCTGCGACGAGCCGACCTCGGCGCTCGACCCGCTGGTGGCGGAAGGCATCCTGAATCTTCTTCTGAAGCTGCAGGAGGAAACCGCTGTTTCCTATGTCTTTATCACCCACGACATCGCCATCGTCCGCGCCATCGCGGACTCGGTCGCGGTCATGCACCGGGGCAAGCTTGTGCGCTTCGGGCCGAAATCGAAGGTGCTCTCGCCGCCGTTCGACGACTATACGGACCTGCTCTTGAAATCGGTGCCCGAGATGGAAATCGGCTGGCTGGAGAAGGTGCTGGCGACAAGGCGGATGGAAAGTGCGGGGAATTGAGCCGCCGCATGCGCGGATCAATATCTTCGCAGGTAGAGAATGTATGCGGACGCAGCCGCTTGCTCCCTCTTCTCCCCAGCGGGGAGAAGTGCCGAGCGAAGCGAGGCGATGAGGGGGTGGCGCGGCAAACGCTTGATTCGCGGAGAGTCCCTTCATCCGGCCCTTCGGGCCACCTTCTCCCCGCTGGAGAGAAGAGGCAGCAAGCCGCTACTGTGTCTCACACGTCACATCGCCCAGCCTGTTGGCCGCCTCGCCTTCCATCGTCACGCTGCCTTCGCTCTTTGCCCCGCAGTTCGTCACCCCATCGGAGCCGCCACGAAAATGCACCACCGGCTGTCCCTCGATCATGATGCTCGGCACGATCTCGTACAGTTCCGGCGGACAATTGGCGACATCGGAAAGGCGCAGCGCCGGCGCACCGCCGATCATGACGCTGACGGCGCCGGAAAGCGCGCAGGGCGGCACGGCCCCATCCGCAAAGACGGTCGCCGGATTGCCGGCAAGCAAAAGGCAGGCCCAGACCGGCACCCGTATCGCCATGACATCCTCCCTCATCGGAGCCCGAACCATACCATACAGGCCGCCATCCGGCATCCGCTCGATATCCGGGAATAGACCATGACCAAACGCAACTTCACCGTCATCGAAAACCAATGGATCACGCTGAACGACGGCACGCGGCTTGCCGCGCGCATCTGGATGCCCGAAAGCGCCCAAGAAGCGCCCGTCCCCGCCGTGCTCGAATACCTGCCCTATCGCAAGCGCGACGGAACCTCGCCGCGCGATGAATCGACCTATCCGGTCTTCGCCCAAGCCGGCATTGCCGGCGTGCGCGTCGATATCAGGGGCTCTGGCGAAAGCGACGGCGTCATCGACGGCGAATATACGCCGCGTGAACTCGCCGATGGCTGCGAACTAATTGCATGGATCGCCGCCCAGCCATGGTCGAACGGCAAGGTCGGCATGATGGGCATCTCCTGGGGCGGCTTCAACTGCCTGCAGGTCGCCGCCCTGAAGCCCCCGGCGCTGAAGGCGGTGATCTCCATCGCCTCCACCGTCGACCGCTATAACGACGATATCCACTACAAGAACGGCACCCATCTTTCCGCCCAGCTCTCCTGGGCGGCGACCATGCTCGCCTATCAGTCGCGCGCGCCGGATCCGGCGCTGGTCGGCGACATCTGGAAGGAGATGTGGCTGGAGCGGCTGGAAAACGAACCCTTCTTCATGGAGGAATGGCTGGAACACCAGCGCCGCGACGATTTCTGGAAGCACGGTTCCATATCGGAGGATTTCGGCGGCTTCCC
>JAVBSF010000299.1:0-2693 GCA_031556925.1 Pararhizobium sp.
GGCAGACGCGCTAGCTTCAGGTGCTAGTGTCCGCAAGGACGTGTGGGTTCAAGTCCCATCGCCGGTACACACTCAAGAATCCGTAGTTCAGTTGGTAGAACACTTCGGTCAAAGTTTACTTCGGAGAGGTCGGAGGCTCGATTCCTCCCGGATTCACAGTTAGATTTCAGCTGCAAAACGATATACTATCAGTTCAAAAGCTATTCGGAGCATCAATGGAAATACATGTTCATGGAAGCGGCACCAAAAAAGCAGTACTGCTTCATGGCATGGCATCCACTTCTCACACCTGGGCTAGATTAGTGAAAGATCTAGTTAAATTAGATTACACTGTTTATACACCTGACCTCCCAGGTCATGGCTCAGCACGCCGTGACTCTTCCTTTTATAGCGTGGAAAAATGGCAAACCATGCTGACAGATAAAATCTCTCACACCGATTTGCTAGTTGGGCACTCCATTGGTGGCCTGCTGGCTTTAAAGACTCGTTTACAGCTTTTAGCAACGAAAACTGTAGCTATCGATCCTGTTCTAAAATTCCCAGTTGGGATGTTGACTAAGGTAACTCAGGATATTTGGAGTACAGTTCAATTCAATGCAATGAAAAAGAGCTCCGGCTCTTTAGAGGCCGCTTCGCTCATTTGGGACAGGAGCGCTGTTCGGGCGTTAGTTTCCCCTAAGGGAATACCCATGCCAGACTCCAGCGTGATGGTCTTAAGACCGACCAACAGCTTTGTTGCTCCGCTAACTTTACTTAAAAAAGCGCCTGATATGAAGGTTGTCACCATGAAAAAGGTCGGACATAATCTTCACGGTGAAAACTACCCAGGGTTTTTCTCGGAGCTAAAAAATTTCGCTTTAATTTGATTTTCGATTTGCAATCCACCGGAAAACCGTGTTAAGATAAATCATGTCGCCGCGAGGTGACGAACTCCAAACTTAACAAGAAGTCCGGGTAGGCATCCCGGGGAAGCAGAACCTACCGCAATCAGTCGGTGCCATAAATCGGAAGTAACTGTGTCTCAGGCTAAAGCTTACGCTTTGTCAAATGCTCGGAGTAAGCTCCGAGAAATGCGCTGGGGCGCCGCTCATGCGGAATACAAGTAAAGTGACTTTCGGGTCACTTCTCGGGGATGTAGCTTAATGGTAAAGCCTCTGTCTTCCAAACAGATGACGCGAGTTCGATTCTCGTCATCCCCTCGATAAAGTTCATCGCTGGCTTAGCGGCTAGAAAGACCCTCGTTACCTGGGAAGTAGGTGAACAACTCCAAGGTCGGGATGGTTTCCGGCAGTGAAGTAGGCGCCTACCGCTCCTACGCCGACCTGGGGTACAAACTTCATAACTTAATAATCATGCCTTCGTAGCTCAAAGGAAGAGCAACGGCCTTCTAATCCGTAGGTTGCTGGTTCGAGTCCAGCCGGGGGCACTAGATCCTTGAAGGATTGACCACCTTCTATGTAACAGCCTAGCTGCTGGATGTATTGCAGGTTTTCAGCAATGGATCTTTAAACGGTGAGCAAAACCTCTATCCTACCACCTGCGGGCAAAGTAAGCCCCGCAGGCAAACTGGACACCTGGGGAATATGTTTAGCTCGGGAATGTGAACTTTCCGTAAGAATTACTCTCGAAAGAGATTGTGTAATTGTTCACATCTTGGCTCCAATTTCTCGGACTTAAGCCGATTATTGGTGGTCGCTCGAATTGTGGTGTAAGCAAGGATGACCTCTCATATGGGCCTCCAAGTAACACGCGGGTTTTTGCCCCGAATAGCAGGGATTAAGCGTCCTGTAAGGGTTCGAGAATGGCGGCGAGCTTATACGCTCGTGCATCCAAGTATGGCCTAGTGGCGGAATGGCAGACGCGCTCGACTCAAAATCGAGTACCGCAAGGTGTGTGGGTTCAAGTCCCACCTGGGCTACGCAATTATCCTAAGTAAAGGAAACTAGCTTCGAAAGCAGTGCACGGTTTTCGAAGGAAAGACTGGAGCGATGGGGAAAGCGCCGTAACATTAAGTTGACGGTGTGCTTACTGGTGCTGCACAAGCGAGCGGTTCGATTCCGGCTCAGCATAAGAGGGTGCGAGAAATCGTATCCTGGGGTTTATAGCTCAATTGGCAGAGCGGCGGCACGGGGTGTCGTGAGTGCTGGTTCGAATCCAGCTAAATTCTACTACCCTAGTAAACCGTGGCGGTGAAACCCTTTCGGGGGATTCTGGTGAGGTACCGATGCTAACCACGGGCGGATGAAATTGACCGCGCTTTCACTCGTTGAAAGCCGACTCCTCGGGCAGGCTTAAAAACCTCACAACTTCGTGTTTGCCAATGGCGAAATGGGAACGCTGCCAGTGGTTAGCCTAAGGCTCTTGTAGCTAGGGTGACAGTTGGATGATGGTGAGCTTAAGAGGGAAACTTTTTAAGTGAAATCCTCTTGTGGGTTCGACCCCCACAAAGTAAATACGATGAATACCGCTGGTCCTCGCTTGACCGTCCAGATGACAAGAGCAAAGGTCTTTTAATCATTGCCGCCAGCGTTCAATTGTAGGAAAATCAAGAATACTCCTAAGTAAAACTAAACAAAGGAGGAAAATGAACAAGTACTACATTTACGAGAATCATCGAGGAGGATACTTCTGGAGCCGTGAGGTGATAGAGGAAGATCCGGATGATTGGAGTGGTCTCCGCTGTGAGGCCTGTG
>JAVBSF010000422.1:0-12149 GCA_031556925.1 Pararhizobium sp.
GGGGAGAAGAGGGATAAGCGGCAAACTCTATCCTCCCCTCTCCCCGCTTGCGGGGAGAGGGCTAGGGTGAGGGGCAATCTCTCATCCCTGAAAATGCTGCGACATCGCTCCTCATCCGGCCTGTCGGCCACCTTCTCCCCGCAGGCGGGGAGAAGGGATATGCCGCACCCTCTCTCTTCAACTTTCTCCCTTGCGGGACACCGCCAATGACCCTCATCAACCTGCCGGATTTCGCCGGCGATCTCATCGCGGATTTCGAGCGACTGGGCACGACGCGCGTCGATACGCCGGTCATCCAGCCGGCCGAGCCCTTCCTCGACATGGCCGGCGAAGATCTGCGCCGCCGCATCTTTCTCACCCAGAGCGAAACGGGCGAAAACCTCTGCCTGCGGCCGGAATTCACCATTCCCGTCTGCATGCGCCATATCGAGACCGCAACCGGCACGCCGAAGCGCTATTCCTATCTCGGCGAGGTCTTTCGTCAGCGGCGTGAAGGCGGCAGCGAATTCTATCAGGCCGGTATCGAAGACCTCGGCACCCGCGATTTTGCCGGAGCCGATGCCCGCGCCGTCGCCGATGCCGTGGCGATCCTCGGCAAGCTCGTGCCGGAGCGGGCGCTCGCCGTCACCATGGGCGACCAGGCGATGTTCGAGGCTGTCGTCGCCGCTCTCGGCCTGCCGGCAGGCTGGCAGAAGCGCCTGATCCGCGCCTTTGGCGAACATGCTCAGCTCGAAGCCCTGATGCAGCGGCTGGCAAGGCCGGAACAGGTCGCCGGTCTTGGTGCCGAAGTCGAGGCCCTGCTTGCCAAGGACGACGAGGAAGGCCTGATCGCCCATATCGACGGCGTGATGGAAGCGACCGGCTATCTCACCAATGCCAGCCGTTCGCCGAAGGAAATCGCCCGGCGGCTGAAGGAAAAGCTGGCGCTGGCCGACACCTCGCTCGATCCTGCAAAGCTCGACGTGCTGCGCGAATTCCTGTCGCTGAACGTCAGCCTGCGTTATGCGCCGGGCGTGCTTGCCGATTTCGCCAAAAGCACCGGCCTGCCACTGCAGGCGGCCGTCGATCGTTTCGACGCCCGCGTCGCGGCCTTCGCCAATTCCGGCGTCAAGCTTGCCGATATCACATGGCGGGCCGCCTTCGGCCGTCCGCTCGATTATTACACCGGCCTCGTCTTCGAGGTCACCTTGCGGGGCGATCACCGGGTTCTGGCCGGCGGCGGTCGCTACGACGGCATGCTGACGCTACTGGGGGCCGAGGAAAACATCCCGGCCGTCGGCTTCTCGCTGTGGCTGGACCGGATCGAAGCGGTGAGGGGAGAGCGTTGATGATCACCATAGCCTTGCCCTCCAAGGGCCGCATGAAGGACGATGCCTCCGCCGTCTTCGAAAAGGCCGGCTTCAAGGTCGTGGCCGTCGGCAATGAGCGCTCCTATCGCGGTCGCCTCGAAGGCATCGACGATGTCGAGATCGCTTTCCTTTCGGCCTCCGAAATTTCCCGCGAGATCGGCAACGGCTCGATCGATTTCGGCGTTACCGGCGAAGACCTGATCCGCGAAGGGTTGGCGGAAGCCGACGCCCGCGTCGAGTTCTGCGCCCGCCTCGGCTTCGGCCATGCGGACGTCGTCGTCGCCGTGCCGGACATCTGGCTCGATGTCGACACCATGGCCGATCTCGGCGATGTCGCCGCCGATTTCCGCGCCCGCCATGGTCGCCGTCTGGCCATCGCCACCAAATACTGGCGGCTGACGCAACAGTTCTTCTCCAGCCAGCACGGCATCCAGCTCTACCGCATCGTCGAAAGCCTCGGCGCGACGGAAGGGGCTCCCGCCTCCGGCTCCGCCGATATCATCGTCGATATCACCTCGACCGGTTCGACGTTGAAGGCCAACCATCTGAAGATCCTGTCGGATGGGGTGATCCTGAAATCGGAAGCCTGCCTCGTGCGCGCCCGCAAGGCCGAGCATGAGGGCAATGCGACGGTGGCCGAGATCATCTCGCGTATCCAAGCGGTCGTTTGAGGCTGCCACAGGCAAAATCCCGAAGCGCGATTGAAGCATTGCCTGTCGCGGCCCCGAGTTGACGGCGCTCGGGCCGGCGGGCTACGTCTGGTGAAAAGCAGTATCGCAAGGGTGGAACGGACGTGGCAGGTAGACTTGTTGTAGCGGGGGGCGGCCAGGCCGCCTTTGCCCTGGTGGCCAAACTGAGAGCGCTGAAGGACGATCGTCCGATCACCATCGTCGCTGCCGAGGCGAGTTTTCCCTACCAGCGTCCGCCGCTCTCCAAAAAATATCTGCTGCGCGAGATGGACCTCGACCGGCTGCTCTATCGGCCGGCCGAATGGTATGGCGAACACGATATCGACATCCGTCTCTCGACCACCGTGACGTCCATCGATCGCGCGGCGTGCATCGTCACACTGAGCGACGGCTCCGTCCTCGAATATGAAACGCTGGCGATCGCCACGGGCTCGACGCCGCGCCGCCTGCCGGATGCCGTCGGCGGCAATCTCGAGGGTGTCTATGTCGTGCGCGATTTCACCGATGCCGACAAGCTGGCGGAAGAGATGAAACCCGGACGCCGGGCGCTGATCATCGGTGGCGGTTATATCGGGCTGGAGGCCGCCGCTGTCGCCCGCAGTCTCGGCCTTGAGGTCACCGTCATCGAAATGGCGGATCGTATCCTTCAGCGTGTCGCCTCCGCCGCCACATCCACGATCGTGCGGGAGATCCATCAGATGAGGGGCGTCGATATTCGCGAGGGTACCGGGCTAGTGCACCTCGTCGGTAAAGATGGACGCGTCACGGCCGCCGAGTTGACCGATGGCACGACACTGCCGGTCGATCTCGTGATCGTCGGTATCGGCGTCGTCGCCAATGACGCGCTTGCCCACGATGCCGGGCTCGCCATCGCCAATGGCATCCTTGTCGATGAATTCGGCCGCACCGAAGATCCTGCCATCCATGCGATGGGCGATTGCGCCGTCCTGCCGTTCAAGGGGCTGAATATTCGACTGGAATCGGTGCAGAACGCCGTCGATCAGGCGGAAGCCGTCGCAGCACTTCTGGCGGGTGGTACCGCGCCCTACGAGCCAAAGCCTTGGTTCTGGTCGGATCAATACGACGTCAAATTGCAGATCGCAGGTTTCGGTCTCGGCCATGATGAAACCGTCGTGCGCCCCGGCCAGCGGGAGGGTGCGGTTTCCGTCTGGTACTTCCGGCAGGGCAAGTTCATCGCTGTCGACGCGATCAACGACGCCAAGGCCTATGTCACAGGCAAGAAGCTGCTCGATCTCGGCGTGACGCCGGATCGCGCCGTGCTGGAAGACCCGGCGGCAGACTTGAAGACGCTGCTGCAGTAAGGTTTGACGCCTTACTGGTGGCTGACGAAATAGCTGCGGGTTTCGAGTTGGAAGCGCGGGAAGAAGAACATGCCGAGCAGCGCGCCGGAATAGCGTTGCTCTAGGCCGGAGGATTCTCCGACGCAGAACACCGGCTGGCGCCGGCCTGACAGCGTCACGATCGTCGTGGAATAGCAGAAGGACGAGGAAGAGGTCGCCGCCTGCTCGAAAAGTTCGAGCACGTGATTGCGATCCGTCTGGTCGTAGCAGCGCACCAGGTTGAGCAGGCCGCATTCCGTCTGCTCAAGGCCGTGCAGCGAGGCCGCATGCTCACCGATGCGGAACAGGCCATTCGAGAGATCTCCGGACCATGCTTCCGAAACGCAGAATTGCCCAAGCATCTCCTGGCTGCTTTCCGCGAGGGAAAGAGCGCCGGGAATCGGGAACTGAGAAAGACCCGCTCTGGCAATTTTAAACACGTTCTGCTCCGGAATCGGCGCGTCCTGAAGACGTCGTCCGTCTGTCTCATCGATATGCTTCGCAAGGAACAACGATGTTCTGAAGTATCCCTGAATAATTTCGGGATTTCTTCCGTCATTACTGTCTTGCGTCACTGTTCAGGCGCGTTTCCCTAAGTTTCATCCCGAGATGGGTGAAGGACAAGGAAAGGCTTTATGCGAGATGAACTATACGATCTGCGCAGTCGAATCAAAGCGATGTTCGCTACACAGTTAATACGAAAAAATTGACTGATTTTGGTTTCGAATCTTTCGCATTTTTACTCCCCGTGAATCTGTCGTTCACTTGGAGCGCTGTTATAATTGCTTTTTTTTAGGCATCAATGGGGGTCTGCGTAAATATTTCACAGGGCTTGTTATATTAGCTAACACTCCATGTTGTCTCTCTTGAGAATACGCCATGTGATCGTGGTCGCAATGGGGCATTTGCCGTAGAGGGCAACCAATCTTGGGGGAGTGGCAAGGGTATTTCTACGGCGGATACGAAAAAGGGCGGCCCGAAGACCGCCCTTTTCAAAGTCTCGTAATAAGGCGGGACGCCTTATTACATCATGCCGCCCATGCCGCCATTTCAGCGCGCTTGACGCGCTGAAACACTTTGAACATGGGCGAAGCTTTATGGTCGTCATTCAGTAATAAGGCGGGACGCCTTATTACATCATGCCGCCCATGCCGCCATTTCAGCGCGCTTGGCGCGCTGAAACACTTTGAACATGGGCGAAGCTTTATGGTCGTCATTCAGTAATAAGGCTGGCGCCTTATTACATCATGCCGCCCATGCCGCCCATGTCAGGCATGCCGCCGCCCATCGGAGCGTCCTTCTTCGGCAGCTCGGCGATCATGGCTTCGGTGGTGATCAGCAGCGAAGCAACCGAAGCTGCGTTCTGCAGGGCCGTGCGAACAACCTTGACCGGGTCGACGATACCCATGGCGATCATGTCGCCATACTCGCCGGTCTGGGCGTTGTAGCCGTAGTTATCCTGATCCTTGTCGAGAATCTTGCCGACAACGATCGAAGCTTCGTCACCAGCGTTGTCTGCGATCTGGCGAACCAGAGCCTGCAGCGCGCGGCGGATGATGTTGATGCCGGCTTCCTGGTCGTCGTTGACGCCCTTGGCGGAGATCTTCGTGGAAGAACGCAGCAGAGCGGTGCCGCCGCCCGGTACGATGCCTTCCTGAACGGCAGCGCGCGTCGCGTTGAGAGCGTCGTCGATGCGGTCCTTCTTTTCCTTGACTTCGATTTCCGTCGAGCCGCCAACGCGGATAACGGCAACGCCGCCAGCGAGCTTGGCAAGACGTTCCTGCAGCTTTTCGCGGTCGTAGTCGGAGGTGGTTTCTTCGATCTGGGCCTTGATCTGGGCAACGCGGCCTTCGATTTCGGCCTTGGCGCCGGCGCCATCAACGATGGTGGTGTTTTCCTTGGAGATCGAAACCTTCTTCGCACGGCCGAGCATGTCGAGCGTGACGTTTTCGAGCTTGATGCCGATGTCTTCGGAAATGACCTGGCCACCCGTCAGGATAGCGATGTCTTCGAGCATGGCCTTGCGGCGATCGCCGAAGCCCGGAGCCTTGACGGCAGCGATCTTCAGGCCGCCACGCAGCTTGTTGACGACGAGGGTCGCGAGGGCTTCGCCTTCGACGTCTTCAGCGATGATGACGAGCGGCTTGCCGGTCTGGACGACAGCTTCGAGAACCGGGAGCATGGCCTGCAGGTTCGAGAGCTTCTTCTCGTGGAGGAGAATGAAAGCGTCGTCGAGGTCTGCGACCATCTTTTCCGGGTTGGTCACGAAGTAGGGCGACAGGTAGCCGCGGTCGAACTGCATGCCTTCGACGACTTCGAGTTCGGTTTCAGCGGTCTTGGCTTCTTCGACGGTGATGACGCCTTCGTTGCCGACCTTCTGCATGGCTTCAGCAATATCGAGACCGATCTGCTTTTCGCCGTTAGCGGAGATCGTGCCGACCTGGGCGACTTCTTCCGGGGTCGTGATCTTCTTGGCCTTTGCCTGCAGGTCCTTGACGACTTCGGCAACAGCGAGGTCGATGCCGCGCTTCAGGTCCATCGGGTTCATGCCGGCTGCAACAGCCTTGCCGCCTTCGCGAACGATGGCCTGGGCAAGAACGGTTGCGGTCGTGGTGCCGTCACCGGCGATGTCGTTGGTCTTCGAAGCAACTTCGCGGACCATCTGGGCGCCCATGTTTTCGAACTTGTCTTCGAGTTCGATTTCCTTGGCGACCGATACGCCGTCCTTGGTGATGCGCGGTGCGCCGAAGGACTTGTCGATGATGACGTTGCGACCCTTCGGGCCGAGCGTGACCTTCACTGCGTCAGCGAGGATATCGACGCCGCGCAGCATCTTTTCGCGCGCGGTACGGCCGAACTTAATTTCTTTGGCTGCCATGATAAAAACTCCCGGGCTTTAGCCCAATTGGTTTTTGGAATGAGGTGAGAAGAACCGGCCGGATCAGCCGATGATGCCCATGATGTCGGCTTCCTTCATGATCAGAAGGTCTTCGCCGTTGAGCTTGACTTCGGTGCCCGACCACTTGCCGAACAGAACGCGGTCGCCAGCCTTGACATCGAGCGGAACGAGCTTGCCGCTGTCGTCACGGGCGCCGGTACCGACGGCGACGATTTCGCCTTCCTGCGGCTTTTCCTTGGCGGTATCCGGAATGATGATGCCGCCCTTGGTCTTGGCTTAAGACTCGACGCGACGTACGACGACGCGGTCATGCAGCGGGCGGAAGTTGGTGCTTGTCATTGTCTAATCCCTCGATCAAATGACTTCACGGATCGCCTGGTGGATCCGATGGATGAATATTAGCACTCCTCATAAGTGAGTGCTAGCGACTTGCAGATAAGGACGCCCGCAAAACGAGTCAAGGACGGGTCGTCGAAAATATTTCACGGAAATTGGTTACTCGAGGCGCATGGATATCGCTGACCAACACAACATCGATGTGACGCCCGCATCGCCGACGTTTCTCGAGGCCGCCAGGCTCTGGACCCGGATCGGTCTTCTCGGCTTCGGCGGCCCGGCAGGCCAGATCGCCCTCATGCACCGCGAACTGGTGGAGGAGCGGCGCTGGGTTTCTGAGAGCCGATTCCTGCATGCGCTCAACTACTGCATGCTGCTGCCGGGACCGGAGGCCCAGCAGCTTGCGATCTATATCGGCTGGCTTTTGCACGGCACCCGCGGCGGCGTTGTCGCCGGAACCTTGTTCGTGCTGCCCGGCTTTCTGGTCATGCTCGGGCTTTCGCTGCTGTATGCGCTCTACCATCGGTCCGGATGGCTCGAAGGCCTGTTCTTCGGGCTGAAGGCGGCGGTCCTTGCAATCGTCATCGATGCCGTGGTGCGCCTTGGCCGGCGGGCGCTGAAGAGCAATTTCGCGCGGATCGTGGCTGCGCTCGCCTTTCTCGGCCTTTTCGTTTTCGACGTGCCGTTTCCGCTCGTCATTCTTGCCGCCGCATTGGCGGGGTATCTCGCGGTGAAGACGGGCTATTTGCCGCCCATGCCCTCCGCACACGAGGGCGGGCGAGAAGAAATCTCCACGTTGTTATCTCCGCAGGAGGACGGCGCCGGCTGGTCGCGGGCGATCCGTGTGCTCGCGCTCTGGCTTTCGCTCTGGGCGGTTCCCTTCGTGCTGATTGCGGCCGTTGCGGGCGTCGATAGCGTCTTCATGGCGATCGGCCTGTTTTTCTCGAAGATGGCGGTGGTGACCTTCGGCGGGGCCTATGCGGTTCTGTCCTATGTCGCCCAGCAGGCGGTCGAAAACCACCATTGGCTTATGCCCGGCGAAATGCTGGATGGGCTGGCGCTGGCGGAAACGACGCCGGGGCCGCTGGTGCTCGTCCTGTCCTTCGTCGGTTTCATGGGGGCGCTGCGTGGTTCGACCGGGCTCGATCCGCTTGTCGCCGGTACGCTCGGCGCTGTTTTGACCACATGGGTCACTTTCATTCCCTGCTTTCTCTGGATTTTCCTCGGTGCGCCCTATGTGGAGGGCCTGCGCAGCAATCGCCTGCTGTCCGCGGCACTCGCCTCGATCTCGGCGGCGGTAACCGGCGTCATTCTCAACCTGGCGCTCTGGTTTGGCCTGCATGTGCTTTTTGCCGGCACCGTGACGCTGGAATGGGGCCTCCTTTCCGTCGCATTGCCCGATCTTTCGAGTTTCCGGCCGGGGGCATTCCTGCTCACGCTGCTTGCGCTTGCCATCATTTTCGTGGGCAGGAGAGGGGTGTTGCCGGTGCTGGCGGTCTGTTCGGCGATCGGTTGGTTCGCCAGCCTGTTTTGAGCCGCCTTTTGCCTATTCCGGGCGCGATTCTTTGGGATTTGGTGTCGAAATGACGGGCCTAGACTTGTTTTTTCGCTGCCCGCCTGCGATGTCAGCCGCACCCATATTTTCAACGGAAGTCGGAATGGCCGCCCGGATCAACAGTTTTCGCGATATTGCCAGCCGTTACGATGTCGTGCTGTGCGACGTCTGGGGCGTGCTGCACAATGGCGTCGCGGCTTTCAAGGAAGCCTGCCAGGCGCTGACCGAAGCGCGCGCGCGCGGATTGACCGTTGTCCTGATCACCAATTCTCCGCGCCCGCATCCGGGCGTCATCGTCCAGATACGCGGCCTAGGCGTGCCGGATACGGCCTATGACCGGATCGTCACCTCGGGCGACGTGACCCGCGCCCTCATCGCGGCAGGCCCGAAGAAGATCTATTTCATCGGTGCGGAAAAAGATTTCCCGCTGCTCGACGGGCTTGATGTGACGATGGTGTCGTCGGAAGCCGCCGAGGCGGTCGTCTGCGCCGGCTTCTTTGATGACGAGACGGAGACGCCGGAAGATTATCGCGCCACGCTTTCCGGTCTTGCCCGCCGCAAGGTGCCGTTCATCTGCGCCAATCCCGATCTCGTGGTCGAGCGCGGCCATCGGCTGATCCCCTGTGCCGGGGCCATCGCCAAGGTCTATGAGGAACTGGGCGGCGAAACCCGCATCTCCGGCAAGCCCTATGTTCCCATGTACCGGGCGTCCCTGTCGGAAGCCAAGGCCATCCGCGGCAGTATCGATCTGTCACGCGTCATCGCCATCGGCGACGGCATGCCGACGGACGTCAAGGGCGCTCAGGATTTCGGGCTTGACATTCTTTATATCAGCGCCGGCATTCACGCCCGCGAGTATATGGCCAATGAAAAGACCGATGAGGCAAAGCTCAACGCTTTCCTCAAGGCCGAAGGGGCGACACCGAAATGGTGGATGCCGCGTCTGGCATGAAACATGGCCGCGATGGCCCGATAACATGGCATTGTGACGATGACCGTATTTCACCGCAATGAAACCCGCCAACCGCTACCCGAGGCGCTCTGGGGCGGTGTCGTCGCCATCGGCAATTTCGACGGGCTGCATCGTGGTCACCAATCCGTCCTGACCCGGGCTCTGGAAGAGGCGCAGGCGAGGGGCGTGCCGGCATTGGTGCTGACCTTCGAGCCCCATCCGCGCACCGTGTTTCGCCCTGATACCCCGGTCTTCCGCCTGACGCCCGCGCCGCTCAAGGCGCGCATCCTCGAAGGCATGGGCTTTTCCGCCGTCATCGAATATCCCTTCGATCGCACCTTTTCCGAGCTCACCGCCTCCGCCTTCATCAAGACGATCCTGCTGGACTGGCTGCATGCGAGCCATGTCGTCACCGGCTTCGATTTTCATTTCGGCAAGGGCAGGGAAGGTGGCCCGGCCTTCCTTATGGCGGCCGGCGGCGAGCATGGTTTCGGCGTGACGCTGGTCGATGCCTTCCGCGACGAGAATGCCTCAGTCATTTCCTCCAGCCATATCCGCGCGCTGCTCGGCGAAGGCGACGTTTCGCAGGCGGCGGGGCTGCTGGGCTATCGCTATACGGTCGAGGCCGAAGTCATCGACGGCAAGAAGCTCGGCCGCACTTTGGGATATCCGACCGCCAATATGCAGCTTCCGCCCGAAGTCGAGCTCCGCAACGGCATTTATGCCGTCAAGTTCCGCCGCCCGGATGGCAGCGTCTATAATGGCGTCGCCAGTTTCGGCAAGCGCCCCACCGTCGATAGCGATGGTCATGCGCTGCTCGAAACCTTCGTTTTCGATTTCAACGACAGCCTCTACGGCGAAATCTGTTCGGTTTCCTTCTTCGGCCATCTGCGCGATGAACTGAAATTCGACGGCCTCGATCCACTGGTCATACAGATGAGGAAGGACGATGCCGAGGCGAGGGCCTTGCTATCCGGCGTCAAGCCGCTCAGCATCATCGACAGGAAGGTCGCGTTTGCGGCTGATGAGCATCCCGAAGGATAATCCCGATGGCCACAACGCCCCGCCGCCCCGTCAATGCCATGGACGCCGCAGAAGCGCTGTTCAAGCCGGCCAAGAAGCAGGTGGCTCCGGCCGTTGAAAGGCGCGCCTTGCCGGAGGTGAAGGAACTTGTGTCTTTGAAGCTCGATAGCGCTGTGATCGCCTTTTTTCAGGAAAGTGGTCCGGGCTGGCAGGATCGCATCAATGATGCCCTGCGGGCGGCGATGCAGAAAGAGCTGGGCGCATAGGATCGAGCCGTGAGGCAAAGGCCGTTTTGGCCATTGCAAGCCTCTTCCTTTTCGCATGAAAACCGCTTAAACAACCGCCACCATGATGCTCAACCGGCTGACCATCGATCTGCGAATTATTGGCCCGGCCTTCCGCGCGCTCTGAGCGAGGCCGGAAGGTCCGGGATTTTGGGCGTTCCCGACGCCCCCGCCGTCACTGATTGACCTATTCCCATGCCTGCGCGAACGCCGCGCTACGAGACGATATCCCATGACCGATACTGCTGAAACGCTCGATTATTCGAAAACCCTCTATCTGCCCGAAACCGATTTCCCGATGCGCGCCGGCCTGCCGCAGAAGGAGCCGGAAACCGTTGCCCGCTGGCAGCGGATGGACCTCTACAAGAAACTCCGTGCCTCCGCCGCCGGCCGCGAAAAATTCGTGCTGCATGATGGTCCGCCCTATGCCAACGGCAACATCCACATCGGCCACGCGCTGAACAAGATCCTCAAGGACGTCATCACCCGCTCGTTCCAGATGCGCGGTTTTGACTCGAATTACGTTCCCGGCTGGGACTGCCACGGCCTGCCGATCGAGTGGAAGATCGAGGAGGAAAACTACCGCGCCAAGGGCAAGGCCAAGCCTGATCTGAAAGAGCCCGACGCGATGATCGAGTTCCGCAAGGAATGCCGCGCCTATGCTGAAAAGTGGATCAAGATCCAGGGCGACGAGTTCAAACGCCTCGGCATCATCGGCGATTTCGACAATCCATACCTGACGATGAATTTCCACGCGGAAAGCCGTATCGCCGGCGAACTCCTGAAGATCGCCATGAGCGGCCAGCTCTATCGCGGCTCCAAGCCGATCATGTGGTCGGTCGTCGAGCGCACGGCGCTGGCGGAAGCCGAAGTCGAGTATCAGGATTACGAGAGCGACACGATCTGGGTGAAGTTCCCGGTTGAGAGCGGCCCGGCCGAGCTGGTCGGTGCGCACGTCGTCATCTGGACCACCACGCCCTGGACCATCCCGGGCAACCGCGCCATCGCCTATTCGCCGAAGGTCGCCTACGGTCTTTACGAAGTCACAGCTGCCGAAAACGACTTTGGCCCGCGTCCGGGTGAAAAGCTGATCTTCGCCGATGCCTTGGCGGAAGAGTCTGCGGCAAAGTCCAAGCTCGGCTTCAAGCGCCTTCGTGATGTATCGGCTGCCGATCTCGCGGCGATCAACGCTGCTCACCCGCTCAGGGGCCTCGGCGGTGGCTATGAATATACCGTCCCGCTGCTCGCCGGTGACCACGTCACCGACGATGCCGGTACTGGCTTCGTCCACACCGCGCCGTCCCACGGTCGCGAAGACTTCGAAGCCTGGATGTCGGGCGTCAAGGAACTCGAAGCCCGTGGCATCGACACGCGCATCCCGTTCCCCGTCGACGACAGCGGCACCTACACCGCCGACGCTCCCGGTTTCGAGGGCGCCCGCGTCATGGACGACAACGGCAAGAAGGGCGATGCCAATGAGCGCGTCATCAAGGCGCTGATCGAGCGCAACGCGCTCTTCGCCCGCGGCCGTCTGAAGCATTCCTATCCGCACTCGTGGCGCTCCAAGAAGCCGATCATCTTCCGCAACACGCCGCAGTGGTTCGTCTATATGGACAAGGATCTGAAGGACGGCACGACGCTGCGCACCCGTGCCCTCTCCGCCATCGACGACACCCGCTTCGTGCCCGCCACAGGCCAGAACCGCCTGCGCGCCATGATCGA
>JAVBSF010000250.1:0-5635 GCA_031556925.1 Pararhizobium sp.
ATGATAGGGAAGCGCCCGGATGCCCTGCGTGTTCAGCCACTCGGCCGTGTCCTCCACCTTGGCGCGTGACAGGCAATAGACGATGCCGCTCGACCCCTCATGGCGCGACAAAAAACGCAGAAGCTGCTGGCGCGGCTGGTCGCGCTCGACGATTTCGTATGCGATATTGGGGCGGTCGAAGCTGGTCGAGAAAACCTTCGCCTGCTGCAGCCCGAGCCGCTCGATGATGTCCTCGCGGGTGTGCGGATCGGCCGTCGCCGTCAGCGCAATGCGCGGCACGCCGGGAAAATGCTCGCCGAGCTGGCCGAGTTCGCGGTATTCCGGCCGGAAATCATGGCCCCATTGCGAGACGCAATGGGCCTCGTCGATCGCAAACAGTGCGATATCAGCACCGTTGATCAGATCGCGGAAGGACGGCGTCAGGATACGCTCGGGCGTTACATAGAGGAGATCGAGCTTTCCGGCCCGCAGCCCATCGCGAACAGCAAAAGCCTCTTCCCGCGCCAGCGACGAGTTGAGCGCGGCGGCATTCACGCCCAGCTGCTTCAGCGCCTCGACCTGATCGCGCATCAGCGCGATCAGCGGCGAGACGACGATGCCGACGCCGTTACGGCAGAGCGCCGGAATCTGGAAACAGAGCGACTTGCCCGCCCCGGTCGGAAACAGAACAACGGCATCGCCGCCCGCCGTCACATGTCCGACAACGTCAGCCTGCTTTCCGCGAAAGGCCGAATAGCCGTAAACCTGCTTCAAGACCTCCAGAGGATTGCGCACGCCTGCGGCGTCGAAAATCGGATCGATACGGTCTTGCGTCTGGGCCATGAAATCGCTCTTGTAGGCCCAACGGCCGGGGTTCGGATCGGACGATAAGGACTGTTATTTCCCCGCAGGCCCCTTCACGCGACCCGACAATACGCCAAAACCGTCGATGATCGCCTCCTGATTTTCAAGCCGCGTCACTTCGAGCTGCACTTCCTGCAGCATGCGCAGGATCTGCATCACGCTGTCGTCGTCATTCTCTTCCGTGAGATAGCTCAACTCGTTTTCCAGTTCGCGCTTCTGTGCGATCAGCGCCTTGGTGCGCTTGTGCAGCGAAAGCGCCTGCAGATAGCCTTCCCGCGCATCTTCGGGCGCGGCTTCGCTTGTCGCGATCCAGAGCCTTGAAAAACGGATCTGCTGATCGAGCGTCTTCAGAAGCGCGCCGAACCCTTCGGCTTCCAGCTGTTCGACTAGGCCGTCACGCGTCAGCCGCGGCCCTTTGGCGGCGGCGGCATTCAGCACGGACGACCAGAAGCGCTGAAGATCGCGATTGTCGTATTCGATCGCGGAAATCTCGTCATATTCTTCGAAGAGAAGCTGCGGATGATTGACGATGGTGAGCGCCAGCACGCTTTCGCGCAGCAGCGGAATGCTCTGCGCGCCCGAAACCGCCCGCGCCAGCCGATCGGAAACACCGCCGGCCTCCCGCTGCGAAAAGCCGCCGCCCCGCCCCGCCTGTCCGCCGCGCACGCCACCGCGGCCACCGGACTGGGCGCGATTGAAGCCGCGCTGCTGGAAACCCTGCTGACGGCCCGCGCCCTGAAAGAAGCCGTTCAGCCGGTCGCGAACATCCTGCCCGTAATGGCGGCGCACGCTCTCGTCGGCGATGACCGAGACGACCTGCTTCAGCGTCGCTTCGAGTTCGGCCCGCTTTTCCGGCGTGTCGAAATTTCCCGCCTGAACCTCGCGGGCCCAAACCATTTCAGACAGCGACCGCGCCGAGGCCATCACCTTGTCGAAGGGCGCGCGTCCCTCATTGCGAACGAGATCGTCTGGATCCTTGCCATCCGGCAAAAGCGCGAAGCGCACCGAGCGTCCGGGCTTCAGATGCGGCAGGGCCAGATCGACGGCGCGGTTGGCCGCCCGTATGCCGGCGCCGTCGCCATCGAAACAAAGCACCGGCTGCTGCGTCAGCTTCCAGAGGAGTTCGAGCTGGTTTTCGGTGAGCGCCGTGCCAAGCGGCGCGACCGCATTCTCGATGCCCGCCTGATGCAGCGCGATCACGTCCATATAGCCTTCGACCGCAATGATCGTATCGGCTCCATCGGCGCCTGACATGGCTCGGCGTGCGCGGGCGAAATTGTAGAGAACGCTTCCCTTGTGAAAGAGCTCGGTCTCGTTGGAGTTCAGATATTTCGCCGGCGCATCGGGCGACATGGCGCGGCCGCCGAAGGCAATCACCTTTTCCCGCGACGACAGGATCGGAAACATGATGCGATCGCGAAAACGGTCATAGGAGACGGGGATATCCGGCCCGTGCACGACGAGACCGCAGGCCTCGATCTGCTCCTTGGCCACGCCTTTGGTCGCCAGATGCTCCTTCAGCGCATTGCGGCTTTCGGAGGCGTAACCCAGCCGGAAGGTCTCGATGGTCCGGCCGGTCAGTCCGCGGTCGCGCAGATAGGCGCGGGCCTTGGCGCCATTGGCCGTTTGCAATTGATCCTGAAAGAACTGCGTCGCCATTTCCATGACGTCCTGCAGGCTGGCGCGCTGGCGGTCGCGCTTCTCGGCCTCGACATCCGGCTGCGGCATCGCAACGCCGGCGAGATCGGCGATCTGTTGCACGGCCTCGGGAAAATTCATGCCGTCGAGATCGGTAAGGAAACGGAAATGATCGCCCGAAACGCCGCAGCCGAAGCAGTGGTAACGTCCCTTCCGGTCCTCGCAATGGAAGCTGGGGGATTTTTCGCCGTGAAACGGGCAGCAGGCCCAATAGTCTCCGCGCGACGCGTTGGTCTTCTTGCGGTCCCAGGTCACGCGCTTGCCGATCACGTCCGAAATCGGAACGCGGTCACGAATCTCATCGAGAAAGCTATTGGAAAAGCGCATGAAAACCTCTGGGCTGGCCTTCATATAGGCGGCAAACTCCCGCCGCGCCACACCCCATATGGCTGATACCCGCAATTCACAGGGCTGACAGCAGCTCCTTGAGGATCGCCGACGCCTTGGCAAAGTCCATCTGACCGGCATAGCGCTCTTTCAGGATCGCCATGCACTTGCCCATGTCGCGGATGCCGGCGGCGCCCACTTCCGCGATCACTTCGGCCGTCACGGCGCGAACCTTGTCGTCCGAAAACTGTTCAGGCTGGAAATCGGCGATGATGGCGATTTCCTCGCGCTCGTGAGCGGCCAGTTCCGGGCGGCCCGCGTCATCGTAAATCTTGGCCGATTCTTCGCGCTGCTTGACCATCTTGGCGAGGAGCTGCAGCACTTCGTCGTCGGTGGCCGCCTCCTTGCCCGCACCGCGGTTGGCGATATCGCGCTCCTTGATGGCCGCCTGCACGAGACGCAACGTCGAAACGCGACGCATATCCTTGGCCTTCATTGCAGTTTTCAGGGCTTCGCTGATCGTCTCGCGCATGTCGTTTTCTCCCGCCGCTGGCGAAGGCCGGTCGCCGTCAAAAGCGCCGCGCCACAAGTTATGATTTGCCGCAGTCTTAGACCAGCAAGACCAAAACAATCAAACCGATTAGTCAAATAATTGATTTTATTATTTTTTTATTTCGAAACAATTCACAGCAGGGTGTTGACCGCAAGGGCCTGCGGGACTATTTTCCGGCACCTGCACCGAAATTGGCATGATCTTGAGCGACCGCGGGGTTTTCGCGCGCCCATGCCTGAGCACGAGAATTTGGCAACGGCCGCGGGAGGCGCCTCCCCGCTTCCCGTCACACGAACGGGATAGAAGATATGACCGCGACAGCCCCCTGGACCATCGAAAAACCCACCGCCCTGCTCGTCCTGGCCGACGGCACGATCATCGAGGGCAAGGGCATCGGCGCGACGGGCCGCGTTCAGGCCGAAGTCTGCTTCAACACGGCGCTGACCGGCTATGAGGAAATCCTCACCGATCCTTCCTATCTCGGCCAGATCGTCACCTTCACGTTCCCCCATATCGGCAATATCGGCACCAATGACGAAGACATCGAAGACCTGACGCCCGCCGCCCGCCACGGCGCCGTCGGCGTCATCTTCAAGGCCGACATCACCGACCCCTCGAACTACCGCGCCTGCAGACACCTCGACGAGTGGCTGAAGGCCCGTGGCATCGTCGGCCTCAGCGGCGTCGATACCCGCGCGCTGACGGCCTGGATCCGCGAGAACGGCGCTCCCAACGCCGTCATCGCTCACGATCCGAACGGCGTCTTCGACATCGAGGCGCTGAAGGCGGAAGCGGCAGCCTGGAGCGGTCTCGAAGGCCTCGACCTCGCCAAGGTCGCCTCCTCGGGCCAGTCCTCGCGCTGGACGCAGACCCCGTGGGTCTGGAACGAAGGTTACGGCGAACTCGACGACGCCAAGGCCAGCCACCACGTCGTCGCCCTCGACTTCGGCGTAAAGCGCAACATCCTGCGCCTGTTCGCCGGCCTCGACTGCAAGGTCACCGTCATGCCTGCGACGGCGACGGCAGAGGAGGTTCTGGCCCAGAAGCCGGATGGAATCTTCCTCTCCAACGGTCCCGGAGACCCGGCGGCCACCGGTGAATATGCCGTTCCGGTCATTCAGGAACTGATCACCACCGACATCCCGATGTTCGGCATCTGCCTGGGCCACCAGATGCTGGGCCTGGCGCTCGGCGGCAAGACCGAGAAGATGCATCAGGGCCATCACGGCGCCAACCATCCTGTGAAGGACTACACCACCGGCAAGGTCGAGATCGTCTCGATGAACCATGGCTTTGCGGTGGACGCCAAGTCGCTGCCGGAAAGTGTGGAGGAAACCCACGTCTCGCTGTTCGACGGCACCAATTGCGGCCTGCGCCTCAAGGGCAGGAACGTCTTCTCCGTGCAGCACCACCCGGAAGCCTCGCCCGGCCCGCAGGACAGCCACTATCTCTTCCGTCGCTTCGTCAACATGATCAACGAGAAGAAAGGCCAGCCGGCGATCGCCGAACGGTAACAAACGGATTACAGACATCAGAAAGGCCCGCATTGCGGGCCTTTCTTGTAGGTTTCTCGTTGCTTTCCTCAAGGCGAGACGGGCCGGATGGCCGGGCGATCGGCGGTCAGGCCGCGGCCTGTCTCGAAACCTTCCGCTCCCGCGAGAGAAAGCGGAAGAAGCGCCAGGTCAGCGAGACGCTGGCCGCCGTCAGGCCGATGACGAAGCCGTACCACACGCCCACGCCCCCGAAGCCGAGCGGGAACGCCAGCACATAGGCCGCGACGAAGCCGATCGCCCAATAGGAGATCAGAGCGAAGATCATCGGCACCGTTGTATCCTTCAGCCCTCGCAGCATGCCGGCGGCCAGCGCCTGCACGCCATCGACGAGCTGAAAGGCCCCCGCGATGACGATCAGCGGCGCGGCATAGGCGACGACAGCCATGGCATCGGGCCGGCGCGTGTCGAGATAGAGCATGGCAAGCTCATGCGAGAACAGCGCGAAGACGAGACTGCCGATCACGGCGAAGGCACAGCCCAGCACCAGCACGGCAATCGCGGCGCGCTTGACGCCCTCCGCATCGCCGCGACCATGCGCGAAGCCGATGCGCACCGTCGCCACCTGCGCCAGCCCCAGCGGCACCATGAAGGCGACCGAGGCAAATTGCAGCGCGATACCATGGGCCGCGAGTTCGACCGTGCCGATCATGCCCATCAGCAG
>JAVBSF010000206.1:0-5291 GCA_031556925.1 Pararhizobium sp.
CCGATCAGCCCGGCCCGTTCGAGCAGCGCGCGCGCTTCGGCATGCAATTCGGCAAAGCAAAGCTGAATGCCGCGTGTCGAAAAATCGGCGCGCACCTCCTCGAGCATGGCCGCGGCGGTGCTGTCCATCTGGGTGATGGCACCCGCATCGAGAACGAACCAGCGAGTGCCGGCCGGGAGGCTTTCAGCGATCTCCTC
This sequence comes from Pararhizobium sp., assembly GCA_031556925.1. Lineage (GTDB taxonomy): Bacteria > Pseudomonadota > Alphaproteobacteria > Rhizobiales > Rhizobiaceae > Pararhizobium. The sequence continues at coordinate 198 of JAVBSF010000206.1, forward strand.
CAGCCGTCCCCGCACGTAATCGGCATTGAAGAACAGCAGACTGCCCTGCAGTATCCAGATAACAGCGCCGGGAACCGCCTTGGCCTCGGCAAAGCGATGCATCTTGTAGAAGCCGTCCCGCCCTTCGATGCGCCCGTAGAAGGCATCGCGCGGGAACATCATGCCGCGCAGCAGGTGCACCAGCGTCGCGGCGATCGCCACGATCACGCCATTCAGCACGCCGAAACTGATCGCTCCCCACATGGCGATGAGCGCGAAAACGAATTCGATCGGATTGATCCGCCAGATGGTCTTCAGTTCGCCGATATCGATCAGGCTCAGCGCCGCCGAAACCAGAATCGCCGCCAGCGCCGCAACGGGCAGGATGCGCAAGGCATCATTGAAGAACAACAGCGCCGCGATGAGTGCCGCCGCAGAAACAAGGCTGGCAAGCTGCGATTGACCCCCGACCGACAGATTGATCGCCGTGCGGCTGTCCGAGAAGCCGATCGGAAAGGCCCCGAACAACCCCGCCGCCACCTGTGCGCTTCCTAGACCGACAAGCTCGCGATTGGCGTCGACCGGATCTCCCGTGCGGGCGCCGAAGCTGCGGGCCGTGACGATGCCGGACCCGAAACTGACGAGAAAGATCGCGGCCGAACCGAAAAACAGGTCGTCGAGCGGCATGCCCGCCGGCGACGGCAAGCGGAACTTCGGAAGCCCCTGCGGGATCTCTCCAACGACGGCGATACCCATCGCCTGAAAATCGAAAAGCGCCGACAGCACGATGGAAAGCACCACGACGACGACCGGTCCGGGGACCGGAAGCCGGAAGGTTCTCGCGGCGACCAGCACGCCGTACATGGCCGCCGTCAGCGCAACGGTTGGCCAATGAACCATATCCACCTTGGTCGCGAACTCGGCAAGCGGCGTCAACAGCCCGTCGCTCTGGATCTTCACGCCGGTCATGCGCCCGAGCTGGCCGATCAGGATGGAAATCGAAATGCCGGCAAAGAAACCGACCAGGATCGGCCGCGACAGGAATGTCGCCAGCACACCGAGACGCAGAATACTGGCCCCGAAGCAGATCAGACCGACCCCCAGCGCCAGCATTGCCGCGATGCCGACCCGATCGGCTGCGCCCTGCGCCGGCATGCCCGCAGCGATCGTGGTGATGGCCGCGGCGATGACCGTCATCGTCGCGGCATCCGGGCCTACAGTAAGGCGGCGGGAAACACCGAAAATCGCATAGGCGATCGCCGCAACGATGCTCGCATATATGCCCGTTTCCGGCGGCAGACCGGCAATCGCCGGATAGGCGATCGCGCTTGGCAGCCCCACCGCCGCGATGGAGAGACCCGCCGAAATATCATTGCGCAGCCATTCAGGCCTATAATCGGCCAATCCCCGGAAGAGCGGCAGACCCGTTTTCTCCGTCATGATGGTATCCGGCCGCAGCCGGGTCCGACGGCACTGACGCCAGCCGGCGCCACGCCGGCGCAGGACAAGACAGCCCTATCCCGCCGCCGGCCCATATCAATGCTCCAGGAAGACGTAGTTCATCCACGCGCCCATGCGCAGCAGAACCTTGCGCAGAATAGCGACGTGGTGCCAGTGATGGGTATAGACGGCGACATCGGCGACGACACCGCCCGGAAGCTGATAGCCGCTGGTATCTTCCAGAAGGTCGATGCGCGCCAGCGTCTGGCCCGGCAAGGCCCGCTCGGGCGCCTGTGGATCGATCAGCGCCCCGGTCGGTTGCAGCTGACCCTGGGCCATGACGTCGATGATCGCCGTCACCTTGGCCTTGAAGATCTTGCCAGGAACGGCCTTGAACGACACCTCGGCCTCATCCCCGGCCCTCACGCGCTGCAGCGAGTTCTGGATAAAGGCGGCGGCCAGCATGCGGTCCTCGCTGTTGATGAAGACCATGACCGGCCGCAGGGGAAGCGGATTGGCCATCATGCCCGGACGCAGGAAAACCTGGGTGACATAACCGTCGCTCGGCGCGCGAACCGTCGTCTGATCGAGATCGAACTCCGCATTGCGCAGCTCTGCCTGCAGGCGCGCCACGATGGGGTTCACACCGTTGATCTGCGATTCATAGGCGAGCCGGGCCTGATTGGCCTGGGCTTCCGCGGTGGTGGCGCCTGCAACGGCGGTCAGATAAAGGCCGCGCCGGTTTTCGACTTCAAGTTCGGATACCGCAGTACCGATACCCTTGGCCTGGGAGCTTTCGTAGATGTCGGCATAGCGCTCGTAGCTTTGCTTGGAGCGGTCGCGGCTGGCGCGCGCGCCCTCGGCATTGGCTTCTGCGGCATCGAGCGCCGCTTTCAGCTGAAGGACGCTCTGTTCGGCTTCCGCAAGCTGCGCCTTCTTCTGGTCGACCGTGTATTGATAGGGGCGCGGATCGATCCGGAAGAGAACGTCGCCCTTCTTCAACGGCACGTTCGGCTCGACCGGCACCTCGACGACGAGGCCGCCAACAGCCGGAATAACCGGTGCCGAAGTGAAGTAGATGCGGCCATCGCTGGAATAGGGATGATTATAGCTCATCAACAGCAACAAGGCCGCGATCAGGAAAACCCCGCCAAGCACCGCCGTCGATACGGTCCACTGGTTCACCGGGATACGGAAGATCTTGAAGACCGCGATGCAAATGGCTGCATAGGTCATGATAAGAAGCAGATCCATCAGGCGGTCTCCCCGCTGCGCAGTTTCAGTTGCTCCTCAAGCTCCAGAACCCGCGCCTGCAGGACCGCAACCTCCGCATTGGCGTCCACTTCGCTCTGCAGCTTGCCGTCCGGCAGGATGCCCCAACCCCTATCCTCCCGGTAGATCGTCGCCCAGATGAACAAAAACGGCCAAATGACGTGCAACGTGAAAAGACTGACCCAGCCGGCGACATGAATCGCATCCTGATGCGGATGGTTTCTCGACTTGGCGATGAGATGGGGAATGTCGTGGATCGCGATGACGCCGTAGAACAGCGTGATCACCACGAAAAGCAGGACACCCAGGGCAAAATAGTCCAGGAACACGATCGACCCTCCGGCGTGACGGAATCCCCTCCGGAGAAACAACCCGCCCCGCACTTTCTGAGCGTACGATCCTAGCCGTTTTCGCGAAACGAAAACCGTAGCATCACGTAGGCTCTATCGAAAAAACGGTAGCGGCGCGGCGCCGGCGGCCGCGCCCCCGCCGACTTCTTCGGGGCGGCGGCCACATCGGAACGGACGGCCGCCCTGCACGCACGTAGCCTCAAGTATGTTACGTCAACCTTTGCCGACGATGCATTAATCTTGCCAGATGCCGCCGACGATGTGGCTCAACCGGAGGGTTGCCATGACGGAGCGATCCGGATCCGACTTGTATGGTGAGGGACTGGCTTCGGCGCTACGGCGGTTCCCCACCCATGCGGCGCAGATTCGCGCCCTGATCATGCGAAACGAAAATTTCCGCACGATCTGCGACGATCTCGCCTGCGCGGAACAGGCGCTCCTTGCCGTGGATCGGTTCGAAGCCGGTATCCGCGACGCGCGCCGGCGGGAGTTCACGGAGATGGTCGACGATCTTTCCGTCGAACTCGAACGCCTGCTCAGCCAAGCAAAGATCGGCCCCATCGCCAGCAGATTTTCCAGGCTTCGCTAGGTATTCGGCAACAAAATGCCTTGTTGATGCCCTGGCCCGGCGGCAGGCCTTCAAGGTCATGACTTGCGCATGGTCCCACGCGCCGCCGGGTGGATTACCGGCAAGACCGATTTCGCGGCGCATGCGGTAGGCAATCCCGAATAACGCATCGGAGTTACCACGATCCCCCTGGACGGCAAGCAGCAGGGTCGAAAGCCCCGGCTGCACACCCTGCCGTTCATCTTTTCCATAGGCATAAACCCGCCGGAGCCGTCTGATATTTCGCGTGCTGCCCTCGCCAGCAAGATTCCGCTCAATCTCGCCGGTCGATGATCTTGTCCAGTGCGCGGCGCAGGGGGCCCTCGTCCTCGCCGAGTTCGCGGATCAGCTCCTTCTGAAAATCCTCGGCCACCTGACCCAGACGCTCCATCAGCGCCTGCCCGGCACCTGTCAGCGTCAGCGCCACAAGCCGCTGATCGCGCTCATGGGCGGATTTTTGCACGAAACCCGCCTTTTCCAGCCTGTCCGCCGCACGGCTGACGACCGATTTGTCGAGATTGACGCGCATATTGATGTCGCGCACGCTGACCGGCCCGGATTTGTCCAGATGCGCCAATACCCGCCATTCGGCAATGCTGAGCCCTGCTTCGACACCATAGCGCTCGGCAAAACGACGGCTGACCTGGGTCGCGGCAACGCTGAGCCGGTAGGGAAGGAAACGGTCGAGATCAAAAGGCATGGGTACTCCTTGAGACAAGAAGCAGAGCAGAATACCGTTGCAGTGACAACAAGAATCGATGCATCGCATGCCATCGGCAGACCTCATGGCATCTACAACGGCATCTGGGAGCCCATCGGAGCCATCTCGCTTGCAATACGGTTCAGAGGAGGTATTGCCTCATTTACAAACGCTACGACACGCTCACGCAATTCGATCGGATGCGGCTTGCCCATCGCGCTTCTCCCTTCATGGCCAAGTGAACCACAAATCAAGCCAAACCGGCATCCCGAATCCAGTTTGGCGCAACACGCTTTAGACACAAGCTGGCCCAGCCTATGTTTAAGCTTTTCTGCTTATGCCGACTATCCGGTCGAATTGGAGCGGTCCAACCGGCCCGTCTGTTTCGAGCGGGCAGTGTCTGCGGCCCATGCATCTGCCTTCTCGGCGCTTCCGAACGGCTGCGAGCGCGGCGGATTTTTTCGCGCGTGACCTGAGACCCAAATCTTCCTCCAGATTTTGGTAGAGCCCGTCGTATGAAGGAGACGGACGGAATGAAGCGTGCACGGTTTACGGATGAGCAGATCATCGGAATGTTGAGGGAGCAGGAGAGCGGCCAGCGGACGGCCGATGTCTGCCGCAAGCACGGAATATCCGAGGCGACCTTCTACAAATACAAAGCCAAGTTCGGCGGCATGGAGGTGTCCGATGCCCGCAAGCTGAAGGCTTTGGAAGACGAGAACGCCAAGCTGAAGAAGCTGCTGGCC
>JAVBSF010000268.1:0-11202 GCA_031556925.1 Pararhizobium sp.
CAGCAGGCCGGCCTCGGCCAACCACGCTGATATCTCGTTGCAATCACGGGTATCCATGACCCGATCATAGCGGCATCATCAGCAGGTAAGAAGCCGAATTGTGCTGCTGTGCTCGCTAATGTTGCCAGGGTCAATGCAGGACGAGACGTTGGTTACCCAGACACCGAGAACCGGAATGATGCCGTACCCACATTTCGCATCATCGCACCTACGCCTGCGGCGTTCTTTGGCATATGCTCTGCGAAATTGGCGTCTGAGAAAGAACGCCGCTCGACCAGGAACTCGACGGAGTCGACCGTCATGGATACGGCAGGTGTAAAAAACAGGGCGCGGCGAAGCAGTGGGCGTCCGACGCTTGCGGATGTTGCAAGCCGCGCCGGTGTCGGCACCATCACAGTGTCGCGGGCGTTGCGCCATCCGGAACGGGTGTCCGCCGAATTGAGGGCGCGCATCTCCACGGCCGTCAATGAACTCGGTTATGTGCTTAACCCCAACGCCAGTGCGCTTGCCTCCGCGCGCGCCGATGTCATTGGCGTTCTGGTGCCCTCGTTGACGAACAATGTTTTCGCGGAAGTGTTGCGCGGCATTCACGAGGGTCTCATTGACAGTCGGCTACAGATACAGTTTGCCAATACGCACTACTCCGATGTCGAGGAGGAGCGTCTGTTGCGCGTGTTTCTCAGCCAGTATCCTTCCGGTTTGATCGTCTCGGGGATCGATCAACCGCCGGCAACCCGCAGCTTGCTCGAAAATGCTGGATGCCCCGTGGTGCAGATCATGGAAATCGGCCCTAACCCGGTCGACATGATGATCGGATTTTCCCATTTCGAGGGTGGCAAGGCAGTAGCGCAGCATCTTATCGATACAGGGTGCCGGCGGATCGGATTCCTCGGTGCGCGGATGGACCCTCGCTCACACCGGCGCCTGGCGGGGTATCAGACCGTCATGGAGGATGCCGGCTGCTTTGACGCTGCACTCGTCACGACGACGACAATGCCGTCCAGCGTGTCGATGGGGGGCGATCTTTTTCGACAGGCGCTCGAAAAGACCCCCGATCTCGATGCCCTGGTGTGCAACAACGACGACCTCGCGATGGGCGTGCTTTTCGCATGCCAGCGGGCCTGCCTTCCGATTCCCGAACGCATCCGTCTGGCAGGCTTCAATGACCTGGAAATGATGCATGTCGCCTACCCCTCCATCACCAGCGTCAGAACGCCGCGTTATCAAATCGGACGGCAGGCGATCGCCATGGTGCAGGCTGCGATGGCAGGCGAAAGGCCATCGCAGGCGATTGTCGATCTCGGATTTGAACTCAAGATTCGCGAAAGTACAACGCAGAAGGATCAGAGAAAATCCTAATTTAGACAGCCACTACATACTCGCTTTACAATCGTGTTTGGTAGCGCTACCATTGCCGACGTGACGCTGAGGGAGGAGCCCGTCTGACGTCATCTGACTAGCGTATCGACGTCCATTGCCGGAACGGCAACCGAGTGCGTATCAGCAAACGGCAGTCGATTTTTTCCGAACACGCATCGATACCAGTCCAGAAATGGCAACATATGGGAGGAATTCGATGTTCAAGACAATTGTCGGCGGCATGATCGCCGCCGCGGCGTTGACGCTTTCGTACAGCACCACCCTCGCCGACCCGGAAATCGTCAGCGGCCCGGCCGCCGAGGCGGACTGTTTCGCCCCCTGGGCCGCCGATACCAAATTCCTCAAGTTCCCCAAGAAGGACGGACCGTTTCGGATAGCCCTTGCCAATGGCTATATCGCCAATACCTGGCGCATCCAGATGATCCAGACAGCGAAGGCCTATGCCGCCCAGCCGGATGTCGCGGCAAAGCTCAAGGAGTTCAAGGTTGTTTCCACCGGTGAGGACGTTCCGGCGCAAATCTCGGCCATCAACAACTTCATCGATTCCGGGTATGACGCAATTGTCGTTAACGCCCAGAACCCGACGGCTTTCGGGCCTGTAATCAAACGGGCAAAAGAGGCTGGCGTCATCCTCGTCGCCTTCGACAACATCCTCGATACGCAGGACGCAATCAACGTCAACGTCGACCAGAAGGGTCTGGGCGTTCTGTGGGCGAACTGGCTGGCCAAACATTTGCCCGATGGCGGCAAGATTCTGGAAGTTCGGGGTGTCGCCGGCACGTCCGTCGATACCGACCGGCACAATGGCATCCATGAAACCCTCGCGGCGACCGGCAAGACGTGGGATGTCGTCGAAGTGGTGGGCAAATGGGATGACCCGACGGCCCAGAAGGCCACCGCGGATGCCATCGCCGTGCACAAGAAATTCGACGGCATCACCGCGCAAGGCGGCGATACCGGCGTCGTCCAGGCGATGATCGATGCAAGCCACCCCTTCGTGCCCTTCGGCGGCGAGACGGAGAACGGGTTCCGCAAATTCTGCGCCAAATATGCCGGCGACGGCCTGAAATGCTCGTCGGCGGGCACCGGGCCAGCACAGGTAGCCGTCGCCATCAAGACGGCCATCGCTGCGCTTGAAGGTCAGGTCGTGCCGCAATCGGTGAAGCTGCCGCTTGCGATCGTTGAAGACCCCGACTTCAAGGAGGGTACGGATTTTTACCCAGACCAATCCGACAATTTCTTCGTCGGCAATGCCTTCCCGACTTGCGGTATCAATTTTACCGCCCAGGAAATCATGGGGCAGACGCAGGAGAACCAGTAACACGGGGAGACGCGGCTTGATCAAACGGGCGTGCCGCAGCATTGCGGCACGCCATCAAAGCGACCCCGAGGAAGTCATGACCCTAGCTGAAATACCGGTGGCAAAGCCGCTTTTCCAGATGGACGGCATATCGAAGCGTTACGGCGGCGTTCTTGCGCTGGATCGCGCCGAACTGACGGTGGAAGCGGGGCAAATCCACGCCGTTCTCGGCGAAAACGGTGCCGGGACGTCGACACTGATCAAGATCATGGCTGGCGTCGTCGCACCGGACGAAGGCCGAATGCTGCTGGACGCGAAACCGGTCGCCTTCCGCTCGCCTGCCGAGGCGTCCGCGGTGGGCGTCACCTGCGTTTTCCAGGAACTCTCGCTCATTCCGGATCTGAGCGTCGCCGATAATATCTGTCTTTCCCGTCCCCCCCGCCGCTTGGGCATGATCGATCGCAAGGCGCAGCGCACCATCGCGGAAGAAGCCTTGGCGCGCGCCGGTGCCGAAGACATTCATCCGCGCGCGCTCGTCAAGGATCTGCCTTTGTCGCGTCGGCAACTGGTGGAGATCGCCAAAGCGCTCGCCTGGAAACCGCGTATCCTTATTCTCGACGAGGGGACGTCGGCGCTGACGGCGGCGGATGTGGCAAAGGTCTTTGCCGTCCTGAAGCGGTTGAGAGCGGAAGGCCTGGCCCTGCTCTACATCTCCCACCGTATGCATGAGATCGCCGAACTGGCTGATCAATGCACGGTCTTTCGCAATGGTCGCAATGTCGCGAGCTTCGATGCGGGCACCCGCAGCGACACCGAGATCGTCGAAATGATGATCGGCCGCGAATACAGCAACGTCTTTCCGGAAAAGCCGCCACACGTCGCAGGTTCGGCGGCGCCGGCGCTCGAATGCCGCAGGCTCGGCTGGACAGAAAGCCTGCACGATATCTCCTTCGGCATCGACAAAGGCGAAGTTGTGGGCCTTGGCGGCCTTGACGGACAGGGGCAGCGCGAATTGCTGCTTGCTTTGTTCGGGGTGTTGCGCGGCACGACGGGCGATGTCCTGGTGGACGGCAAGGCAATTGCGCTCGGCAGTCCTTCCGCTGCAAGCGCGGATGATGTCGGCATGGCGCTGATCCCCGAAGACCGCAAGACCGAGGGCCTGATGCTGCCTATGACCGTGCGGGAAAATCTCTCATTTGCTGCACTCGACCGGATTTCGAAGGCGGGCGTCATCGACCGACGGAAAGAGGAGCGGCTGATCGAAGAAATGGTACAGCTTTTGGCCATCAAGACGGCCGGTCTCGATATTCCGGTCGGAGCGCTCTCGGGCGGCAACCAGCAGAAGGTGGTCATCGCCAAGTGGCTGATGCGCAAGCCGGGGATCATTCTCCTCAACGACCCGACCCGCGGCATCGACGTCGGCACGAAACATGAGATCTATCTGTTGCTCCGGCGCCTTGTCGAAACGGGCGCGGCGATCCTGTTCTATTCGACGGACTACGACGAATTGATCGGCTGCTGCGACCGTGTGCTGGTGCTTTACAACGGCACGATCGTCAAGGAGTTGAAAGGCAACGGCATCACCCAGCACGCGCTGATCGCCAACGCACTCAATATCGGCGACGATACTGTGGAGACGGCAGCATGAACGAATGGCGTTATTGGCTGGACGAGCAGCGCGGCACGCTGATGGCCATCACCATCTTCCTGATCATGTTCACGATCTATGTCTCCAACCATCCGGCCGGGCTGACGGCCAATGTGGTTCAGACGGCTGCCAACAAAGGCGTGCTGCTCGCCTTCGTCGCCATGGCGCAGACGCTGGTGGTCATCACGGCGGGCATCGATCTTTCCATTGGCATGATCTTCATCCTGACCAATGTGTTGGCCTCCTGGGTGGTGCTCGGCACGCCGGCACAAACGGCCTTTGGCGTCGTCGCGGTTCTGGTGACCGGTCTTGTCTGCGGGGCTTTGAACGGCCTGATCGTCATCTACGGCAGGCTGCAGCCGATAGTCGCGACGATCGCGACGGGGGCGGTGTTCTTCGGCATCGCGCTGCTTCTTCGGCCCTTTCCCGGCGGCTCCGTCAACGAGGATCTGGCCGACCTGATGACGGGCCGGATATTCGACGTCGTTCCATCAAGCCTTGTCGCTCTCGCTGTTGTCGTTTTGGTCATATGGGTTCCGTTCAGCCGATCGGTGACCGGCCGGGCGGCCTATGCTTCCGGCTCGTCGGAGCCTGCGGCCTACATGTCCGGCGTTCCCATTCGCAGGGCAAAATTCATGGCCTACGTGCTGGCCGGACTGCTCGCCTCGATCGGCGGACTGTTCCTCACGTTCTTCACCTATACGGGCGAAGCGGCATTGGCGAGCGGCAATGCCTATACCCTGTTCTCGATCGCTTCGGTGGTTCTCGGCGGTGTTTCTCTCTTCGGCGGCAAGGGTAGCGCGATCGGTGCTATCTTCGGCGCGCTTGCTTTCCGGACCATCGGCGACCTGCTGTTCGTCTTCGACTTCGACCCGCTCTGGCAGCCGCTCTTCCAGGGCGTCGTCCTTCTCGTTGCCGTCAGTATCGGGGCGTTCGGGCTGTTTCGCGTTCGCAACCGCCTGGAGTGGTTCGGATGAGCGACATGACGCGGGATCAACCGGTGAGCCTCTTTCCGAAATTCGTCCGCCGACTCGATCCGGCCACAACCACGGCATTCGGATGCATCGTGCTGCTGCTTGTTGTCGGCAGCCTGTATTCGAGCAGCTTTCTGTCGCCGGAATACCTGCTGCAGCAGCTAAAGGTCGCATCGTTCCTGGGCGTCATCGCCACCGGCATGATGGTCGTCATCCTGCTCGGGCAGATCGACCTTTCAGTTCCGTGGTCTGTGGCTGTCGGCGGAATGATGGCCTGCGCGGCGGCGGCCTACGGTCCGGTTGGCGAAATGCTCGCGGTTCCGTTCGGCGTTCTGTGCGGCATGGGGATCGGGCTCGTCAACGGCATCGGCGTCGCCTTTCTGCGGATACCATCGATGATCATCACGCTTGCAACCAATGCGGTCGCGCAAGGATTGATGGTGGTCTATACGGGCGGATTCTCGCCGCAGGATTCGGCGACGTCCGGCATGCGCTACCTGGCGACCGGATTTCTTGTGCCGGTCGTGCCGAACGCGGTGCTGATCTGGGCTGTCGTCGGGACTGTCGCGATTTTCGTGCTGAAACGCACGACCTTCGGGCGCTGCGTCTACGGTATCGGGAACAGGGAACGCGCGGCCTATCTGTCCGGTATCAATACCCGGCGGATCGTATTGATTGCGTTCGTCGCGTCCGGCGCCCTCAGTGCCTTCGGCGGCACACTGCTTGCAGGCTATGCGTCCAAAGCAGCGCAATCGATGGGCGATGCCTATCTCCTGCCATCGATTGCCGCCGTCGTGCTCGGCGGAACCTCGATCCTTGGCGGTCGCGGCTCGTACCTGGGGACCGTAGCAGGCGTGATCCTGATCACCCTGCTGCAATCGATCCTCTCCGTCATGCAGATGCCGGAGGCAGGCCGACAGATCATCTACGGGGTCGTGATCATCGCCATGCTTCTGCTTTACGGCCGTAGCCCGGCCAACAGGTGATCGGGTGTCTTCAATCTGTCAGGTTTCGCACGGTATCGCGCTGTGACGGATCTGCGGCCTGCGAACCTGAGTCTTTTGCAGCCGCTGGGTATAGCGCGCGCCGAGCCACTCCGGCGCGCAAGACGGTCGCGTGAATCCTATGTCGGCACGGCAGCAATCGTTGCGTTGCTGGCGGCAGGCTCTGCGCGCGATCGACGTCCATTGGCGGCCATTAGTGCAATTATTTTGCAGTCATTGTGCATTTAATTCCGCTTGTCTTTGGTTATCAAGGAGCGCAGCGTACGGGCAGTCTCTATCATCGAAGGGATCTGCATGCCCGATCCGGAAGACCTGCCGGCAGAATATGCCTCGCCGCCATGCTTCATGCATGAGCTCACGCCCGAGTTTCGCGCGTATTCCGAAAACGCCGCCAGGGTCGATGTTAACCGTTGGCGCACGGCTGAACGAAAACGCCTGATCGCGGAGCGGATGGCATGGACCTTGGATGAGCGCACGCAAAAGACCGAAGCCATTGCCAAGAAACTCGACGATGCCGTCGATGGGACCGGCAATCGCATCATCAGTCTCTATTGGCCATTCAAGGGTGAACCCGATCTGCGCAACTGGCTGATACAGCGTATCGAACATGGCGGCCGCATCGCGCTGCCCGTTGTGACCGAGAAGAACAGGCCACTCGAATTTCGCCTGTGGTCGCCTGGCGAGCCGCTCGAGCGTGGCATCTGGAATATTCTCGTGCCAGCCCACGGGGCAGTCGTCATGCCCGACATCATTATCGCCCCGGTCGTCGGCTTCGATGCCGCGAATTACCGCCTCGGTTATGGCGGGGGATATTTCGACCGGACATTGGCGGTGGCTCCGAAAAAACCACGGGTGATCGGAGTTGGTTACAGTGCGAGCCGCATCAGAACGATCTACCCGCAAACATACGACATCCCCATGGATCTTGTGATCACCGACGAATGAACCGCGGCTTCATCACGCCCGGCGCATGATGCGGCGATCGATCGAGAAACAGCTTAAGGGGGGGGCACGCCCTTTTCTCCTTCGATGGCGCCCGTTGCGTCTCCATGGCGGATCGGGTGATCGCAGCGCTTTATGGACCTCAGATCGCCGGTCTGCCGCCGTCAAACTCGAAATAAGCGAACCGGATCACGTCCGCCATCCAATCTAGCTCGCCAACACCTCGCTTGTCGTCGGCGTGTGAAGTACGTTTTCAAGCGATACCGGAATAAATGGATCGACGCGGCTTGATATTGCCGTTCTCGACATCGCTCAATTTGTCTTTAGATACCTTGTCCGCCAGCGACCTGATCATCGACCAAACGATTGGCCAGCAAGCTCTTGGAGACAGTCACCAGCAGGTCCGTTTGAGAGACAATCCCCTCAACTGCATTGTTCTCTCCAACGATCACCACCGCATGGGTCATTCCGTCAGTCAGTTTCGGAAGGAGACCGATGGCGGGATCAGTGGCGCGCGCCACAACTGCTGGGGAAATCGGCAGCGCTCCATTCTCTTGACGCGCTGCAAGTTCGCGCAGTCCCACGATCCCAACCAGCGCCCTTTGCGCATCCAGAACAGGAAGCGTCCTGATATCATGGGCAAGCAACAGGGCTCGCGCCTGCTCAGGCGTGGCATTCTGCTCAACGCAAACAACGTCGCGAGACATCACGTCACCGCAAGTTATATCCCCGCGCGTGCGCAGCAGAGCACGCATCTCCACCTGACGCAGCAGCGTATCGATATCACCGGGGCTGATATCGAGTGTTTCATGAAGGTCGCTCAGCGCCGCATCGATATCGCCTTTGTCGAAACCCACGCGTAATGTCGGGGGTGCGTCGTTGGTCTTGTGCGGGTTCACGACTGCAACCGACGGCCTATGAGGATACTGACGCCGCGCCAGTTTATGAAAAGCAAGCCCAAGGCACACAAGAATGATCGAATTGAGAGCGACAGGAATGAAAGGAAACAGGAAACCAGCCTTGGCGACGGCAGCGCCGCCGATAACTGCTGTCAGGGCCGCTGCACCTCCTGGTGGATGAAGGGATCGGGTGAGTGACATGACCAGGATTGCAAGCGACACTGCGAGGCCGACAGCCAACATCGGATCATCAATGAGGTAACTGATCACGACACCCACGATGGCGGAGATTGTGTTTCCACCGATAATCGGCCACGGCTGGGCAAGCGGGCTCGCCGGAACGGCGAAGAGAAGGACCGCGGAGGCTCCGATCGGAGCAACGATCAAGGGAAGATGATCTGAATTTCCCATCATTACTGCACACACGAAGCCCGTGATGCAGATTCCGATCAGAGCGCCTAAACACCCCAACAAGCGCTCCTTCAGCGTGGCGCCGGCAAGAATGGGATTGAAAAGCGTTTTTTTGAGAGAATTGCTCTTCTTTTGCGCACTGTCCGACAAAATGGTCATTCCGAAAATTCGCACCCGAACGAAGAGTTGCCTATATCCTGGCTTATCTGCTCATGATTTGATCAAATCAATGCAAAAGTCAGGTCCGATCGACAAATTCTCTTCCATCCCCGCAAGCCGCAGACCCAAGGCTGTTCAATGTTTCTACAAGGCATCCTGATCGCTTCGATAATCGATTCAAACCGTTTCTTCGTCCTTATCTGGAGAAACGAACCCTCACGTTTCTTGAGCAGATTGAGATTTCTGTGGCATCCGCGCGTTGGGTCTTAGGACGGTCGCGCTTGCATTCCAGCACCAGAATCCATGATTTGTTCTGATCACAGTGGCGTTGGGACTGTTGTTGGCGAAGACTCCGCATCCGAGATCTATTGGGATTGGTGCCGCAGCGGCGCTCCTTGTCCTCAAAATCTGGTGACGCCGCAGCAGGCCACCAACGCATCGCACAAAAAATCACCAAATGTCGCATCGACATTCGCCTCTTTTTCGCCCATGCAGTGACCGAACAGTATGATTTATGTGCAAATGCTTATTGGAGATGCAGATGGTGAATGTGGATGAGAAGCTCGAACCTATCTTTCAGGAGGTTTTGAGGCGCAACGCTGGTGAACAGGAGTTTCATCAAGCGGTGCGAGAGGTTCTCGAGAGTCTGGGACGCGTCATAGCCAAGCATCCGCGTTACCTCGAAAATGCACTCATCGAACGCATTTGCGAGCCCGAACGGCAGATCATTTTCCGCGTCCCCTGGGTTGATGACCAGGGACAGGTACAGATCAACCGCGGCTTTCGCGTCCAGTTCAATTCCGCGCTTGGCCCCTACAAGGGTGGGATTCGATTTCATCCGTCGGTCAACGTCGGCATCATCAAGTTTCTGGGATTTGAACAAACCTTCAAGAATGCCCTCACAGGTATGCCTATCGGCGGCGGCAAAGGCGGTTCCGATTTCAATCCGCGTGGCCGTTCCGACGGCGAGATCATGCGTTTCTGCCAGTCCTTCATGACTGAGCTTCATCGCCATATTGGCGAATATACTGACGTTCCCGCCGGCGATATCGGCGTGGGTGGACGCGAAATCGGGTACATGTTCGGCCAGTACAAGCGGCTGACCAATCGCTATGAAGCGGGCGTGCTGACCGGCAAGGCGCTGTTCTACGGCGGTTCGCGCGCCCGCACGGAGGCGACGGGCTACGGTAATACCTATTTCGTTCAGTCCATGCTGGCGACAAAGGGACAAAGCTTTGATGGCAAGAAGGTCGTCGTTTCGGGCTCGGGCAATGTTGCCATTTACACGATCGAAAAGGTGCAGTCGTTTGGCGGCAAGGTCGTGGCCGTTTCCGACAGCTCCGGCTACGTCGTTGACGAGAACGGCATCGACCTCGCACTCCTCAAGGAAATAAAGGAGGTTCGTCGTAGTCGCATCTCCGACTACCTTCGGATCAAGGGCGAGGGCAAGGGTGTCTATTTCGTCAAAGCTGATGCGGGATCCATCTGGGACGTGCCCTGTGACGTGGCCATGCCATCGGCCACCCAGAATGAACTAACCGGCAAGGATGCCAAGAAGCTTATCGCAAATGGTGTGATGGCGGTCGGCGAGGGCGCAAACATGCCCTCGACACCGGATGCAATCCGGATCTTTCAAGAAGCTGGCGTTCTCTTCGCGCCAGGCAAGGCCGCCAATGCCGGCGGTGTCGCGACTTCGGCTCTCGAGATGCAGCAGAATGCATCTCGCGACAGCTGGACATTTGAGCAGACGGAAGCTCGGCTTGCCACCATCATGCGCAATATTCACGACGCATGCGCTGAGACAGCCGACGAATACGGCGCGCCGGGCGACTATGTCCTTGGAGCCAATATCGCGGGCTTCGTCAGAGTTGCTCAGGCCATGGATGCACTTGGTGTGATCTGACCAAGATAAATAAAATGAGGGACGGCCGGGGCTTCAATGGCCCCGGATACGCAACTGATCACCATGCTCGCAAAAGCGCATCTATACCTCGAAGCGAGGACGGACGGTTCGGGTGTTAAAGTTGCGGAAATTGGTGAACGCTTTGGTCGCCTGATACCACCGTTGCGAAGCTTACCCGATGGCTCGATCTTTCGCAGCTCCATCGGCAGAAAATAAGCAGAAACCATCTGCCAACTACCTGAAATATCAACTCTATTGGCGAGATTGACAGCTGAGTTTCGGTGAAATTTATGGTGCCGCTTACGTGACTCGAACACGTGACCCCGTCATTACGAATGACGTGCTCTACCAACTGAGCTAAAGCGGCCCGAAACGTTCGCAAAGCGATGCCGCGAACGAATGTGAGGCGCTGATACAAGCAAACTTTCCGGATTTCAAGCCCGGATTTGGATCAGCGCACTCTCCGGCGTGGAAAAACGCGCGTCGCTATAAAGCAAGCCGTTGGCGAGCGGCGACGTATTCCCGTTCCAGCCGGTCGACGAGGGTCGATACCGGCGTGATGGCGCTAACCGCACCGATGCC
>JAVBSF010000128.1:0-10294 GCA_031556925.1 Pararhizobium sp.
ATAACCAGATACAGATCGGCCACAACGTCCGCATCGGCCGCCATTGCGGCATCGCCAGCCAGGTCGGCATCGCCGGCAGCACCAAGATCGGCGATGGCGTCTTGATCGGCGGGGCCAGTGCGATAAATGGCCATATCACTATCGGCAGCGGCGTGCAGATCGCGGCGATGAGCGGCGTTGCGGCGGATATTCCCGCCGGCGAGCGTTACGGCGGAATACCGGCGCGTCCGATGCGGGATTTCCTGCGGGACATCGCCGAGATGACAGCGCGTAGCCACAAGAAACAAAGGAATGCCGGAGGCAAGGATGAGTGACGCAGAAAAGACGGTTTTGGGCACGGCCGATATCAAGGAAATCCTGAAACTGCTGCCGCACCGTTATCCCTTCCTGCTGGTCGATCGCATCATCGAGATCGACGGCGACAATTCGGCTGTTGGCATCAAGAACGTGACGGCCAACGAGCCGCATTTCACCGGCCATTTCCCGGAAGAGCCGATCATGCCGGGCGTACTTCTGATCGAGGGCATGGCCCAGACGGCCGGCGCGATCTGCGCGCGAAAGACCGGAATCGGCAGCAACCTCGTCTATTTCATGACCATCGACAATGCCCGTTTCCGCAAGCCCGTCGTTCCCGGCGACCGGGTGGAGTATCATGTCGTCAAGGAGAAGCAGCGCGGCAATATCTGGAAATTTCATTGTGATGCAAAAGTTGACGGGCAACTTGCCGCGGAAGCTGATATCGGCGCGATGATTATCAGCAAGGAAGACGCCTGAACCATGATCGCAGCCAGCGCAAGGATCCATCCTTCATCGGTCATCGATGACGGAGCCGTGATCGGCGACAATGTCAAGATCGGCCCATTTTGCTACATCGGTCCGAAGGTTACGCTCGGCGACAATGTCGAGCTCATCTCTCACGTCACGGTGCTCGGCCGCACGACTGTCGGCAAGGGAACGAAGATCTTCCCGTCTGCCGTGATCGGTGGCGATTCGCAAAGCGTGCATCACAGCGCAGTCGATACGACGCTTTCGATCGGCGAGAACTGCACGATCCGCGAAGGCGTGACCATGAATACCGGCACGGTGGAGCATGGCGGCGAGACCGTGGTCGGCAACAACAACCTTTTCC
This sequence comes from Pararhizobium sp., assembly GCA_031556925.1. Lineage (GTDB taxonomy): Bacteria > Pseudomonadota > Alphaproteobacteria > Rhizobiales > Rhizobiaceae > Pararhizobium. Next base: position 1,130 of record JAVBSF010000128.1, read on the forward strand.
TTGCCTATTCGCATGTCGCCCATGACTGCCGGCTCGGCAACAATATCATCCTGTCGAACAACGTGATGCTCGCCGGCCACGTGACGATCGAGGATCGCGCCATTCTCGGCGGCGGCTCCGCCGTGCACCAGTTTACGCGTATCGGCCGTCAGGCCTTTATCGGCGGTCTTTCCGCCGTAAGCTACGACGTGATCCCCTATGGCATGCTGAACGGCAATCCGGGCATTCTGAGCGGGCTGAATATCGTCGGCATGACGCGTGCGGGATACAACAAGGCGACGATCCATACGGTTCGCCGTGCCTATAAGCAAATCTTCGAAGGCGCCAATGCCATCCGCATCAACGCGGCCGCGATCCGCGACGAATATGTGGATTGCAAGCCGGTCATCGAAATTCTCGATTTCATCGCGGCCGAAAGCGACCGGGCCCTGTCTTCTCCAAGCCGGGGTAAAAAAGGCTGAGCCTCATGTCCATCGTTGGCCAGCCGCAGAATACGGGAAGGCTGGCCATCATCGCCGGCGGCGGCATGCTGCCGCATCATGTGGCGGAGGCCGCGCGCCTGCATGGCGAAGACCCGTTCGTCATTGCGCTTTCGAACGAGGCTGACCAGGATTGGACCGGCTTCGATCATCGCGCTCTGGGTATCGGCAATTTCAGGGACATCACCGCGGTTTTCCGCAATGAGGGGATCGATCGGGTGGTGCTGTCCGGCGGGGTGCGCCGGAGGCCGGAATGGCGCGATATCAAACCGACATTCAAGACCCTCGTCAGGGTGCCGCACGTTCTGAAGACGCTGCTTTCCGGCGGCGACGACGCCGTGCTGAAAATGGCGATCGAACTGATCGAAGCGAGCGGCGCGCGCGTCATCGGCGTTCAGGATATCGTCCCCGAATTGCTGGCGGAGATCGGTCCGCTCGGACCGCAGGCTCCGAATTCGGAAGACCGGCGGGACATCGAGGTTGCGGTGGAAGCGGCGGTCGCGCTCGGGCGGCTCGATGTCGGGCAGGGCGCGGTGGCGGTCGGCGGCCGCGTCGTGGCGCTGGAGGGGCCTGAAGGCACGGATGCGATGCTGCAGCGGGTGGCGCAGCTGCGGGCCGACGGCCGCATATCGGGCCGGCGCAAAGGTGTTCTCGTCAAGCTTTGCAAGCCGCAACAGGACCAGCGGGCCGATCTTCCCTCCATCGGACCGTCCACCGTGTTCGGCGCTTCGGAGGCGGGGCTCGCGGGGATCGCGGTCGAGGCGGGGCGGGCGCTCGTGCTGGAACGCGATGCCATGCTCGCGGCGGCGCGTGCGCACGGCATCTTCGTGACCGGGATCGACCGGGCGCATCCGGGAGACGCGTGATGGCGCAGCGCGGCTTGAAACTGGCCGTCATTGCCGGCGAGGTTTCCGGCGATCTTCTCGGAGCCGATCTCGTGCAGGCATTGAAGCCGATGATCGATGGGCCTGTCGAGCTTGTCGGTGTCGGCGGTGAGGGGCTGGAGGCTGAGGGCCTGCGCTCGCTCTTCGACTATTCCGTGCTTTCGATCATGGGTATCGCCCAAGTGCGTGCGCGGCTGCCGCGGCTGATACGACGCATCGGCCAGACGGCAGATGCGATCATCACCGCGAAACCCGATGCCCTTGTTATCATCGACAGTCCGGATTTCACCCACCGCGTCGCCCGCCGCGTCCGCAGGGCGCTGCCCGATCTGCCGATCATTGATTATGTCTGTCCCAGTGTCTGGGCCTGGAAGGAAGAGCGTGCGCCGGCCATGCGCGCCTATGTCGATCATGTGCTTGCCGTGCTGCCGTTCGAGCCGGAGGTCATGGAGCGGCTGCAAGGGCCGCCGACCACTTATGTCGGCCACCGGCTGGCGAGTGCGGCGGATGTGCTGACGGTCCGGTTCGCGCAGGACGCCAAGGGGCAGGGTATGGCAAGCCCGGACGGGGCAACCTGCCTGTTGCTTCCGGGGTCGCGTGCCAGCGAGATTACACGGCTGCTGCCGGCCTTCGGCGAGACGATGCAGCTTCTGTTGCAGCGGCACCCGGCCATGCGCTTCCTGCTGCCCACTGTGCCGCGTCAGGAGGCCCTGGTTCGCCGCCTTGTCGCCGATTGGCCGGTCAAGCCCGAGATCAGCACCGGAGCGGCCGGGAAATGGAAAGCCTTCGCCGCAGCCGATGTTGCGCTTGCGGCCTCCGGCACGGTCATTCTGGAACTCGGCCTTTGCGGCATTCCCGTCGTCTCCTCCTACCGCGCCGACTGGATCGTCCGGCTGATGCACAAGCGTATCCGCATCTGGACGGCAGCGCTGCCGAACCTGATCGCCGATTACGTGATCGTGCCGGAATATCTGAACGAGGCGATCCGGGCCGGTGCGCTTGCCCGCTGGGTCGAGCGGCTCGTGACGCAGACTGCCGAGCGCCGTGCGATGCTGGAAGGTTACGAGACCGTCTGGCAGCGCATGCAGACCGAAAGGCCGCCCGGAGACACAGCGGCGAAAATCCTGCTCTCCACCATCGCCCAAAAGAGAAAGCCCGGCCATCTCTGACCGGGCTTTTCATTCAGTTCCGAGCACTTAGCGCTTGGAAACAGGGATATAGTCGCGCGATGGTTCGCCGACATAGAGCTGGCGCGGACGGCCGATGCGCTGTTCCGGATCCTCGATCATTTCGTTCCACTGGGCGATCCAGCCGACGGTGCGGGCAAGAGCGAAGAGAACGGTGAACATGGTCGTGGGGAAGCCCAGAGCCTTCAGCGTGATGCCCGAATAGAAGTCGATGTTCGGATAGAGCTTCTTTTCGATGAAGTAGCTGTCGGTGAGCGCGATGCGCTCCAGTTCCATTGCCACTTCGAGCAGCGGATCGTCCTTGTGGCCGAGTTCCGCCAGAACCTCATGCGTCGTCTTCTGCATGATTTTCGCGCGCGGATCGTAGTTCTTGTAGACGCGGTGGCCGAAGCCCATCAGGCGGAACGGATCGTTCTTGTCCTTGGCCTTGGCGACATATTCCGGAATGCGATCGACTGTGCCGATTTCGGCGAGCATGTTGAGCGCCGCTTCATTGGCGCCGCCATGGGCCGGACCCCAGAGGCAGGCGATGCCGGCTGCGATACAGGCAAACGGGTTTGCGCCCGAGGAACCCGCGAGGCGAACCGTCGAGGTCGAGGCGTTCTGCTCGTGGTCGGCGTGCAGGATGAAGATGCGGTCCATAGCGCGGGCCAGAACCGGATTGACGACGTAATCTTCGCACGGAACGGCAAAGCACATGCGCAGGAAGTTCGACGCATAGTCGAGGTCGTTCTTCGGGTAAACGAAGGGCTGGCCGATATGGTACTTGTAAGCCATGGCGGCGAGCGTCGGCATCTTGGCGATCATGCGCAGCGACGCGACCATGCGCTGGTGCGGATCGGTGATGTCGGTCGAGTCGTGGTAGAAGGCCGACAGGGCGCCGACGCAGCCGCACATGACGGCCATCGGATGCGCATCGCGGCGGAAACCGGTGAAGAAGCGCGACATCTGTTCATGAACCATCGTGTGATGGGTGACGCGGTAGTCGAAATCGGTCTTCTGTGCCTTGGTCGGCAGTTCGCCGTAGAGGAGCAGATAGCAGACTTCGAGGAAGTCGCCATGCTCGGCCAACTGTTCGATCGGATAGCCGCGATGCAGCAGCACGCCTTCGTCACCGTCGATATAGGTGATCCTGGACTCGCAGGATGCGGTCGAGGTGAAGCCGGGGTCGTAGGTGAACCGGCCGGTTTGCTTGTAGAGGGAGCCGATATCGACCACGTCCGGACCGATAGACCCCGATCGCACCGGTAACTCCACCGATTTGCTATCGATTGTTACGACTGCGCTTTTTTCCGTCATAGGGGATCCTCCGTTTGCCGCAAACTGGCACATAAATATGCCGCATATATTAACGCCGACCATGTGCTATCTGATTTAATCACGGCTGCCAAGTTGAACGAAAGGCAAATTGTGCGATGCAAAAATAGGCATGTGGCAGCGCAATAATTGCATGTTTTTCCAATGTGTCCAATGGCCTAAACGCGACGAACGGGAGATGGGCCTGTTTAAGGATTGGCGATTGCCTATTTTTTGAGCCGATTATCCCAGGGTTGCGGTGTCGCATTTTTGGTTGCAAACTCGGCAGGGGGCAATTGCGGCAGAGATTGGTTTCATGGGGGATGAGCCTGAAGCGAAAGCCATCTTCGAAACCAGGGCCGTTTCGCAGGCCGCCATTTTTTTGCCGAGGAATGGTCAAGATACTGACATATCTGGCGAAAATAGAGCTTCCTCAAAGCGGAATTCCTTTTTTCCGCGATTGACGACGCAGCGGCTGGCGGCGCTGGGAGTGTCCTGTCGGAATGCCGTTGTCCGGGCTGGCGAAATCGAAAGCGCTTACGGTCACGGCTTCCTTTTCGTACCCGTTACAATCGGACTTGGAGCTTTCGCGTGGTTCGCCGCCGCAAATCCGCCCGGAATTGTCAAACTTGCAGTGCTGCTGTGCGTTTTTGGAATAGCGGCCTGGAGGCTGCGTCATTCCGCGACAGGATGGCGGTGGGTGCTCGGTCACGGTTTCCTGTTTGTCGCCGGCATGATGCTGGCCCTGTGGCAGACCGCGCGGCTTGATACCGTGCTTCTTGATACGCCCGTGACGACGACGCTTTCCGGCGTGGTGGAAGGACGGGAAATCACCGACAAAGGCTACTGGCGTTACACCGTGGCGGTCGAGGCGACGATGGGGCCAAAACTGCGGCGGCCGCCCGAGCGGGTGACGCTGCTTTCGCGCCATCGCGACGCGCCCATCGCGATCGGTGAGGGTTTGATGGGCAGGGTGCGGTTATCGCCGCCATCCGGTCCCGCGCTTGCCGGACTGAACGACTTCGCCTTCGACAGCTATTTCAATCGGATCGGCGCTGTCGGGTATTTTTACGGGGCGCCGGAGGGAACCGGCCTCGCGGCCGCATCCTGGAAAGTGCGTGCCGGCGAAATGCTGGCCCGGCTGCGCGCCACGATCGGCGAGCGCATTCGTTCGGTCGTCACGGGCGACGCCGGTGCGATTGCCGCAGCGCTGATCACCGGGGAAGAGCGGGCGATCGCCCGGCAAACCGTAGAGGATCTGCGTCGCGCCGGTCTTGCGCATGTGCTGGCCATTTCCGGACTGAACATGGTGCTTGCGGCCGGAACCCTGCTGGTCGGTGTGCGCCTCGCGCTGAGTGCCGTTCCGGGGCTTGCCCACCGCATCGCCATCAAAAAGCTCGCGGCGGCGGGAGCCGTGGCGATGGTCTGCTTCTATGTGCTGATTTCCGGCGGAGCGGTGTCGGCCGTGCGCTCCTTTATCATGATCGTGTTGATGCTGGTCGCCTTGTTTTTCGACCGTCCGGCCATAAGCCTGCGCAATGTGGCGCTGTCGGCCATCCTCATTCTGATCGTCACGCCGTCTGCTGTGACCGGGCCGGGTTTCCAGATGTCCTATGCGGCCACGCTGGCGCTGGTGGCCGGTTATGGCCACTGGCGCGGCCGGCCGACGCCGCGTCCGGCGATCTCGCCGATGCCGTTTGTCATTCTGCGCGCCGTAGGTGCTTTTCTTGTCGGCCTGCTGCTCAGCTCGCTGATCGGCGGCGTCTCGACGATGATCTATTCCGTCGGCCATTTTCACCGTATCGCCGCCTATGGCCTTGTCGGCAACATGCTGGCCATGCCGATTATCAGCGTATTCGTGATGCCTTTCGCGCTGATCTCGATGCTAGCCATGCCGTTCGGGCTGGAGCGCCTGCCTTTGCTCGTCATGGGGCAGGGGCTGGAATGGATGATCGCGATTTCGAGGATCGTTTCCGGCTGGGGAGGCGAGGTGACGACAGGGCGGATCGCGCCTGCGGGGTTCCTGCTCGTCGCGCTCGGCGGTATCGTCGTCTGCCTGCTGCGGACCTGGCTGGCGGCGGCGGGAGCCGTGCTGATGCTCGCGGGTATCGTGGTGATTCTCGCGATGCCGCCATCGCGACCTGAAGCGATTGTTGCCGAAAACGGGCGGCTGGTGGCGTTGCTCGGGGAGAGCGGAGCGGCACTCAACCGCGCCCGGCCGCCCGAATTCATTTTCTCTCAATGGCAAAGAGCGTTGCATCTTTCACAATTCGCTGGTCCGTTGATGCGTCCCGATCTCGCGCTGAGTTTACCGGAGGCGGAGGGTGGCCGGGCGGCGGCGCAGGCATCGGCCGTCGATCACGAAAAGGCGCGGGCCGCGGTCGCCGCTCTGCTGGCGGTCGAGCCCGGCCGCTTTGCCTGCGTGGCGCGCCAATGGTGCGCGGTAACGACGGTGGGCGGCCTGCGGATCGCCACGGTCGAGGATCCGCGCCTGACCGGCGCGGCCTGTGATCGGGCGGATCTGGTGATCGTGTCCGCAATGCTGCAGCTGCGCCACTGCCGTTCCGGCGCCCGGCTTGTCAGCGCGGCAACGCTCCGGCGCTCGGGGGCAATGGAACTCTTTTCTTCCGCTGATAGAAAGGGCGATCTCGATATCATGCTGCCCGCGGTGCCCGGGGATGCGCTGCCACGGCCCTGGCAGCGTCACCGGATCTACGACTGGCGCACCGGCCTCTTCGAAGGCGACTGACATGCGGTCCATCGGGCATGTTGGCATCCCGATGCCAAAGCGATCAGATTTTGCCACAATATTCTTGATGAAAAAACTCCACAAATTCTTGTCATGCGGTGCCAGTCGGCGTATGTAGCCGCCAATGGCACGGTCTCCTGGGACATTGCCCGCCGAAAGGCGCGAGATAAACTGATACGGATAGGATTGATCATGCCGAACCGGGTGATGCCGAAAGGGACAATGCTGGCGGTTTCGCTGCTGGCCTTTCTCAGCAGCCAGACGCTTCATGCGCAGGAAACGGCACCGGCCGCGACCGCCGTCGAGCAGTCAGCCGCCGGTCAGGCAGGGCCCATAGCTATGGAAAATCAGCCACTCGCCCCGGCAACGGCCGAAAGCCAGCCCGCGGCGCAGATGGAGGCTCAGCCTCTGGCCGAAGCGAATGCCGCCGCCGGCAACACCGATAACGGTGCAAACCTGATGCTGCCGCACGACCTTTCACCGATGGGGATGTTCCTGGCGGCCGATATCGTCGTCAAAAGCGTCATGGGTGCGCTTGCGCTGGCATCCGTCGCGACCTGGGCGATCCTCATCGCGAAGACTTTCGAGCTTGCCGCGGCCAAAGGCCGTCTTCGGAAGGCGATCCGGGTGTTGACCGCTGCCGGTGTGCTGCGTGATCTCGGAGATCGCAAGGAAATCAAGGGCGGTCCGGCGGGCCACATGGTTGCGTCTGCTGTCGAAGAGCTGGGCAAGTCGGAGCCGGTGCTCGACATCGTGCCGCAGCAGGGCGTCAAGGAGCGTGTTTCGTCCCAACTCGGCCGCATCGAGGCGGGGGCCGGCAAGAAGATTGCCGGCGGCACCGGCATTCTCGCGACCATCGGCTCCATCTCGCCCTTCGTCGGCTTGTTCGGTACTGTCTGGGGCATCATGAATTCGTTTATCGGCATCAGCCAGGCGCAGACGACCAATCTGGCGATCGTGGCACCCGGCATCGCCGAAGCGCTGCTTGCGACCGCCATCGGCCTCGTCGCGGCTATTCCGGCTGTTGTCATCTATAACTATTTTTCCCGGTCGATTTCCGCTTACCGCCTGATGCTTGCCGATGCAGGTGCTGCCGTCGAGCGTCTGGTCAGCCGCGAGCTCGATTTCCGCCATGCCCGCAAGCTGACGCGCAAGCCTGAAGGTCATGGTCCCGAAGCTGCGATAGCACGGATCGGATGACGCCATGGGAAGCAGACTTGGAGAAGGTGGCGGCGGCGATCTTGAGGAAAACAGCGAAATCAACGTGACGCCGTTCATCGACGTCATGCTGGTGCTGCTGATCATCTTCATGGTGGCGGCGCCGCTTGCGACCGTGGACATGAAGGTCGATCTGCCGCAATCAGCCGCCCAGCCGGTCAAGCGGGACGACAAGCCGGTTTTCGTGACGCTGAAAGCCGATCTGACGCTGGCGCTCGGCAACGAGGAAACATCCCGCGACGCCTTCGTGGCGACCTTGCAGCAGGTTACGGAAGGCAACAAGGAGACCCGGATCCTGTTGCGCGCCGACAAGGCGGTGGACTATGGCGAGCTGATGACTGTGATGAACATGATCCAGCGGGCCGGCTACACCAAGATTTCGCTGGTCGGACTTGAAGCCGCTCCGGCAGGTTGAGCTTTTCAGATTTCGCCTCATCAAGAGCCCGCTCGGATCATCCGGGCGGGTTTTCGCGTTTTCCCCCTCGCGTCTTGCCACGGATCGCGGATATTGGCGGCTTGCTTTTTTATGGGAACTGCATTCCATAGCTTGAAACCGTTCAAGCGCGGATTTAAGAGCGTAGCGAACGAGCCTGCGTGACAGGCGCATGGTTTAAGGCGCAAGCCGCATCACCGGAGCGATCCGGTTTACGAGGTCAGGCAGATGGATTTCCAAGCAGCACGTACAAAGATGGTCGATAACCAGATCCGCACCACGGATGTTACTTCCCATACGGTGCTTTCGGCATTCCTGTCCGTTCCGCGCGAAGAATTCGTGCCCGCAAAGCTCAAGCCGCTTGCCTATATCGATACCGATATCGCTCTTGAAACCGAGGACGGCGCTCCGACGGGTCGCTATCTGATGGAACCGTCGCCGCTGGCGAAGTTGCTGCAGCTGGCGGCGATCACCAGCGAGGAGCGCGTTCTGGAAATCGGTTGCGGCACCGGATATGTGTCGGCCCTGCTGTCGCAGTTGGCCGGCGAGGTCGTTGCGCTGGAAAGCAATGCCTCGCTTGCCACCCAGGCATCCGCCGCGCTCGAGGCTCTTGGCTGTCCCAACGTGACCGTGGTCAATGGCGATCTCGAAAAGGGCCATGCCGCCGGCGCGCCTTACGACGTGATTTTCATCAATGGCGCGGTCGAGACCATTCCCGACGCCATCTTCGCGCAGCTGAAGAACGGCGGCCGTCTCGTCGGCGTCGTCGGCTTCGGTAATGCATCGCAGGCGCGGCTCTACATCCACGAGAACGGCAATACCTCCGAGCGTCTGGGCTTCAACACCGCCGTGCGACCTCTGCCGGGCTTCCTTCTGGCGCGCGAGTTCGTTTTCTGATCACAGGCGCATTCAGATTCGG
>JAVBSF010000457.1:0-18378 GCA_031556925.1 Pararhizobium sp.
TTGCTCTCTTCCATCCGGACTTTAACCGTCGGCTCCGGAATTCAACCGGATCTGCTGACCTTCCGGCGTGAACCGGAAGCGCTCGCGGGCTTCGGACATTGCTGCCCGTTACCGCCGGTGGGGAGTTTCACCCCGCCCTGAGAACTACGCCTGCGACTATAAGCACCGGATGCAAAAGATCAAACCCGCTTGCGACGTCGAAAGCGGGTTTGGCGACAGATTTTACCGCAATGCACAAGCAGCGAGAAATAATCTGCTATTCGCGAATGATCAGCAGGTCGCTGGCGGTAAAGCGCAGCGTCACCACATCGCCGACGGCCGGGGGCACGAGGCCGGGGCTGTTGAACATATCGAAGGAGATCACGCTTTCGCCGACCTTCATGCGGGTGCGGATCACCGAGCCCAGGAAGTTGGACGAGATGACCTCGCCGGTCAGCGCCGTATCGCCCTTTGCCCCCTCGGCGATGGAGCCCGCTTCCGGGCGCAATGCCAGTGAGACGGTGTCGCCAGCCTTCACGGGGCCCAACGGCTCGCGCAGCGTGATGCCCTGATCGCCGATGGAAATACGGTTGGCCGCGGGGTCCACGACCTTGGCTTCGATCAGGTTCAGCGTGCCGACGAAGGACGCGACAAAGCGGGTGGCCGGGCGGTTGTAGATCTCGTAGGGCGTGCCGATCTGGTCGGCGCGGCCGGCATTCATGACGACGATGCGGTCGGAGATCGTCAGCGCCTCTTCCTGATCGTGGGTGACGATGACGGTGGTGATGCCGAGCTGCTGCTGGATCATGCGGATTTCGTCACGCAGCGACACGCGGATCTTGGCGTCGAGCGCCGAGAGCGGTTCGTCGAGCAGCAGAACCTGCGGCTTCGGTGCGAGCGCGCGCGCCAGCGCCACACGCTGCTGCTGGCCGCCCGACATCTGGTAGGGATAGCGCTCTGCCAGATGGTCGAGCTTGATCAGCCCGAGCATTTCCTTGACGCGGGCATCGATCTCCGCCTTGGGCCTGCCGGCGACCTTCAGGCCGAAGGCGACGTTTTCGGCGACGTTCATGTTCGGGAAGAGTGCATAGGCCTGGAACACCATGCCGATATTGCGCTGGTTCGGCTTCAGGTTTGCCTGGCTCTTGCCGCCGATCTCGATTGCGCCGCCGGTCGGCGTTTCGAAGCCGGCGATCATGCGCAGGATCGTCGTCTTGCCGCAGCCCGACGGTCCGAGGAAGGAGACGAACTCTCCCTTCTCGATGCCCATGTTGAAGTCCTTGACGACCTGTACGGAGCCGAAGGATTTCTGGATATTGGTCAGTGTAAGAAAAGACATACGTAAAATATCCTCAGGCCTTGCGGGGGGCGGATTGGGAGAAGCGGCTGACGAGCTGGATCAGGGACAGGCAGCCCCATGTGATGCCAAATGCGATGACCGACAGTGCAAAGGGTTCATACGCCTTGTTGGCGCCGACGCGCTGGAGATACGGGCCGAAGGCCGGCCGGTCGAGCAGCGCGGCCAGCGTGAATTCGCCGATGACGATCGCAAACGTCAGGAACGCGCCGGACAGCACGGCGGGGATGACGTTCGGCAGGATCACGCGGCCGAGAATGGTCGTCCAGCCTGCGCCGAGGCTCTGGGCCGCCTCGGTCAGCGTGCCGACATCGATGGTTCTCAAGCCCGTATCAACCGCGCGGTACATATAGGGCAAGGCCAGAATGGTGTAGCCGAAGGCAAGCAGCACATTCGTACCCATGATCGAGCCGGTGAGCGGCAGCCAGCTCGAAGTGTTGTAGAGCCGGATATAGCCGAAGACGATGACGATCGCGGGAATGACCAGCGGCATCAGCGTCAGGAATTCGACATAGGGCCGGGCCCACGGCATCTTCAGACGCACCCAATAGGCGGTCGGCACGACGATCAGGATGCCGATGACGATGGTCACCAGCGCCATGACCACCGAATAGCCGAAGGTCTGCTGGAACTGCGGATCGGAAAAGACGCTGGCATAGGCGTCGAAGCTGTAGACGCCGCGCCGGGCCTTCAGCGAGAATTCGAACAGGCCGCCGAGCGGCACGAAGAAATAGAGCAGACCGAAGATCAATGCGCCCCAGCCGGCGATGCGCGCCCAGATACTCATTTCAGCCACCTTTCGGCGCGGATGCGCAGCCAGATATAAATGACGTTTGCGACGGCGGTGACGACGATCATGCCGAAGGCCATGGCGTAGCCGAGATGCGGATTGCCGAGCACGTCGCCGCGGATCTGGGCGTAAAGCTGGATCGGCACGATGTTGAGGCTCGAACCCGTCAGCGCGATCGCCGTCGCGACGGCGCCGAAAGCATTGGCGAACAGCAGCGCGAAGGTGCCGAGCAGCGCCGGAAAGAGGATCGGGAAGGCGACCATGCGCCAGTATTGAAAGGCGGTCGCGCCAAGCACTTCGGCGGCTTCCCGCCATTCCTTCTTCAGCCCCTCCAGCGCCGGCGCGATGATCAGGATCATCAGCGGAATCTGGAAGAAGAGATAGGTGACTGTCAGACCCCAGAAGCTCAGGATGTTGAAGCCGAGATCGCGCTGCAGGACGATGCCGAAATTCTGCCGCAGGAAGAGCGTGACGAGGCCGACCGGCCCGAAGGTGGCGAGAAAGGCGAAGGCGAGCGGCACGCCGGCAAAGTTCGATGCGACGCCCGAAAAGGTCAGGAGCGGCGACTTGACCCAGCCGGGAACGGCGCCAAAAACCACCGCCGCGGCCATGGCGAAGCCGATGAGGCAGCCAAGTGCGGCCGAAGCCACCGATATCTTCACCGATATCCAGTAGCTCGACGGGATGGTGCCGTTCTGCAGGTCGATGATGTTCTGCAGCGTGAAGGAACCGTCGCTGGTCTGGAAGGCCCCGACGATGATGTTCATCGTCGGCAGGATCAGGAACATCGTGACGAAGATCACGAAGGGCATCAGGCCTATCCATGTCAGGGGCAGGTGAAATCGGCGTGCGGGGGGTGCCTGGTTCATATCGTCGGGTCTTCGCTCTCGCGGTTCGTCCATGGCTAAAGTAAGGCTCAAATTTTTGATATGGCAAGCCCCGGCCCGTGGATGGCGGGCCGGGGCTCTTGTCAGGAATTCAAATGCTTACTGGACGTTGGCGCCGACGACGCTGTCCCAACCGCCGGTAACGGCGGCCTTGTTGGCATTCTGTTCGTCGACGCTCGGGAAGACGGCGGCTTCATAGGCGGCTGCCGGCGGCAGGGCGTCGATCAGATCCTGCGGAACCTTGCCGGCCTTGACCATGGCGTTGAAGCGTGCCGGGTGGCAATAGCCCTTCAGCCACAGGTTCTGGCCTTCGTCGGAATAGAGGTATTCCATCCAGAGCTTGGCGGCGTTCGGATGCGGCGCGTAAGCCGAGATGCCCTGAACGTAGACGCCGGCGAGAACGCCCGTCTTCGGAACGACGACTTCGACGGGCGGGTTGCCCTTCAGTTCGTCGCGCCATGCCAGCGCGTTGTAGTCCCAGGCAACGGCGATCGGGGTCGCGCCCTGGGCGATCGTGCCGGCCTTGGCGATGACCGGAACGAAGTTGCCGGCCTTGTTCAGCTCGGCGAAGTAGTCGAGACCGGCCTTGCCGCTTTCTTCGCCAGCCTTGGCGCCTTTGTGCAGGCCGGCCGCGAGAACGGCGAGGATCGCCTGGTTGGAGGCGCGCGGGTCACCGGCAAGGGCGACCTGACCGGCATATTCCGGCTTTGCGAGATCAGCCCAGTCGGCCGGAATGTTCGCAACGAGATCCTTGTTCACGATGAACGAGAGAACGCCGTAATAGTCGCCGTACCAGTAGCCTTCGGCGTCCTTGACGTTTTCCGGGATTTCGTCCCAGGTCGAGACCTTGTACGGCTGCAGCAGGCCGTCGGCCTTCATCTGCGGACCGAAAGCGAGGCCGACGTCGACGACGTCGGGAGCCTGCGGGCCCTTGTTATCCTTGTTGGCTTTGATCGCCTCGACTTCGTCGGCGGAGCCGGCGTCGGGGTTCAGTTCGTTGACCTGGATTTCCGGATACTTGGCCTTGAAGCCGGCGATGACGTCGCCATAGCCGCACCAGCTATGGGGCAGGGCGACGGTGGTCAGCGCGCCTTCCGCCTTGGCAGCCGCGATCAGTTCGGCGCTCGGCTCGGCATAGGCGAGGGCGGACGAGGCCATGACGATGGCCGTGGTGAGCGAAAGCAGGCGTCTCGTATGTGACATCACGGGTGTTCTCCTTTTGTGTGTCAGTCAACTTCGGCGAAGCTGATACTGTTGGCAGATGAAGTTTATGTGACAGTTTTCTTTCAGTTTTTGCCGATACTCCTCATGCTGGCCATTCGGGCCGACGAGATCTAGCGGGGTTTTCGAAACAGACGGCTCTCCTCGAAAAGATGTTCCAGCGCCTTCATCCGGTCGCGGGTTTCGGCCCATTCGGCACTCTGCACGGCCTCGATCAGTGCCTCCAGGATGAACAGCGTGACGACGGAGCTGTCCCAGGCGGAAGGCGCCTCGATATGGACGCGGAAAATGCGGGTGGCGAGTTTGGCGACGGGCGAGGCCCACTGGTCCGTAAAGAGGATGATCTCGAGCCCGTTTTTCCGCGCGGTGCGAGCCAAAGCCTCCATCTCCTGCTCGTAGCGGCGGATGTCGAAGATCACCAGCACGTCGCCGGGTTTCATGTTGAGCACGTAGTGCGGCCAGGCGCTGGCGTTGACGGCGATCTGGGTAACGCCGGGGCGCACCACCTGCAGATGGGTGAACAGATACTCCGCCAGCGCCTTGGTGATGCGGCCGCCGACAACATAGACGTCGCGCTTGCGGTCGGCGATCAGGGCGGCGGCGCCGTCGAATTCGGCGGTTTCCAGCTGCGACAGCGTTTCGCGCATGTTGGTCATGATCGCGTCGGCGAAGCGGTTCAGGATATGGGTTCCCGGCGCGTTGGAGGCCCAGCGGTCGTGCTTGGCGATGGGATTGGAGAGGGTGGCTTCCAGCTCGTGGTGCAGGCTCGCCTGAAAATCGGGAAAACCGCGAAAGCCGATCTTCTGGACCATGCGTGCGACCGTGGGGGTCGAAACCCCGGCATTTTCGGCAACCGTCGTGATGCTGCCCAGTCCGGAGACCGGGTAGTTCTCGAGAAGGGACGTCGCCAGCTGCTTTTCGGCGCGGGTCAACGCGTCGAAATGGGCGGCGATCACGTCCGAAACGGTCGATGCCTGGTTCAAGTCCGATATTCCCCTGCCTGCCGGTCTTTGCCAGCTTGTGAGAAAATTAAACATCGCTGTCACAATTCGAGTCAAATGTTTTTTTGAAGAGAAATTTTCATTCACCCGTTGACAGTCGCCAAATCCTGAAGAATTCTTTTCATTAACGATTGATTGGCCGATCGAGGGGATGCGGCTTGGTTGCATTTTTGCGTACAGATGAGGGTGATCCGGTCAACGTCGAGAACGTCGGGGGCGCGAGCCCTGTCGTGATCGTCTGCGAACACGCCTCGCGGCTGATGCCCGGCATCCTTGGAACGCTCGGCCTGTCGCCCGAGGCGCTCGAAAGCCACATTGCCTGGGATCCCGGCGCGCTCGCCGTGTCCCGGCTGATCGGGGAGGCGCTCGATGCGACCGTCGTCTCGCAGCGGTTCTCGCGCCTTGCCTATGATTGCAACCGCCCGCCCGAGGCTCCCGGCGCCATGCCGGAAAAGAGCGAAGTCTACACCATTCCCGGCAATGCCGCCTTGTCGCAGCAGGAGCGCGCTGCGCGGGCCGAGGCGCTTTACTTTCCCTTCCATGCCCGGATCTCGGCACTGATCGAGGCGCGGATCGCCGAAGGCCGGACGCCGGTGGTGGTCACGGTTCACTCCTTCACGCCGACCTATTTCGGAAAGCCGCGGGCGGTGGAGATCGGTATTCTGCACGACGCGGACAGCCGGCTTGCGGACGCCATGCTCTCGGTCGCCGAGAGCGACGCCGGCTACGATATCCGCCGCAACGAGCCCTACGGGCCGGAGGACGGCGTCACCCATACGTTGAAACTGCATGGGCTGGCCAACGGCCTGCCCAATGTCATGATCGAGGTCAGAAACGACCTGATTGCCGACGAGGCCAGCCAAAGGGTCATGGCTGGCTATCTGACGCGGCTGCTGCGCGAAAGCCTGCGGCTGCCGTCGAAACCATAAGAAGACCCGAGGGGATACGCGTCCGTGGAGACGGGAATGAACAAAAACTGGAGAGGCAAAGCGGATGCTTGCGTTGCAATACCGGAGGGTCGGTCCGGCGGCTGAGGCCGTGTCTATCGGAGAGGGGCCGCTCTATGTCTAATTTCATCAGGGGGTACGTGCGCTTCGTCGACACGTTCAATCGTCGGGTGGGCATCTTCGCGATGTACCTGATCTTCGCGATGTTCGCGATCCTGCTTTATTCGTCGGTTTCAAAGGCGTTTCACCTGCCTGCAAACTGGACGCTGGAATCGGCGCAGTTCACCATGGCTGCCTATTACATGCTGGGTGGCGCCTTTGCGATGCAGACCGGCGACCATGTGCGCATGGACCTGTTTTACGGCGCCTGGTCGCTGCGCAGGCGGGCGTTGTTCGATATCGTCACGGTGGTGGCGCTGATCGTGTTTCTCGGTTTCATGCTCTATGGCGGCATCGCCAGCTCGATCTATGCGATCGAATTCAAGGAAAAGAGCTTCAGTGCCTGGGCGCCCTACATGGCGCCGATCAAGCTCATCATGACTTTCGGTGTCGTCATGATGCTGGCGCAGGCGGTTTCCTCGCTATTCAAGGATATTGCCGAATTACGCGGAAGGACGATCGCATGAGCTACGAATTCATCGCACTCACGATGTTCGCAGCCATGATGGTGCTGCTCCTGACGGGGCAGCGCGTCTTTGCCGTCATCGGTTTCGTCGGCGTCGTCGCCGCCTTCCTGCTGTGGGGAGAGGGGGGGTCGGAGATGGGTTTCGCCTCCGCCATGAAACTCGTCAAATGGTACCCGATGCTGACGGTGCCGATGTTCGTCTTCATGGGCTACATGCTGTCGGAATCCGGTATTGCGGAGGATCTCTACAAGGCTTTCCATGTCTGGATGGGGCCGATCAACGGCGGTCTGGCACTCGGCACCATCGGCCTGATGGTGATCATTTCGGCCATGAACGGGCTTTCGGTTGCCGGCATGGCGATCGGCGCAACGATCGCGCTGCCGGAGCTTCTGCGGCGCGGCTACGATAAGGTCATGACAACCGGCGTCGTGCAGGGCGGCAGCACGCTCGGCATTCTCATTCCGCCGAGCATCGTGCTGGTGCTCTACGGCATGATCGCCCGCGTTCCCGTCGGCCAGCTCTGGCTCGCGGGGGTGTTTCCGGGGCTGCTGATGGCCGCGCTGATGGCGATATACGTCTATATACGTTGCCGCATCAATCCGTCGCTCGGACCGGCGCTTCCGGTGGAGGAGCGCAATGTGCCGATGCGCGAGAAACTGCTGCTGCTGACGGCGGGCATTCTGCCGCTGGGCATTTTCGTGCTGATGATGTCGCTGTTTCTGAGCGGTATCACCAGCCTTGTCGAAAGCTCGGCGATCGGCGCGATCTCGTCGGCGCTGGTCGCCTGGTGGCGTGGACGGCTTACGCTCGGGCTGTGGAACGATGTGCTGCAGAAGACGCTGGGCATTACCTGTATGTTCATGTGGATTCTGATCGCCTCGCTGTGCTTCGGTGCCGTCTTCGACGGTCTCGGCGCGGTCAAGTCGATCGAGCGGTTCTTCCTGGGCGATCTCGGGCTGGAGCCCTGGCAGGTGCTGGTGCTGATGCAGCTGTCGTTCCTGGTGATGGGCATGTTCCTGGACGATACGGCGATGCTCGTCATCGTCGCGCCGCTCTATATCCCGCTGGTGCAGAAGCTCGGCTTCGATCTGGTGTGGTACGGCGTGCTCTATACGATCACCTGCCAGATCGCCTACATCACGCCGCCCTTCGGCTACAACCTGTTCATGATGCGGGCGATGGCGCCACCCGGCATTACCATGTCCGACATCTACAAATCGATCTGGCCCTTTGTCGGGATCATGATCGCGAGCCTGATCATCATCGGGTGCTTTCCCGAGATCGCAACCTGGTTGCCGGAGAATTTCTACGCGAAGTAAGCCTTTTCCGGCGGCTGCTGCCGCCGGAATGTCCACGGGAGAGATGGGGCCGGAATAAAAACGAAGGAAAACCGACCGGGAACAACGGCCGTTCCCGGCAATCAACGGAACTTCAAACAGAGGGAAACGAAGACATGACCAACAGACGCCAATTCCTGAGCAGGGCAGGTGCCGTGACGATCGGTGCGGCTGGGGCCGCGACCCTCGCAGCGCCCAACATCGTAAAAGCGCAGACCGCCATCAAATGGCGGTTCCAGACCTATGCCGGCGCCGCGCTCGGCGAACACGTCACCAAGCCGATCATCGACGCGATCAATGCGGCGGCGAAAGGCGAGCTGGAGATCGAACTCTATTTCGCAGACCAGATCGTTCCGACCGGCGAGCTTTTCCGCGCCCTTCAGGCCGGTACGATCGACGCGGTGCATTCCGACGACGACTCGATGGCCTCGCCGGCCGAGGTCGCGACATTCGGCGGCTATTTCCCGCTCGCGACCAAACAGATTCTCGACGTGCCGGTGCTCTTCAAGCAGTACGGCCTCGCCGACATCTGGCGCTCGGCCTACGAAAAGGTCGGCGGCGTCGTCTGGCTTTCGTCCTCGGGCCAGGATCCCTGCCACTTCAACACCAAGAAGCCGATCAACACGCTGGCCGACCTGCAGGGCCTGCGGCTCTATACCTTCCCGACCGCGGGCCGGTTCCTCGGCCAGTTCGGCGTCGTGCCCGTGACCATCCCCTACGAGGATGCGCAGGTCGCCGTCCAGACCGGGGAACTCGACGGCATGGCCTGGTCCGGTATCACCGAGGACTACACGGTCGGCTGGGCCGACGTGACCGACCACTTCCTGACAAACAACATCTCCGGCGCTTGGATTGGCTCCTTCTTCGTCAACGAGAAGAAATGGGCGGAGCTTCCCGACCACCTGAAGAAGCTGGTGATGGCAGCGATCGAGGCAGGCAACAACTATCGCGACCAGTGGTACTGGGGCGGCGAGGCCAAGCTGCGCGCCGAAGGCACGAAGCTGAAGCTGACGAGCATTCCGGCAGCGGAGTGGAAGCCGGTCGAGGACGCCGCCAAGGTGTTCTGGAAGGAAATCGCCGAGCAGAGCGAAACCGCGGCCAAGGTCGTCAAGATCTTCGAAGACTATAACGCCGTTCTCCAGAAGGCCGGCCCGCCCTACACCAACGGTTGATCGATAGCCACGATCCCAGGATGGCCCGCAGACAGCGCGGGCCATCCGCCACCGGAGCCCGAAAGGCCTGAACCCGTCCGGGAGACCGCTCCAGGATTATGCCAGGATGACTATGAGCATGAGCTACACGTTCGAAGAACTGAAAAAGGATGTCGCCGAAGGCCGCATCGACACCGTCCTGGCCTGCCAGGTCGATATGCAGGGCCGCCTGATGGGCAAACGCTTCCAGGCGGAATATTTCGTCGAAAGCGCCTATGAGGAAACCCACAGCTGCAACGACCTGCTGGCGACGGACATGGAGATGGAGACCGTCTCCGGCTACAAATCGACCAGCTGGGAAGCCGGCTACGGCGACTATACGATGAAGCCGGATCTTTCGACGCTGCGGCGCATTCCCTGGCTGGAAGGCACGGCGCTGGTGCTCTGCGACATGCTCGATCATCACACCCATCAGGAGGTGCCGCATTCGCCGCGCGCCATCCTGAAGAAGCAGGTGAAGCGTCTCGAAGCCATGGGGCTGAAGGCCTATATGGCGAGCGAACTGGAATTCTTTCTGTTCGACCAGACCTATGACGATGCGCGTGAAGGCGGCTATCGCGATCTGCGCCCGGTCAGCGGTTACAACGAGGACTATCACATCTTCCAGACGACCAAGGAAGAAGACGTGATGCGGGCCATCCGCAAGGGGCTGCAGGGGGCGGGCATTCCCGTCGAGAGTTCCAAGGGCGAGGCATCCGCCGGTCAGGAAGAAATCAATGTCCGCTATGCCGACGCGCTGGCCATGGCTGATCGCCATGTCGTCATCAAGAACGGCTGCAAGGAAATCGCCTGGGCGCGCGGCAAGGCCATCACCTTCCTCGCCAAATGGCATTATGACGCGGCCGGCTCGTCGTCGCATATCCACCAGTCGCTGTGGAGCCTCGATGGCAATACATCGCATTTCTATGACAAGGACGCCAAATACGGCATGTCGGACACGATGCGCCACTACGTCGCCGGTCTTCTCAACCACGCCAGCGAGATCACCTATTTCCTCGCGCCCTACATCAACTCCTACAAGCGCTTCATGGCCGGCACCTTCGCGCCGACCAAGGCCGTGTGGAGCAAGGACAACCGCACCGCCGGCTATCGCCTCTGCGGCGAGGGCACGAAGGGCATCCGCATCGAGTGCCGCGTCGGTGGCTCCGATCTCAACCCCTATCTGGCGATGGCGGCGCTTCTGGCCGCTGGCATCGCCGGCATCGAAGGCAAGATGGAGCTTGAAGCGCCCTTCGTCGGCGACGCCTATGGCGGCAGCGGCGTGCGCGAAATCCCGAAAACCCTGCGCGATGCGACCGGCTTCATGACAAGCTCGAAGATGCTGCGCGAAGCCTTCGGCGACGACGTGATCGATCATTACACCCGCGCCGGCCAGTGGGAGCAGGAAGAATACGATCGCCGCGTCACCGATTGGGAGGTGGCGCGCGGTTTCGAACGGGCGTAGAAGCCATCGAAGCTCATATTTTGCCGGATTGTTTCAATGCCTGATGGCAGCGATCAATCCGGCTTCGTCTCGACTACACATCGCATGCGTATGCTGGCGATGAGAACACGGGTAAACCAACAGGAAAATCGATCATGACAATGATCCAATGCATTTCCCCCATCGACGGCTCGGTCTATGCGGAGCGTCCGGCCCTGCCGCTGGAGGCTGCCCGCGACGTGGCCGCGCGAGCCAAGAAGGCACAGAAGAGTTGGGCCAAGCGGCCGCTTGAAGAGCGGGTTCAGCTCGTCCTGAAGGGTGTCGCGCGCCTCAACGAAATGGTCGAGGAGGTCGTGCCGGAACTGGCATGGCAGATGGGCCGCCCCGTTCGTTACGGCGGCGAGTTCCGTGGTTTCAACGAGCGCTCCAATTATGTGGCCACCATCGCCGCCGATGCGCTGGCGCCGCTGGTTATCGAAGAGAGCGCCAGCTTCGAGCGCCGCATCGAGCGCGAGGCCCATGGCGTCGTCTTCGTCATCGCGCCGTGGAACTATCCCTATATGACCGCGATCAACACGGTCGCCCCGGCGCTGATGGCCGGCAACACGGTCATCATCAAGCATGCCAGCCAGACGATCCTTGTCGGCGAGCGCATGGTGCGCGCCTTCAACGAGGCCGGCGTGCCGGAAGACGTGTTCCAGAACATCTTCCTCGACCACGGCACCACCTCGGCGCTGATCGCCGAAAAGAGCTTCGATTTCGTCAACTTCACCGGTTCGGTCGAAGGCGGACGCTCGATCGAGCGCGCTGCCGCCGGCACGTTCACCCCTCTTGGACTCGAGCTTGGCGGCAAGGATCCGGGTTACGTCATGGAAGACGCCGACCTCGACGCGGCCGTCGATACGCTGATGGATGGCGCGACCTTCAATTCGGGGCAATGCTGCTGCGGCATCGAGCGCATCTATGTGCACGAAAGCCTCTACGACAGCTTCGTCGAAAAGTCCGTCGCTTGGGTTTCCAATTACAAGCTCGGCAATCCGCTCGACAAGGAAACGACGCTCGGCCCGATGGCCCACAAGCGCTTTGCCGCGACCGTGCGCGCCCAGATATCCGATGCGGTTGCCAAGGGCGCGAAGGCGCTGGTCGATCCCAAGCTGTTCCCGGCCGATGACGGCGGTGCTTACGTCGCGCCGCAAATCCTCATCAATGTCGATCATTCGATGGAGTTCATGCGTGAGGAAACCTTCGGTCCCGCCGTTGGCATCATGAAGGTGAAGAGCGACGAGGAAGCGCTCTCGCTGATGAACGACAGCAAATACGGCCTCACCGCCTCGCTCTGGACGAAGGACGCCGAGCGTGCCGCGCGTATCGGCTCTGAAATCGAAACCGGCACCGTCTTCATGAACCGCGCCGACTATCTCGATCCGGCGCTGTGCTGGACCGGCGTCAAGGAAACCGGCCGTGGCGGCTCGCTGTCGGTCATCGGCTTCCAGAACCTTACTCGCCCGAAATCCTATCATCTGAAGAAAGTCACAGCATGACCATCACCGCCAACTGGAGCTACCCGACCGCCATCAAGTTCGGGGCAGGGCGCATCAGCGAGCTTGCCGATCATTGCAAGGCCGTGGGCATGAAGAAGCCGTTGCTCATCACCGACCGGGGCCTTGCCCCGATGAAGATCACGCAAGATGCTCTCGATGTTCTCGAAGCCGCCGGTCTCGGCCGCGCCATCTTCGCCGACGTCGATCCGAACCCGAACGACAGGAACCTCGAAGCCGGCGTCAAGGCCTTCAAGGCCGGCGGCCATGACGGCGTCGTCGCCTTCGGCGGCGGCTCGGGTCTCGATCTCGGCAAGGCGGTCGCTTTCATGGCCGGCCAGAACAGGCCCGTCTGGGATTTCGAGGATATCGGCGACTGGTGGACGCGGGCAAGCGTCGAGGGCATCGCCCCGATCATCGCCGTGCCGACCACGGCCGGCACCGGTTCGGAAGTCGGCCGCGCCTCGGTCATCACCAATTCCGAGACCCACACCAAGAAGGTGATTTTCCACCCGAAGTTCCTGCCCGCCGTCACCATCTGCGATCCGGAGCTGACGGTCGGCATGCCGAAGGTGATCACGGCCGGCACCGGCATGGATGCCTTTGCCCATTGCCTGGAAGCCTATTCCTCTCCCTTCTATCACCCGATGTCCCAGGGCATCGCGCTGGAAGGCATGCGGCTCGTCAAGGAGTATCTGCCGCGCGCCTATAGGGACGGCGCCGATATCGAAGCCCGTGCCAACATGATGTCGGCGGCCGCCATGGGCGCCGTCGCCTTCCAGAAGGGGCTGGGCGCCATCCATTCGCTCTCCCATCCGGTCGGCGCGATCTACAACACCCATCACGGCATGACCAATGCGGTCGTGATGCCGCCGGTGCTGCGCTTCAACCGTCCGGCGATCGAAGGCAAGATCGCCGCTGCCGCTGCCTATCTTGGTATCTCCGGCGGTTTCGACGGCTTCTACGATTATGTTCTGAAGCTGCGCGAGGAACTCGGCGTTCCCGACAAGCTTTCCGCTCTCGGCGTCGGTACGGATCGAATCGACGAGATGTCCGAAATGGCGATCGTCGATCCGACGGCGGGCGGCAATCCGGTGGAGCTGACGCTGGAAGCGGCGAAGACGCTCTTCAGGGAGTGCATTTAACCTTTAAGGCCGCGAGCGGCTTTGACGGGAAGCCCGGAAACCCTTGTGTTTTCGGGCTTTTTTCATGGATGCGGGGCTGACTAGTGAATTCTCGGGAGGGGCGTCTTCAGACTTTATTAACCACGTTCTGAAAGGTTCTGGTAACCGAAGCGCGATCGAAACGGGCGCTTGACGGGAGCCATGCCGGGGCTCGGGCTATCACTCAGACGGGGACTACCATGCCAGTCATTACATTGGCCAATACCAAGGGCGGCGCGGGCAAGACGACCGCCGCATTGATTCTGGCACAGGAGCTTGCCCGCACGGGCGCTCGCGTCACCATTCTCGATTGCGATCCGCAGCACTGGATCACCACCTGGCACGAGATTTCCGTGTCGGTGCCGAATGTTCAGGTCATCTCCTATGTGAGCATGGCCAATCTGCAGACCCACATCACCGAAAACCGCGCCAGCACCGATTACTTCGTCATCGATCTCGCCGGCGCCCGCAACACGCTGATGGCGACCGCCATCGGCATGTCCGATCACGTCATGATCCCGATCCAGGGCTGTGCGATGGACGCCAAGGGCGGCGCGCAGGTTCTCGAACTGCTCGGTTACCTCAAGGAAAAGGCCGGCATCAGCATTGCTCATTCGGTCGTGCTGACCCGTGTCAATTCGCTCGTCACCACGCGCGCCCTTCAGGTCGTCAAGACCCTGCTCGCCCAGCGCAACGTGCATGTCCTCGATACGCCGATCGTCGAACGCGCCGCCTTCCGCGATATCTTCGACTGTGGCGGCACGCTCCAGTCCATGGACCCGGAGCGCGTCAGCAATCTCGACAAGGCCCGTGAAAACGCCCGCGCCTTCGGCGACGAAGTCCGTCGTCTGGTGCCGCTGCGCACCGCCGCTTCGGCCCGCCGCGCAGCCTGATAAAGTTCGGCTCAAAAGAACAAGTTCCGTCCTGATCGGCGGGGCTTTTTTTGATTCGCTGACCACACTCTCTTCTCCGTCATGCTCGGCCTTGGGCCGAACATCCACCATCCTCTCCGTTAGGGGCGGCTGGAAGATCCTCGGGTCAAGCCCGAGGATGACGAGCGGGAGTGAGTGTTTTCTGTTTCAAAACCGATGATCGACGAAGTGCTTGGCCTGCGCGCCGACAGGGTAGAAGGCCGATTTCGGGGTGCGCCACGGATCGGGCGTCACCGGCGGCTCGGCGATCGGGATGGCGGTCTCGTCGCCGAGCACGCGATGCGCCAGCGCACGGCCGAAGACGGTGCCGGGCGCAATGCCGCGGCCATTGTAGCCGCTGACGGAGAAGACGTTCGGCGCGACTTGATGCGTTTGCGGCAGATTGTTGGTGGTCATGCCGATGCGGCCGTCCCACCAGTATTCGAAACGGACATCGCCGATCTCCGGAAAGATCTTGTGTACAGAGCGCATGGCAAAGGCGCGATGTGTGCCTTCGGCCATGGCGTCGAGGCGGCCGATACTGCCGAAGATCAACCGGTTCTGCCGGTCCGTGCGGAACGAGGTCATGACAAGACCGGTATCCCAGCAGCCCTGCCGCTCCGGCAGGATCGTCTCCGCGATCTTGTCCGGCAGCGGATTGGTCGCGAACTGGAAGTAGGGCAGGATGGTCAATTCTTGCGTATGGGTTTTCCACGGCGTCTTGCCGACCAGCGTGCCATAGGCATTGGTAGCGAGGATGACGTGCCTTGCGGTGATGCTGCCGCCGGGGGTGGTGAGCTTCCAGAGGTCGCCCTTGCGCTCGGCGCCTTCGAGCGGCGTTTCCGTGTAGAGGCGCGCACCGGCGGCAATCGCGGCATGGGCAAGGCCGCGGGCGTAGGCGAGCGGCTGGATCGTGCCGGCGCGACGGTCGAGCAGAGCGCCGGTAAAGCCATGGGCGCCGGTGAGCTTGCGGGCGCGTTCGGCATCGAGAACCTCGACCGGTGCGCCGAAGGTTTTCCACTGCCTTTCGCGGTCGGTGATATCCTTCACGCCTTCGGGACCGACAGCCATATGCAGCGTGCCGTTGCGGAACGCCTCGCATTCCATGCCGTGCTTCTCGACCAGCGAATAGACGAGGGAAGGGCCATCGCCGAGTTCCTTCAGAAGCCGTTCGCCTGTTCTCTTGCCAAGCGTTGCGATCAGGTCGTCGGGCTTCGTCCACATGCCGGCATTGACGAGGCCGACATTGCGGCCGGAGCCACCGAAGCCGATCATCCGCGCTTCGATGACGACGGCATTGACGCCCTTTTCCGCAAGATGCAGGGCCGCCGACAGCCCGGTGAACCCGCCGCCGATAATGGCTACATCCACGGTGACATCGCCGGAGAACTTCGTCGTTTGCGGTGGGGGTGGCGCCGTCGCGTGCCAGAGGTTGGGAAGAGCGCGTTCGGCCATTGTGTGCAGTCCTTGTCAGTCGGGATTTGAGCTTGCCTGACGATAGAACAATGCGAGGGCCATGTTTCATGACAACATGTCATGAAGTCATGAGGGGCGCACTCGATCGTTCCCCCTCCCCGCTTGCGGGGAGAGGGTTAGGGTGAGAGGCAAAGCCTCCAGTTCAGCAGTTCCCGTGTCTCTCAATCGACGAATTCGACCGTCGTCCCCACGCTCACCATCTTGGCAAGCTCGGTCGCATCCCAGTTGGTCAGGCGAATGCAGCCATGGCTCTGGGTCTTGCCGATCTTAGAAGGCTCCGGCGTTCCATGAATGCCGTAGGTCGGCTTCGACAACGCGATCCAGACCGTGCCGACCGGGCCGTTCGGTCCCGGCGGAATGGCGAGCACCTTGTCATTGGCGCCCTGCTGGAAGTTGATCTTCGGATTATAGGTATAGCCAGGATCGAGCGCGATGCGGTCGACATGCACCGTGCCGGAGGGCGAGGGCGTGTCGGCGGAGCCGATCGAGGCCGGATAGGCCGCGATCAGCGTGCCGGCGTCGTCATAGGCGAAGAGCTGCTTGCGGCCCTTGTCGGCGAGAATGCGCGCGACCTTGCCGATCTTCTTTTCGCCGGGCGCGATCACCTTGATGATGGTGCCGGGCACGGTGAAATCGACGCCGGGGTTCAGTTCGCGCAGATAGTTTTCGTCCATGTGGAATTTCTCACCCAGCATCTCGGTGGTCGAGGTGAAAGAGAGATGCGGCAGGGCCGCCTTGTGGGCGTAGTCATCCGGGATCGAGGCGACATACGGACCGGCGGCATCGGCGGCCGTGATCGTATAGGAGGTGATCGGCAGGCCGCCGTTCAGGCGCAGGCGCTCCAGAATGTCCTCGGTGTTGTTCGGATCGAGCGTTTCTCCAGTCGCCTGCTGCCAGGCCTCGATCGCCTTGGTGACGTTCGAACCCTTCTTGCCGTCGATCACGCCGGGCGAAAAGCCTTCGCGGTCGAGGAACACCTGCAACGCCGTGATTTCCGCGCTCGACTTCTTGCCGATGGCGGCGGCCGGCGGCAGAGAGGGGCCACGCGGGCTCTCTTCCAGCGCCGGCAGGGCCGCGCTGTCGTTCTCATCCGGCAGGGAGGCCGTTTTCTGGTCGGGCAATGGCTGGCGCTCGATGCCCTGAAAACCGTCGCGATAATCCGGGATCGACCCGGTCACGTCGCCGGGCTCGCGGTAGGCCGGCTCGCGGTAATCGGGAACGGAACTGTAAACTGTATCCCCGTAGCGGCGGACCGTATAGCCGTAACCCCTGTTGTCGAAGTTGCGGCTGGCGTCCTGCCTGCCAAAGCCATCGATAGCGCGGTTGCGCCGCTGGCCTGATTCCATGACGGTCGCGACGACATTGCCCCAGGTGTCGACCAGCACGGTGCGGCCGCGGCGATCGCGCATCACCTGAACTTCGCTTGATTCGGGGATGTAATCGAGGATTTCACCCTGGGGTGTCACAAGCACGGCATCGGGCGGCAGGCGACCGAAATCCTGGGCAAGAGCGGTTCCAACGCAAAGGCCGATGGCGCTTGCGGCCGCAAGAAGGGCAATCGTGGTCCTGAAACGGCGCGTCACTTTATAAACCTGCTGTCTTCCGGTTGATTTCGGCGGGTACAAATCAATTGGGACGGTAATGTGAAAAATCTGAATTCATCATGAATATCCCGTTAAGCGCGATGTAATTTTCCCGCATGGCCCTTTCAAGGCGAGGCCAGCTTGTCTACCAAACGTCTGAAGTCCCTGTTTGGTTGCCGGTTTCGATACGGAGTAGATCATGCCCATTCGCATTGCAGGCGCAGGCGGCGAGGGAAGCTTTCACATTCTTCTCGACCGGCAATCGGCCCTCGATATCGGCGCCTTCGTCGTCGATGGCGTCGACCTTTCTCCCGGCGCAGCCATCCCGTCCGATGGCGATCCGCGCATCGACCACGCGCTGAAAGGCTTTCTCTTCACCTGCGGCCCGGAACATATCCGCCATCCCGAGGCGACCGATGACGGGCAGGGCCGCTATCCGCTGCACGGCTCGCTTGCCGGTACCCCTGTTCTCGAATCACGGATGGCCGGGCCGGATCAGGCTCCCGGCTGCGCCGGCATGCTGGAACGCGATCTTGCCGGCGGCGGCCGGGCGCGGCTGGAACGGCGCTGGTCGGTCGATGTCGCACTGGATGCCGTGCATCTTCAGGACCGGGTGACGAATATCGGAGGCACAGCTTTTTCTCCGATGATGATGTATCACATCAATCTCGGCGGCTGGCTGATGGGCGACGACACGGTGGTCACGGCGGATGCCTTCGCGGATGAGCAGCGCCCCTGGCGCTTCGGCGATGGCGAAAGCGCGCATTTCTGCATGCCGGCCGGTGGCGGTTTCCCCTTCTCCCCGGCGGGGAGAAGGTGGCTCGAAGAGCCGGATGAGGGAGGTCGCGGCTCGTCTGCAACCCATTCGGACGACGAGCGCTGGAGCCACGTCACTCTCGGCCCTTTCCCCGCCCTTTCCGGCCGGTCG
>JAVBSF010000415.1:0-3141 GCA_031556925.1 Pararhizobium sp.
TGCCTGTACTCAGATATCGAGGAACACGGTCTCCTTCTCCCCCTGGAGATGGATATCGAAATTATAGACCGAGCCTTCGCGGGTTGCCACCATGGTCAGCACGCGATGGCGATGCTCGATGCGCATCAAAAGCGGGTCCGCCGCATTGGCCTCGACTTCCTCTGGGAAATACATGCGGGTGTGCAGGCCGATATTGATGCCGCGTGCCACGATCCAGAAGGTGATGTGCGGCGCCATCTTGCGGCCGTCCTTGAACGGGGCGCGGCCGGGCTTGATCGTTTCGAACGTATAGACGCCGTTCTGGCCGTCGGAGGCGCAGCGGCCCCAGCCGGTAAAATTCGGATCGGCAGTGCCGCGCATTTCGGACGGGCTGTTGTAGAGGCCTGCGGCATCCGCCTGCCAGATTTCCACCAGCGCATCCTTGAGCGGGCTGCCGGCTCCGTCGATGACGCGACCGGTGACGGTGATCCGCTCGCCGAGCGTACGCTCATTGACCATGCTGGAGCCGAGATCGGCGGGGTAAACGCCGGTGATGTCAGCGAAATTCGGCGTGCAGCCGATGTGGACGTAAGGACCGGCCGTCTGGGACGGCGTTTCCTTGAGATATCCGAGCGACTGGACCATCAGTTGCCCTCCATGCGGTTTTCAAACAACGTCGAGCGGCGGCCGCGCAGCACGATATCGAACTTGTAGGCGCGGGCATCCATGGGAATGGTGTTCGCCCAGTCGAGCGGCGCAATCAGTTGTTCGATGGCCGCGCGATCCGGGATGGTGGTGACGATCGGACACTTCCAGATCATCGGGTCGCCTTCGAAATACATCTGGGTAATCAGCCGCTGGGCAAAGCCGTGGCCGAAGACCGAGAAATGGATATGGGCCGGTCGCCAGTCGTTGACGCCGTTCGGCCAGGGATAAGGGCCGGGCTTGATCGTGCGGAAGCTGTAGAAGCCGTCCTCATCGGTGATGGTGCGGCCGCAACCGCCGAAATTCGGATCGAGCGGCGCGAGATAGCTTTCCTTCTTGTGGCGATAACGGCCGCCGGCATTGGCCTGCCAGAATTCGAGCAGCGCGCCGGGAACGGGACGGGCGCGCTCATCCAGCACGCGGCCATGCACGATGATGCGCTCGCCGATGGCGCTTTCGCCGGATTTGGCGAAGTTGTGGATCAGGTCGTTGTCGAGTTCGCCGAGCATCGAATGGCCGAAGACCGGGCCGGTGATTTCCGAAATCGTGCCATCCAGCGAGAGCAGCGCCTTCTGCGGCGAACGCAGCACGGAGGTCTTGTAGCCGGGCGTAAGACCCGGCGCGTGCCACGCCCTGTCACGCGGGAAGAAGGCGCCCGTCTCGGGCTTCTTGTTGGAAAAATCAGTCATCGTCCTGCCTCATGCCGCCGCTTCGTCGTCGATTTCTGCATAAACCTCTTTGGCGATCTTGATCGCCTGATTTGCGGCGGGCACGCCGGCATAGATGGCCACATGCAGCAGCGCCTCGCGGATATCCTCACGCGTCGCGCCCGTGTTCACGGTGGCGCGCACATGCATGGCGACCTCTTCGTCATGGCCCAGAGCGGCGAGTAGCGCAATCGTGACCATGGATCGTTCGCGCTTGGTCCAGTTCGGTCGCGACCAGACATTGCCCCAGGCCGCCTCGGTGATCAGCTCCTGAAACGGCTGATCGAAATCCGTGGTCTTCGTCTGGGCCTTGTCGACATGGCGGTCGCCGAGAACGGCGCGCCGGGTTTTCAGCCCCTGGGAATAACGTTCGGAAGGCGCATCGGTCATCAGGCTTGCTCCAGTGTATCGATAAAGGCGCGCAGGATAGCTGTCAGCGCCTCCGGTTGTTCGACGCAGGGAATGTGCCCGGCGTCCTTGATCACTTCGTAGCGCGCGCCGGGAATGAGGCGCGCGGTCGACAAGACGAGATCGGGCGGCGTCGAGCCATCCTGATCGCCGACGATGCAGATCGTCGGAACGGAAATCTTCTTCACCGCCTCTGTGAAATCGGCATCGCGGACCGAGGCGCAGGTGCCTGTATAGCCGGCGACCGGCTGGCGGGTCAGCATGTTGCGATAGCCGTGAAAGGCGATGTTTTCCGGACGGCGGAAGGCAGGCGTAAACCAGCGCTCAAGAATTCCGTCGGCGATGCTGGCGATGCCATCGGCTTCGATCGTGGCGATGCGGGCATTCCACATCTCGGCGGTGCCGATCTTGTGGGCGGTGTCGCAGAGGATCAGGGCACGCACGAGGTCTGGCCGCTTGGCATAAAGCCCTTGCGCAATCTGCCCGCCGACGGAAAGGCCGCAGATGACGGCGCTCTTCACCGACAGGAAATCGAGCAGACCGGCGAGATCCGAGACATGCAGGTCGATGGAATAGGGGACGTCGCCGATGTCCGAGAGACCATGGCCGCGCTTGTCATAGAGTACGATGGCGAAATCTCCCGCCAGACGAACGATAACATCCCGCCAGATGCGGAAGTCCGTGCCCAGCGAATTGGAAAACACCAGCACCGGCTTGTCACCCGTGCCGCCGATCACCTGATAGTGAATGGCGATGTCGTTGATACGTGCGAACTGCATGATTTTCCTCCGAAGCCAAATTGGAACTTTAATTTGGTTAGGTAAAATGACATTTTAGCGCCATCCATTAACTGGGAGGTTATGGTTGGATGATCGATAGCCGTGTCAAGTTTCGGCATCTGCAGACATTTGTCGAGGTGGCGCGCCAGCGCAGCGTCATGAAGGCGGCGGAGCTTCTGCATGTGAGCCAGCCGGCCGTCACCAAGACGATCCGGGAACTGGAGGAGGTGCTGGGCGTTGCCGTGTTCGAGCGCGAAGGGCGCGGCATCAAGATCACGCGTTATGGCGAAGCCTTTCTGCGCCATGCCGGCGCGGCCCTGACGGCGATCCGGCAGGGGCTCGATTCCGTTTCCAGGGAGGGCTCGGGCGACGGTCCGCCGGTGAGGGTGGGCGCGTTGCCAACGGTCTCGACGCGCATCATGCCGCGCGCCATGGTGCAATTTCTGTCGGAGGGAACCGGCAGTCGCATCAAGATCGTAACAGGGGACAATGCCGTTCTTCTGGAGCAGTTGAGGATCGGCGACCTCGATCTCGTGGTCGGCCGTCTGGCCGCGCCCGAGCAG
>JAVBSF010000311.1:0-18125 GCA_031556925.1 Pararhizobium sp.
CTGCTCGCTTGCCATCAGCCATCATGGCGAACGTCCTCGACCGTCAGTTCGTAGCGGACCGCCCAAACCAGAAGTGGGTGGCTGACTTCACCTATATCTGGACCGCAGAAGGCTGGTTGTATGTCGCAGCAGTCATCGACCTGTTCTCACGCCGCGTCGTTGGCTGGTCGATGAATGCCAACATGACGGCCCAACTCGTCACCGATGCACTGATCATGGCGATCTGGCGTCGAGGAAAACCGGACGCACTGCTGCATCATTCCGATCAGGGAAGCCAATATACGAGCGAGCAGTTCCAACGCCTCATAGGCGATCATGGCATCACCTGCTCGATGAGCCGCGCTGGAAATGTCTGGGACAACGCAGCAATGGAGAGCTTCTTCTCATCACTGAAAACGGAGAGAACGGCACGCAAGGTATATCGCACAAGGAACGACGCCAGAGCGGACGTGTTCGATTACATCGAGCGCTTCTACAACCCGAAACGTCGCCACTCGACACTGGGCTATCTCAGCCCCAACGACTTTGAAACCAAGGTGGGATTAGCTTAATCTCGTGTCCGAAAAGCCGGCAGCAGGCCAGATCAACTGATGGAACAGGCCCGAAAGCTTCAATCCCGAGACACTTTGATCGACAAATTGAAGGCGCAGCTTGCGGTTCTCAAACGGGCTCGGTTTGGCTCTTTCTCCGAGGAAATGGACCGGGCCACAGAACAGCTCGAACTGGCGCTGGAAGATATCGAGGCGGCCGAAGCGGAAGACATGATCCCGGCATAACCATCGATTGCCGGTGCGGCAAAAGCCAAACCAAGCCGCCAGCCATTACCCGATCATCTGCCACGCCATGACGTGACGAAGGTGTACAAAGAGGCCGGCAGAACCGCGACGAAGATCTGCGCCGGCCGGATCTCGCCCGTCGCCGGATCAATGACGGGGACGGTGTGGCCAGCATAGTCGGTCTGCATCGCCGCGCCGGCGGTGTGGCGATTGCGGAAAGTGGCGCTGGCGCGCTGTTCGAAAGCGGCGAAACGCTCACAGAACCATTCGTATCCATAACCGTTCGGGTGCCGCTCGCGATATTCGTGCCACAACAGCGTCAGGGTCACGCCCTTTCGCTTCACTTCGCTGGCGATCTGGCCCCAGTCGGGCGCGTGCGTATCCTGGGGTGGGCGACCGCGACGCTGCAACACAGCGTCCTCGTCAAGTCCAGGCGGCAACAGCCAGCCCGTCAGCCCGGCCTCACGCGCCCGCAGCAGGTAGGTCGAAACGGTCATCGACCAACTGCCATTGTGGTTTGAACATTGCAACACACTTCAGCTTCACATGGCTTTGGCGTACCGATCTCCGAGTGAGTTCTTCAACCCTCAAACAGAGGTATGATACTGTCCGGTTTTAATGGGGCAACTCCAGTGCGTCCCCCGTTCAATCCATCCAACCGCTTTACCGCCTTCGCTAACGGCCTCTCGAACATAGCCCAGGGAAATACACTGTTAATCTTCTCCAAGGGACCACGAACCGCACTTAGACGCTTGCATCGTCCAAATCACAAAACCCAGGCTGTCCACGTATCATGCGGCCGACTGAATCCAAAAAAAAAGAAAGGAGGAGGTTTTTAGAGGCGCCCAATTGACTCATGACTACAATGCTGCTTCGACTTTTAGCCATATCACGGCAACGGGAAGGTAGCGGCTACTTCTGGGCGAATTTCTTTGTCTTTCCTATCTGGCCCCTAAGTCGGGACATACCGCGCGGGAACACAGGTCGCAATTGTCAATCATGATTGGAAAATGCATGGCTTTGATCATCAATTGTGGGCGTACCTTGGGGTGTCGTGCAGCTTTGGCTTGATCGGTAGATTGGGTCTGATTTAACCAGTTGCGTATATTGGAGAAGATGGTGGCGGAATTCGAAGATACTATTGAACGGAGAACGATGCTCACCAGGCTAGCGCATCTCTATTTCCGCCTTTCGCGTGGTATGACTTTGGGTGTACGTGCAGCGTGCTTTAATGAGCGTGGCGAAATATTTCTGGTTCGTCATTCATATGTC
The DNA here is from genome assembly GCA_031556925.1 of Pararhizobium sp. Classification (GTDB taxonomy): domain Bacteria; phylum Pseudomonadota; class Alphaproteobacteria; order Rhizobiales; family Rhizobiaceae; genus Pararhizobium. Next base: position 2,049 of record JAVBSF010000311.1, read on the forward strand.
CCCGGATGGCATTTTCCAGGTGGAGGAGTGGAGATTTCAGAAACAGCCATAGAAGCTATCACGAAGGAGATAAGGGAGGAGGGAAATCTGTTGATTTCGAACCGGCCGAAATTGTTTCATATATATTTCAACGGCGATTTAAGCAAAAGAGATCATATAATTTTGTATATCTGCGATAACGTTTTTCAAAATTCCCCAAAAACAGCCGATCGAGAAATTTTGGAAGCTGGCTTTTTCCCTACAGATAATCTCCCTAAACTTGTTACATCAGGAACAAGAAGGCGGATACAGGAAATTTTTACTGACACGACTCCGAGCGACCATTGGTGATGGATCAGTCGCTGCAAGTTATGGATCGGTCGCAGATGGGGATATAGGAGCCGTCGATGATGATATCACTGTCGAACGAACCGGCTATGCAGATTGTGTCCGGCCTTGCCCCTTTGAAATAATCCATTTTGAAGTAAGCTCTGGCCCATCGAAAAAACCAGGGTGTTGATTGCCACTGAGAACTGCCACGGCGGGGATGCGGACGAAAACTTGGACTACTAGGAGGTAGTTCATGTATTCCCGTACAGACAGAATTCGCGCGGTCGAGCTGTATACCAAGCTCGGCAAGCGGGCTAATGCGACAATCCGCCAATTGGGTTATCCGACCAAAAATGCGCTGAGGAACTGGTGCCGCGAATACCAGCAGCATTGAGGCCTGCGCGTTGGTTGTGTGGCTCGCGCGCCGAAGTTTTCAGAGGCTCAGAGGCAGGCAGCGCTTGAGCATTACCGCACTCACGGTCGCTGTATCTCTGCGACTATTACGGCGTTGGGTTATCTAGGTCGTGGAACTTTGACGGCATGGCTTCGAGATGAGTTCTGGGAGACACGGACTTCTTTGGCCGGTCAATCCTGGCGTCCGGCCTATCCCGAGGCCTTGAAGCAAGTCGCGGTCCTTGATCTCTGCAATGGAGAAGAGAGTGCCCAGGAAGTAGCCGACGAGCTGGGCGTATACCGGCCAACATTGTGCAGTTGGCGGAATGAGTTACTCTTTCATGAGATTGCCTCATCGATGAAACGCCGCAACACTTCTGCGCGGCACCTGAGCGCGAGGAGCTCGAGCGACAGCTTGAAGCGCTCCCACGCGATGTCCGCCAGTTGCAGCTTGAGCATGATCTACTGAAGAGGCTAATCACCGCTAGAAAAGCCTGGGCGTCTCGAAGTCGTCCGAGCACCACCGAAGGTTTGATCTCTCGACGTACATCTTGCCATCGTGACGACGGCTGTCGATGTCGCCGGTATGACGCTACGGAAGCAAGCCATGCAGCTTCATCACCCGGTAGACACGCTTGACGTTCGGCCAGGACCGGCTCTGAGCACGACCATTGCGGCGCAGGACCGCATGAATCCGGTGATAGCAATAGATCATTAGATTCTAGCTTAATACACGAGAACAAATTGCCAGATCGGCACTCACAAGATTCGATCGAAATCCGCTGTCGCTTCTGTCCGTGACTTACTGAAATCCCTGCCCGGGAATTTGTAAAAGCCACACTTCTCCAGAAACGGCTTCGCGCTCCCATTGAAGAGAGCGCAACTCATCTCAAACCAGGCTTGCCCCAATCTGCCAACGTAGTGTTAGGTTTCCTCCTTGGTGTATTAACTATAATCGGAAATATAGGCTTCCAAATAGCACCATGCTGTTAACATTTGACGCGAGCCTCCATTAAGCCTTTTTATCTCCAAAATACGAATTATCTACGACATTTATAACGGCTAATTCGCACAGAGGTATCGATGTCGTCAAAAATCATTCCGGTCATTATGGCCGGTGGCAAGGGGACGCGCCTATGGCCGCTCTCCCGCGCCGAAGCGCCTAAACAGTTCCTGCAGTTCCTTGGTGATTTCTCCCTTTTCCAGCGCACCTTGCAGCGGGTGTCCGATCCGGCGCTCTATGAACCCGCCATCATTGTGACCAACGCCGATTTCCGCTTTGTCGTGGCCGAGCAGGCGCGCAACGTGGAGGCTGAGCTGTCAGCAATCCTTCTGGAGCCGATCGCCCGCAATACGGCGCCGGCGCTGGCCGCGGCGGCATTTGCCATTCTCCGCGATCATGGCGATGGCGCCATCATGCAGGTGCTTGCCTCCGACCACGAGATCGCTGCGGACGAGACTTATTTCGATTGTATCCGTCTCGCGCGCGAAACGGCGCAAGCCGGCAAGCTTGTGACCTTCGGCATCAAGCCGACGGAGCCGGCTACCGGCTACGGCTATATTGAAACGGGCGATGCATTGATCACGGGTGCCCACAAGGTTGCCTGCTTCATCGAAAAGCCCAACCAGAAGCGCGCCGAAGAGCTGGTCGCAGACGATCGCTACCTGTGGAATTCGGGCATGTTCATGCTGCCCGTCAGCCAATTCCTTGGCGAAATCCTGCGTTATGCGCCGGGCGTCTACGATGCTTCGCAGCGGGCAGTGCAGGCCGCGAAACACGATCTGGATTTCATTCGTCTCGACGCGGTGACGTTCTCGCAAGCGCCGGATATTTCGGTCGACTATGCCGTTTTCGAAAAGACCGCGGATGCTGCGGTCGTGCCCTCCGGCTTCCGCTGGTCCGATCTGGGCAGCTGGGATTCCGTCTGGGCTGTCGGCGACAAGGATGCCGACGGTAACGTGCTGGGCGAGAAGGTGACGGTCAACAACACCCGGAATTCGCTCGTGCTCTCCCGCGATATCCATATCGCCGTGCAGGGGCTTTCGGATGTTGCGGTTATTGCCAGCGAGGATGCCGTGTATATCGGCCCGCTGGCGGACAGCCAAAACGTCGGCCAGATCGTCAAGCGGCTTGGCGCATCCAAGGCAACCCGCGTCCTGACCGAGACGCACCCTACGTCCTATCGCCCGTGGGGCTCGGTCGCTTCGGTTCTTTCCGGTAAGCGCTTCGAGGTGAAGAAGCTTCGGGTGCGCCCGGGCGCCAGCATCTCGCTGCAGAAGCACCACCATCGCGCCGAACACTGGATCGTGGTGCGAGGCACCGCGGAAATCATCATTGATGACCAGACGCGCCTGCTGCACGAGAATCAGTCCGTCGATATTCCGCAGGGCGCTGTCCACCGCCTCAGCAATCCCGGAAAGATCCCGCTGGAACTGATCGAAGTCCAAACCGGCTCCTATCTGGGCGACGACGATATCATCCGTCTCGACGACGAGTTTGGTAGGACGTGACACTGTTTTTGGTTGCGAAGCAATAGCTTTCCAAGCACTGTGAGCACTCAAATATCGTCAGGGGAAAATGCCAAGCATGTGAGTGACATCAACATGTCAGAACTGGTTAGAAATGCGAATTCGCTGGCCAGTTAGAAATACTACACTGGCTTTTATGACCGCCCTCGACCCGACCGGCTGGGCCGGGTTTCAAGGGTGGAGCGGTGAGGGGCACCGCTTCACCTTTAGATCCCATGAGGAGTGAATAGCGGCCGGAGCTCCGGCAGAGTGAGGTTGCATCAGTGCACTCACTCGGCGGGAGCATCGTGTGTAAGCCAAAGACGCTTAATTGGAAATGCAGCCTGCCGTTCGCACTGATCTTAGCGTAGGTTTTGTATCTTTGGGCCTTGGCCGATTAACTTGGTTGATCACTTCGTTATCGCGGGTAGACGGTGAAAAGTGGCTGTGGCTGCGGAAGTGTCACTGCAGGTGTCGTCATCTAAGGAGCTGTTATAAAGACCGGCTAACGACCTTACACCGACTGAACACCGAAATCTTCCAGGATCGATCAATCCTTGCAGACCCAGAGCGAACCGCCTCAAAGTCGGGCTTCAAATGCCGTGATTCGAGTGGTAGCGTTCTCCTGAGCCTTGCCGCTATGCGCCTGGGAGAGTGATGCTACCGGACAAAAAGGCGACCGCATATGAGTTGGAAGCGGCGACGGAAACGTGCCCCTTCATGCAATGTGGCTCAGACTATGGGTTCGATACGAAATTGGAAGGAGGCACCGGGCAACGGTGACTTGCCGCGATGGTCTCAAGCAAATTCCATAATACAAATTATGTGATATTTGCATGTAGCTGTGGTACATTCTATTTCCAAGTGCGACATGCCAGTAATTTCAATGGTTTCCCCTTGGAGATTTTGGCATGTCGCTTTGCTATCAGCAGCTCACCCTCGCCGATCGTCGCCGTCTTTATCACCTCAGAGAGCGAAAGGTGCCAATTGGTGAGATCGCCGGTCAGCTTGGACGTCACCGCTCCACGATCTACCGTGAGCTGAAGCGCAACACGTTCCATGATCGTGAGTTTCCCGGGTACACCGACTACTTCGACACGATCGCCGATGACATCGCCAAGGAGCGGCGTCGGAAACTGCGCAAGCTTAGGTCGGATCGACATTCAGGATTCCCAAATCAGCTGATCGCTGATTCATAGGCTACCGTGTTGGTCACGGAGAACCTGGATGGCGGCGAAGCGTTATGAAGTAAGCGATGGGCAGTGGTTGAAAATTGCATCTCTGCTGCCCGGCAAGGCTGGCGATCCGGGCCGCACAGGCTCGGACAACCGGATGTTTATCAATGGTTGTCTGTGGGTCTTACGCTCTGGCGCGCATTGGCGCGACCTGCCGGAGCGCTATGGCAAGTGGAAGACGGTGCATAAGCGCTTCAGCCGCTGGTGCCATGCCGGCATCTGGGAGCGGGTCTTCGAGACGCTGACCGCCGACCGTGACAACCAATACCTGATGATCGATAGCACGATCGTTCGCGCTCACCAGCAGGCGGCTTCTGGAAAAGGGGGGCCAAGGATCAGGCGCTGGGGCGTTCCCGAGGCGGACTGACCACCAAGATCCATATGCTGGCCGATGCGCTGGGCCATTGCGGTTCATCGTGACGGCAGGCCAGGTTGGCGACATCACGCAGGCACCGGCTCTTCTGGAAGGGCAGACCGGCAAGGCCGTTCTCGCCGACAAGGCCTATGACAGCAATGCCTTGCGGGAGATCATTGCTGCCATGGGAGCCGAGGCCGTCATCCCCTCAAACCGATCGCGAAAGGTCATCATCCCACATGACGCACTCGCTTACATGAACCGCAATCGTATTGAGCGATGCTTCGGTCGAATGAAGCACTTCCGTCGCTTCGCAACTCGCTATGAACGCAGAACCCTCCACTTCACAGGTTTCATCCATCTCATCGCCGCTATGATATGGGCGCGATGAATGTCGATCCGCTCTAGACGCCACCGCAAGCCCGGGCAATCCTAATTCTTGTCGGCAGCAGCCGGCGACAAGATCGACGACCATCATCGACGGTTTCACGTCACGGCATGTCCTGCCGGAGGACCGACGACGCGCGATCTCCATTCACCTAACGACCAAAAGGTCGACCGTCAAACCTCATTGCCACGCGCAACGGGGAATGCTGTCGGCTGTCCAATGCTCAAGAAAGAACCGGCATGAATTGCAGCCGCATCGATGACACCATTTCGACAGCCAAGCTTCTGCTTGGCGACAGCGCGACACGCCTGTCCGAGATCCCGGCGAACTCGATCGACCTTACCGTCACGAGCCCGCCCTACGACAATCTACGCAACTATAAGGGTTTCGAGTTCGACTTCGAGACCGTCGCTCGGGAACTTTATCGGGTGACGAAGCCTGGTGGCGTTGTCGTCTGGATCGTTGGCGACGCGACGATCAAGGGAAGTGAGACCGGAACCAGCTTTCGGCAGGCCTTGTTCCTGCGCGACGTCTGCGGCTTCAACCTCGCGGACACGATGATCTACCAAAAGACCGATATCGCCTTTCCGCGCAATGGTCACCGGAAATATCCCGGCGCTTTCGAATACATGTTCGTGTTGTCGAAAGGCCCGATCCGCACCTTCGAACTCATCCGCGACCGCGCCAACAAAAGAGCCGGACGGATCCTGAGCGGCACGGTTCGGCAGGTCGATGGAACCATGTTGCCATCTCAGGCCACAGGCAAGGAAAAGGCGGTGGCCCCGATGGGCGCGCGATCAAATATCTGGGGTTATTCCACCGGATACCGAAAATCTGCGTCCGAGGACTATGTCTACGATCATCCCGCGATATTTCCGGAAGCCCTCGCGCGCGACCACATCCTCTCCTGGTCACAGCCCGGTGACCTCGTGCTCGATCCCTTCATGGGAAGCGGGACAACGGGAAAGATGGCTCTCGCCCACGGTCGCGATTTCGTCGGCATTGAGATCGCTGAGGAATATTTCGCGATCGCAAGCCGTCGGCTCGCTCGCCCCGGCGTCGAAACCGAGGGCGACATGCCTGATCTGTTCGGGCGATCTTCGTCGATTCATGGAGCGCGGGTGGGATTGGTCCAGCACCAGAGCAACTTGATCTGTTGCTGGCGCGGAACTGCTTCATGCGCCGGGTAAGAAACACGGCGGGTTTCAGGCTGCCTGCAAGGATTCGTCTCCATGCGTTGGCCCCGCCGTCAAGCAAACAACCAGCATACGATTATCCGTTCCGACTCCAGCAAACGGAGCAACCCCTCGCAGCAAGGATACATTCATGACCCACGCCGAATCCATTTCCAAGGATCAGAGAGAAACGACAAAGGCTACCCGCGCGTTTTTGATGCCGCTCGCCAGAACCCTGGATGAATTCGTTGATTACCTTGACCACCTGCCTTCAGATGTTCGGTCAGCGTCGCTCGATGAAAATGGTATGGAGCTGTGGGTAGACCGACCCTGTTGGAAGGATCTTGTCGATTTTGAAAACAAGCGCCGGGAGGAGAAGATCGTTCCGCTTCCATTCGATGCGACACCCGCCGACCTTTCGGTGGCTCTTCGAGAAAGCGGCTGGAGCATCGCACTGATGGCGCTTCTCGCCATCGATGACGCAGTCATCCATCCCAGGGAAATTGAAGGTCTCATTTCCCTGGCAATCGAAGGATTGGCGGATTAAATCAAGGAACATACTGATCGTCGCCGTGGACGAAAGCGGTCGATCGAAGGCATGTCATGACCCGGGCTGAACCAATCGCCCGAAACCAGATCGAAACCACAAAGTCCAGAACTATGACATCTATTTCAATCACGAAGACCCGGAAGGATTCGCGACATCATTTCCGATCGAGCTGAAACCTTCGTTCAAAGCCGCATTCAAGACTGCTCGCTGGAACCCGACTCGCAAAATGGGAAACTGGAGCGCGCAGCGGAGAGAAGCTGGAGGCATGGAAGTCGGAAGCCGAAAGCGCTGTCGCCGCAATCATCGAGCAGGCTCATCTGGATGACGAGAATCTGGATATGAGCGCAGCGCTCAAGGAACTGGGGCATGCCATCGAAGCCGTGAGCGTTCGCAAAGTGAGGGTTCCCGCCGAATTGGCGAAGAAGAAAGAGCAACTTCAAAAGCTTATCTCCGAGAATGCATCATTGGACGCAGCGAGAGAAGCAATTGTTTGCAGGAAGCCGCGGTGAAGAGTATCACCGAGAAGGCGGTGGTCGAGCGTAAGAAGGCCGTTGAGCTGCTGTCATCGATCGTATCCTTGGAGGCGATTACCGGAGCAGCTACCACAATGGCGAAGTGCCACAATCCGCGTTTCTCAAGCAACCGCGGTCAGTTTGCCGCCGCACAAAAGGTCGTTGATGCCGCCCGGGACGCACTCCGAAAAGCAGGCCTCGGAAGCAAGGCACTGAACTATCTCTCCGGCATGAATTTCAATCGTCTGGATCGCGACAATCTCGCCCATGCGGGCGATGTGGTGGAGGGCATCTACGCGATCGTCGATGCGAGGGAAGAGGTGTGAACCTGAAGGGGGAGAACCAAAGACCGTCCGACGCGATCGTATCGCCCGATTGGGCGGGGCGTTTTGGGAGGGGCACGCGGCAATCACTCTGGGCATTATCGCGCGAGATGACGTCTTCTCGAGTGCGGCATGTTATCCGTCCACGGAAGAAGCCTTCGTGGCAAAGGAAGGATTCATTGTGACGGGTTGAAGACCCGTTTGAGAGCAGGCTTTTGCGCATGACGTGCTTGAGGTTGTGGACCGGGTAGCGCTCCGGCGATTTCGGCGGCAAGGGCAGGAAGCGGGTGTTTTCGGGCACGGCGAAATTATTGGAGACGTGCCATCCTCCCCGTCCCCTTCTCTTGAATAACGAGATTTTTGACGTTATATTGCGTCATAATTATTGGCACCTAAGCTCGGAGGTAAAGGCTATGGGAATTGCGCAATACGCCGACGAGGGACTTTTCTCGCCGCGAAAGATTGCCGACGTCCTGCGCACGACGAGCGAGGAAATCGCCCGCACGGCCGGCCTTGGCAAGGATGCGATCCAACGGAAGGACCGGATCAGGTCCGACAGGACGCAGCGCCGTCTGCGCGAGATGACCGAGGTCGTCAACAAAGTGGAACCGCGCTTCGGATCAGCGCTGATAGCCTATGCCTGGTATCGCTCCGAGCCGTTGCCGGGCTTCTCGGGAATGACAGCGATGCAGCTGGTCCGAGAGGGTCGCGCCGACGAGGTTCTCGACTATATCGACGCGGTCGATGCCGGTGTCCACGCCTGACAAGACGATGCGATATGAAGGCACACTCTTTCGAGCCCTGAACCCGATCTATGCACGCGAGCCAATGTCCGGGCGCGGGGCGGAGCTGTATGGTGGCCGCTTCAACAAGAAGGGCACACCAGCGCTCTACACATGCCTGACCTTAATGACCGCCCTTCGCGAGGCCAACCAAGTCGGTAGCCTGCAGCCGACTACGTTGATCTCCTACGACGCCGACATAGGTCAGGTATTCGACACCAGGGACGAAGCGGCATTGTTGGCTGAAGGGATGACGCCGTCGTCTCTCGCGAACCCGACATGGCGAGACCAGATGAAGGCGAGCGGAGAGGCCAGCAGCCAGGCTTTCGCCCGACGTCTCGCCGCCGCAGGCTATCACGGCGTGCTTGTCAGGAGCTTCGCGCCCGGTGCGAATGCGGACGACCTCAACCTGGTCCTGTGGCAATGGGGCGCGGCTGCTCCCGCGCGCCTGACTCTGATCGATGATGAGAAGCGGCTTTCGCGATAGCGAGAGCCGGTCACACCGTCGTCAACCGCAGCCAATCGCCCCAGGCCAGCCTCAACGGATTGGCAAGCTTACCGACTACCTATCGAGGATAAGGCGAGGATTCGGGTAGGAAGCTTTACGTAGGCCGAAAACGAGAAAGGGAGGCCGAAGCCTCCCGATCCGATATCTCTGCTGATGCAGAGAACACCCTCCCTTGAAAGGAGGAAAAGGATTTGGCAGATAAGCCACCAAACCTCAGACCGCTTATGCAGCGGAAAAATGTGAGCGCACTCGGAAAACCTTGCACCTACACGTATACTTCAGAGCCACCTATTCGGCGGGACCGTTTTAATCCACGCTTCCATGAGCGAATTCGTGGAAGGACTAGAAGACCAGAGCCGGAGCTCTGGCCTCAATTTTGTTAACGGCCCCCGTGGAGACCGCAACTTAATTCCTCGTGGGGAGCGATTACACCGAGGTTGTCACTCCTGAGAGTGGCATTGTCTCCTAATCCCGCAAGGGGACCGATAACCGTGTCAGAGTTTCTTTCGTTGCGCTGACAAGAAAAAGCATGACGCCGATCGGTGGGGTTGGCAAGAGCGCAAGACGCACATTTTCCCGCAAAAAGAAATGCAGTTAACATTATGTAATTGTTGACAATTATCCCCATCGAAACAACACGCCGCCGCCGAAGGCGATACACCACGTCCAAGGTATGTTCTCTGATCGTCAGGGCGATCGCCCCTGATTTCCCGCGGAAGCTAGAAGCGACTGAAGCAGCTCTTTCAAGCCACGGATCAGCGCCGCCTAGTTTCGGTCAGCCACACCGCAAAATTGCGGCACACCGACAGAAAAGTTCGAGCTGCCGCTTGTCGCGAAACATCTCAGGATTGGTCGCGGATCAGCCCCGCGGCAACGGGAAGAGGCATCGCGGTCACGTCGTTCTTGGGCGGAAAGCTTTCCGGCCCTGGATAGATAACGATGCGCCTTGCGGGCTGCAGATCCTCGCATGTCTGATAAATCCTTTCTCGACCTTCGGTGAGAGGCAGCGCTTGATCTCGATTGCCCATAGATTGCCAACCGGCGGAGTCAGTAGAAGATCGATCTCGGCGCCAGCCGGAATGCGGCAGAAGTTTACCAAAGTCCCTCCGGGGCCATCGCAATCATGGACTCGACGGCAAAGGCTTCCCCGCTCGCGCCGGTGACCGGATGATCGAGCAGTTGTTCGGCCGCGCCGATATCGGCGTATCAGGGTTCCAGCCGTCTGGCGAGGAGAAGATCAACAAGCAGGTCGAGATAAGATGCGATCGTCGTACCATCGACACCGAGCGAGCGGGCAAGCTCAGCGGCATTCAGCAGGCCGGATTGGTGATGGGCCAGCATCATTCAGAAACGCCGCAGCGTTTCCGCAGGGATCCTAGGGCCGAGTTGCGGGATATCGCGCTAAAGATAGGTGCGGATGAAATTCTGCCGCCAGCGCAGCCTGAAACTATCATTCGTCGCCAGGAAACTCTCGGGAAATCCGCCGCGCAGCCAAAAGATTCAAGCTGGCTGCAGGCACGTCAAGCCCGTGGACCGGACGTATTTCAAGATAGGCAATGCGGCCTGCCAGTGTCTCGCCGGACTGCCTCATGAGGTCATCAAGGCGCAACCCAGCAGCAGGAACTGGCCGCTTCGACGGCTGCGGTCGATGATACCCTTGAGATTCTGGAACAGGTTCGGCAGGCGATGAACTTCATCGAGGGGTACGAGCTTGTCCTTGTGTTGATCAAGGTAGAGTTCCGGTTCGGACAGTTTTGCCCGGTCCGCATCGGATTTTAGGTCAAGATAGACCGAGGCTCTTTGTTTGCTGATATCCAACGCAAGCGTTGTCCTGCCAACTGGCGTGGCCCGAACAGGGCCACTGCAGGATTGGAATCCAGGAGTTCGTTCAGGACGGGGTTCGATTCGACGCTTAATCATTCTTGGATTTGTGGAATTAAAATCCAGAAATACAAGGAGCACGTATCATCGTCAGTGGCCTCCTGCTTCAAGATGAGCAAGGTAAAGGCCAGCCAACCTGCACTCAGAAACGCAAAGGCGTGCAATACGTAGCACTGCTGGTAAATCGTACTGATTGTGGCGGAGAAGCTCTTTGATGGCCGAACCTGTAAGTGTGTCGCCGGAACGCGAAGATGATCGCCTCCTCTTCTTCACTGAGAACGGTTGAACGTGGCTCCTTCGATCCGGTATTGAGATCATCGACCGTTGCCCACTTGCGCCACTTGAAAACCGTCTTCGGATTGATTCCATAGCTCCGGCTCAGTTCCCCGGCCGAAGCTTGCGATCGCTGTATCGCAGCTTGGACTGCGTGCGTGGTCGTGGCGCTCCCGTGACGTATCTGGTTCATAGTGCTTCCTTTCATTCAACAGAAAAAATTGCAACCATCAAACTCTGGGATCAAACACCGAGATTTATTGGCCCGAGGACGTTTCATCCATGCTTGACGGTTTCGCTACAAAGCGCTCGTTTTTACTAGCTATTTAATGCCCTCCATCCGTCATAGACGCCGCAAGCAGCGCTTGTGTCGGATCCGTCCCCTTAAAGCCCGCCTGCGCAAGAATTTCGTCAAGAATCGGCTTCTGGGCTGTGAAACTCAGGAGCTGGCTGTGAGATCGCCAATCGGGTTTCCAGCCCCCTCGCCGCCTCTTGCCGTGTTTTAAGGGCAGCTGACCAATAGTGCGCACCGCACAAAATGCTGCACCGCTTACATTGTGCAGACCCGACATTCAGTCATCGTATTTTCTCATGAACTCCGAATAAGGCGTCGTTGACAGCGTTTCTTACATGATCATAGATTGTTGTCAGACATCTTACAAAAGGCTGAAAAATGATCGGAGGGAACACCATGAATATCGTTACGAAGCTCCTGGCGGGCGTAGCACTGCTCGCTGCCGCAAGCTCGGCTCAAGCAGGCGAAACGCTTGATCGCGTTATGGGAAACAAGGCGATGGTGGTTGCTACCAACAGCAGCTGGCCGCCTCAGAGCTTCCTTGACGACAACAACGAAATGGTCGGTTTCGACATCGACGTTTCCCGCGAGATCGCCAAGCGCCTCGGCGTCGAGGTAAGCTTTCAGACTCCGGATTGGGCAACGCTGACCGGCGGCCGCTGGCAGGGCCGTTACGACCTCGGCGTCGGCTCCGTCACCCCGACCAAGGCCCGCGCCCAGGTCATCGATTTTGCCGGCATCTATTACTACAGCCCCTATGTCTACGTTGTTCACAAGGACAGCACGGCCAAGTCCGTTGACGACCTCAACGGCAAGGTGATCGGCGTCGAGACGGCGACGACCTCGGAAGACTTCATCAACCGTAAGCTTGAAATCGATGCGCCGGGCCTGCCGCCGATCGAATACAAGCTGACGCCGGGCGAAGTCCGCACCTTCGCAGACTCCATGCTGCCCTTCGACGATCTGCGCCTCGGCGATGGCGTCCGTCTCGATGCGGTGATCGCGCCGGAACAGACCGCGATGAACGCCATCAAGAACGGCTACCCACTGCGCATTCTCGATAGTGGTTATGCCTTCCGCGAGCCGCTCGTCGTCATCGACGAGAAGGTCGATCCGGAATGGACCGCAAAGGTTGGCGGTATCATCGAAGAGATGAAGAAGGACGGCACGCTCGCCTCCCTCACTAGCAAATGGTACGGCAAGGACTACAGCGCCGACTAAGACGCACAAGCAATGCCGGGCTCCAGATGATCCCGGCATTGTCGTTCCTGCCTGAAGCGAGCCCGACATGACCTATCCCGATACCTATTACCGCCGCACCATGGTCGATAGCGCCGAGCGCCCTACCCTTTCCGCCAGCATCGACTGCGACACCCTGATCATCGGCGGCGGCCTTGCCGGTCTCACAACAGCGCTCCAGCTGGCGCGCGCCGGCGTTTCCGTCGTGGTACTGGAGGCCGAGAGCGTCGGCTTTGGCGCATCCGGCCGCAATGGCGGTTTCGTCAGCCCCGGTTTTGCGACCGGCGGGGATGCGATTGCGCGCGCTGCAGGCTCCGACGCGGCCCACAAGATCCATCGCCTGTCGATCGAAGGCGTCGACTTCGTTCGCGACACGATCCGCGATCTCAATATTACCGACGCAAAGCCGCAACCAGGCATCATGAGTGTGTTACGCTATGACGGCGGCGATAGCCTGAAGCAGCACGCGGACGAGATGCGCCGCGATTACGGCTACGAATACGAATATTTCGGCACGGATGCGGTACGCAGCCGTTTGAAATCGCAGCGTTATTTCCAGGCGCTACGTGACCCAAAGGCTTTCCACATGCACCCACTGAACTATTTGCGGGCGGTGGCCACGGAGATCGAGCGTCTCGGCGGCCGTATCTATGAAAACTCGCCTGCAGTGCGCTGCGAGGTCGATGGTGCGGAAAAGCGCGCGGTAACGTCCGGCGGACAGGTGAAGGCCCGCCGCATCGTCTTCACGACCGGCGGCTATACCGGCTCGCTGGTCGGCAAGCTGAAGCGTTCCTACCTTCCGATCGCGACCTACGTCATGATCACCGAGGAAGCTCCGGATCTCATCCGCGAGGCAATCGCCACCCGCGACGCGATCGGCGACAACCGCCGGGCCGGCGACTATTATCGCGTGGTAGAAGACGGCAAGCGCATTCTCTGGGGCGGGCGCATCACCACCCGCGCCGCCTCCCTGGCAGCTCTGGCTGAGGAACTGCGCCGCGAAATGACCGGCACCTATCCGCAGCTCAAGGGCCTGAGGACCGAACTCGCCTGGTCCGGCCTCATGTCCTATGCCCGCCATCTCATGCCCCAGATCGGCGAGATGCAGCCCGGAGTATGGCATTGCACCGCCTTTGGCGGCCACGGCCTCAACACCACTGCGATCGGCGGCAAGCTGGTTGCGGAAGGCATTCTCGGCCAGTCGGATCGCTACAAGCTGTTCAAGCCTTTCGGCCTCGTCTGGGCGGGCGGCTATGCCGGGCTTGCCACGGCACAACTCACCTATTGGAAATTGCAGGCGCAGGACTGGTGGCGTGAACGCGTCGCCTGATCCTGTGGGGGGACATCCATGCTTGGAAGACTGATACTCACCTACCCTAAGACGGCGCAGCGCCTCGGCGCGCTGCTCGTCCTTTTTCTCGTGGCAGCAGGCCTTTTCTCGCTCGGCATCAGCTCTGCCTGGATCGGTAAGCTCTTTCCCTCGGCGATTGACTGGCTGAAGGAAAACAAGCAGCTCGGCCAGGCCATATCGGCGATCGCGCTGGCGCTGATCGTCGCGTTCAACTGGAAGCTCCTGCAGCTTCTGTCGCGCCGCCAGCAGATCGCAGCCGTCTGGATTGAACTCTTCGCGCTGCTGATGCTGTTTTTCTATTCATTCGACCTGTCGCTGCCGTTCATCGCCAAGAAAATCGGCTTTATGATCTCGCAGGGCGTCGTGACGACGCTCTATATCTCGGCAATCTCGATTGCGATCGCGACCGTGATCGCGCTGGCCGGCGCCATCGCCAAGCTGTCGAAGAACGGCGTGATCTACGGTCTCGCCACCTTCTACACCTCGCTGTTCCGCGGCCTGCCGCTCTTGATGCAGATCTACATCATCTATCTCGGCCTGCCTCAGGTCGGCTATGTGATCGGGGCGGTTCCCGCCGGCATTCTGGCGCTGTCGCTCTGCTACGGCGCCTATATGACGGAAATCTTCCGGGCCGGCATCGAGAGCATCAATCGCGGCCAGACGGAAGGCGCGACAGCGCTCGGCCTCAGCCCCAACCAGACGATGTTCCTCGTGATCCTGCCGCAGGCGATGCGCGTCATCGTGCCGCCGACCGGCAACCAGTTCATCGCCATGCTGAAGGATTCCTCGCTGGTATCGGTCGTCGGTGTCTGGGAAATCATGTATCTTGCCCGCACCCAGGGCCAGACGGAGTTCCGCCATATCGAGATGCTGATCACCGCCTCCATGATCTACTGGGTTCTTTCGATCGGGCTTGAATATCTGCAGGCTCGGATCGAGGCCCATTTCGGCCGCTTCAATGTCCGCTGACACCGCAGCATCAACGATCAGGGCAAGTGCGCCCCGATCCAACCTCAAGGCCGCGCTGATCGTGGTCTGTTCCTTCGCCATCTTCTCCGGCACGGATGCGCTGGTAAAACTTCTTGCGCAAACGTTTCCTGTGCCGCAGGTGACCTTCATGGTCACGGTCTCAGCCCTTCTGATTATTGTGGCATCCGCCGTCGTTTCGGGCCGTGGAAAGGAACTCTGGCCGCGCCATCCGAAGCTGGCTTTCATACGCGCCGGCCTGCTCGCTGCCGATACGATCCTGATCTACTACGCCTTTGCCGAGCTGCCGCTTGCGGAAGCTTATGTACTCGCCTTTCTCTCGCCGGTGCTGGTCGCCATCCTCGCCTTCGCCTTTCTTGGCGAGCGCCTGTCGCGCGCCGGCTGGATCGGCGTTCTTCTCGGTTTTGCCGGCGTGATCGTGGCGCTGCGCCCCGGCGTGGCTCCCATGAACCTCGGCCATGCGGCAGCCATCGGTTCCGCCCTGCTTTTTGCCCTCTCGCTTGTTCTTTTGCGCGGGGCGAAGACCTCCGAATCCGATACGGCGCTGGTGGCGAGTGTTCTGGTCGTGCTGTCGATCATGTCCTTGCTCGTTGTCTTTGCCGGCGGCGGCTTCGTTAGTGTGGGAAAAGCGGATCTCGTGACGGTTGCTGCCGCGGGGCTCATGCTGTTCGGCGGTCATGCGCTGCTCGTGCGCGCCTTCCGGCTCGGTGATGCCTCGGTCGTTGCACCTTTCCAATACAGCCAGATCGTCTGGGGCTGCCTTTACGGCGCCCTGTTGTTTGGTGCCCCCATCGAAATCCATACGCTTGCCGGCGCCGCGATCATCATCGTGTCGGGCTGGCTGGTTCTGAAATAACCGGAGGAGAATTCATGCTAGCCACGATGAACGCCGAGATCAAGCTTGCCGGCGTCCACAAATGGTATGGGCAATATCATGCCCTTGTCGATATCAATCTGGAGATTGCCAGGAAGGAACGCATCGTCATCTGTGGCCCCTCGGGCTCGGGAAAATC
>JAVBSF010000549.1:0-5446 GCA_031556925.1 Pararhizobium sp.
CCTCATGCTGGTCGTCTTCCAATATGCCGTCGTCCGGCACGGTGATGATGCGCATTTGGCCCACTCGCGTAAAAACAAGACCAGAGCACAAAAGCAGGCCACGTGCAATCGCTGTAGAGACGCGGGACTTCTTCAGGAATAGGATGGAGACCCCGACAATGGCAAGTATCCCGGCCGGAAACGGCATCAGCGCGGAACGGACGGCTTTTTCCGTGATCGTGGCGGTCAGCTTCTGCCACCTGCTCAACGACATCATGCAATCGCTGCTGACATCGCTTTATCCGCTGCTGAAGGATAATTATGCGCTCGATTTCGTGCAGATCGGCCTTCTGACCTTCACCTTCCAGGTGACGGCGTCGCTGCTGCAGCCGGCCGTTGGCGTGATCACCGACCGCTGGCCGATCCCGTTCTCGCTGCCGGCGGGCATGCTCAGCACCTGCGTCGGCCTCATCCTGCTGGCCAACGCCCATGCCTTCTGGCTGCTGCTGGTGGCGGCGAGCTTCATCGGGCTGGGCTCGGCGATCTTCCATCCGGAAGCCTCGCGCATCGCCCGGCTCGCCTCGGGCGGCCGCCACGGCCTGGCGCAGTCGCTGTTTCAGGTGGGTGGTAATGCCGGCACGGCCATCGGGCCGCTGCTTGCGGCCTTCATCGTCGTGCCGCGCGGTCAGGGCAGCCTCGGCTGGTTCTCGATCATCGCGCTGGTCGGCTTCGCCATCCTCTCCTTCGTCAGCGTCTGGTACACCCGCCATCGCCGCGCCAACAGCCACCGCCCCGCCGCCAGCCGCACCCTGCCGCTGCCGCGCAACCAGGTGATGATGGCCATCGGCGTGCTGATCCTGCTGACGGCGACGAAGAACGTCTATATGGCAAGCCTTTCCAGCTACTTCACCTTCTATACGATCGAGAAGTTCGGCGTCAGCCTGCAGGATGCGCAGATGCTGCTGTTCCTGTTTCTCGGCGCCAGCGCCGCCGGCGTGCTGCTGGGCGGCCCGCTCAACGACCGCTACGGCGCGCGCTTCGTCATCTGGTTCTCGATCCTCGGCGTCATCCCCTTCGCGCTGATGCTGCCCTATGCGAACCTGTTCTGGACCTGCGTGCTCGTCGCCATCATCGGCGTCGTACTCTCCTCCGCCTTCTCGGCGATCGTCGTCTTCGCGCAGGAACTGGTTCCCGGCCGGGTCGGGCTGATTGCCGGCATGTTCTTCGGCTTCGCCTTCGGCGCGGGCGGCATCGGCGCAGCAGCGCTCGGCGTCGTCGCCGACAGCAAGGGCATCGAGTTCGTTTACACGATCACGTCCTTCCTGCCGCTGCTCGGCGTCCTCACGGTTCTTCTGCCGAAGCTCCCCGGACATCGCTGAAGCCGTCAGAACGGCTTCAGCACCACCAGCAGCACAATGAGCAGCAGGCCGCCGAAGGTTACGGCGGCCGCATAAGGCAGATGCTTCGGCACGGCACGTCCCGGATCGTTTTCCATGCGCCGGAAGGAGGCCGTCAGGTTTCCGTGCAGGGCCGACAGAACGATCACCGCCACCAGCTTGGCATGCAGCCAGGCATCCATATACCAGTCGCCGAGCCAGGCGATGGAAATCCCCAGCAGCCAGACGAGACCGAGCGCCGGGTTCGTGACCCTCATATCCCATAGGCGGACGGCGGATATCACCGAGGTCTCGCGCTCCCCGCGCGGACTGCCCGCCTTCGCCAGCCACAGCGACGCCACGGACAACAGCACCATGCCGCCCATCCACAGGATGACGGCCACGATATGCAGGGATTTCAGGAACAGATAGATCACCAGTCACCTCCCGGTTTTCCCAAGCCTGCCGCATCGGCGACACGGGACAACTGCTTGAATTTTGAAAAGTCATATTTTTCCGGCATTTCTTCCGCCACATAGGGAAGCATGCATCTCCTTGTAAGTATTCATCAAGCATTGCTCCTTAAAGTTCCACCCCAAGGCAGCCAGGGGATGGGCCATGCTAAAGAGAACGATTGCCGCCGCCATTTTGCTTTCGACGACCATGCCGGCCAGCGCCGAAACGCTGAACCTGCTGATCTGGGAAGCCTATATCGATCAGGGCATTCTCGACCGATTCACCACGGAGACCGGCGTCGAGATCCGCCAGACCTATTATGACAGCGGCGATGCGCGCGACGAAATCCTTTCCGATCCCACCAGCAATATCGATCTCGCCGTCGTCGGCGAAAACGGCGCGGCCCTGTTCGGCAAGCGCGGCATCCTCGAACCGCTGACCCAAGCCAATGTCCCCGTCCTGAAAGACTATGAGGAACAGTGGCGCAAGCGCTGCGCCGGTTATGCGCTGCCCTATCTCTGGGGCACGATGGGCATCGTCTATCGCTCCGATGTCGTGAAGGAGGCGCCGACCTCCTGGAACGACCTGATGGCGCCCAAGCCGGAACTGCGCAAACACATCGCCATGTATGACGATCACAACGAGGCCTTCGTCGCGCCGCTGGTGCTGCTCGGAAAATCGATCAACGCCAACGACAACGAGACCCTGAAGCAAGCCTTCGAGGTGATGAAGAAGCAGGCGCCTTCCGTGCTCACCTATGACTACGTCATCACCTCGATCCAGCTTCCCGAAATCGGCAGGAACATCCATATGGCGCTCGCCTATAGCGGCGACCAGCATGTCCTGAACGACAAGGCGGGCACGCCCGGCGTCTGGCGCTATGCCGTGCCGAAGGAAGGCACGCTCTCCTGGCTCGACTGCATGGCCGTCACCGCCGCCTCGCCGCGCAAGGATCTGGCGCTGAAATTCCTCGAATTCGTCGGCTCGCCCGAAAGCGCCGCCGCCAATGCCGAAAGCCTGAACATGCCGACGGCAAGCTCGGCCGCGCTGAAGCTCATTCCCGCCGAAACCCGCGACAATCCCGAAATCTACACGCCCGCCGATATTCTGGCGAAGAGCCAGTACCAGCAGGAACTCAGCGTCCAGTCGGTGCAGACGCGCCGGCGTATCATCAGCTCCATGGCGAATTTCCAGTGACCCTCGGCAAGCGCGCATTCCTTATGATCTTTCCGGTCGTTCTGACCGGCTATCTCCTGGCGGCGCTGGCCGTCTATCTGGCCGAGAGCCGATCCGTCCAGAATCTCGAGCAGGCCCGCCTGTCGCAACAACTCGACCACCTGGCAGCCCTCTATCGCAACGAGGTCAACCAGAGCCGCAGCTTCCTCTTCACCATCCTCGAGGGTAACGCGATCCGGGGTTTCCTTTCCGAAACCGACGAAAGCTACCGCACCAACGCGCTGGGCCTGCGCCTGCAGCAGAGCGTGCGATCCCTGTCCGACGATCCGAAGAAGTTCCTCTCCTTCGCCATCCTCAACCGCGACCTGTCGCCGGCCTATTATTTCGAAAACAGCGACGATCCCTTCGCCGAGATCGGAAGCGCCCAGATGGCGCTGGTCAAGCGCCTGATGTCCGGCAACCAGCTGCGCGACTGGACCTTCCTGCAGGGGCCGGACATGCGGCCGGTGATCGTCTATTCCGAATTCATCGATCCCGCGACCTTCAGCCGCCCCCTGCCGAGCACCAAATCCTCCGCGATCCTGATGCAAGTGGCGATCGAGCCGGTTCAGTTCCTGGCGATGAAGCGCAACATCGAGACAGAATATGGCGTCGCGGCCGAATTCATGACGACCTCGCCATCGGCCTGGCATGACAGGCTGGCGGCGGGCGTGCGGCTCGCGCCGTCGCTGTTTCTCACAATCGACGCTTCCGCCACCCATGCGACCGCCGGCCTCGACCGGCTGAAATGGCTGCTCGGCCTCGGCGCGCTGGCGATGAGCTTCGTTTCGGTGAGCCTGATGGCCGTGCTCATCACCCGCTTCATCACCAACCCGATCTCGGTTCTCGACCGGCAGGTGACCGCCGTCATGACCGGTCGCCGGGAAGGCATCATCGAGACGGGAGCGGCCGGCGAGATCGGACGCCTCACCACCAACATCAAGCAGCTGCACGACCAGTCCAGCCGGGCGCTGAAACTGGTGCAGACCGCCTCGTGGACCGACACGTTGACCGGCATCAGCAATCGCGGCCATTTCAACAATCTGGCAGCGACCATCGTGCAGGAAACTGTCGATGCCGAACGTCATTGCAGCCTGCTGTTCATCGACATCGACAACTTCAAGTTCGTCAACGACAAGCACGGCCATGACGTCGGCGACGACCTCTTGCGCCGGCTGGCGACGCAGCTTCGCGAGACCGTCGATGCCGTCGTCGAGCGGCGCGGCCTGCCGCCGGCGCTTCTCGCACGGCTTTCGGGCGACGAGTTCGCGGTGCTCCTGCAGTCCTCGCCGGGTGACGGCACGATCCGCGAAACCTGCGCCGGCATTCTCAGCCTGTTTTCCGGCGGTTTCGAGGTGCGCGGCAAGCAATATCCGGTGACCGCCAGCATCGGCGTCGCGATCTGCCCCGTCGATGCCGTCAACCTGGCCGAGCTGATCTCCAACGCCGATGCCGCCATGTATCAGGCCAAGACCAACGGCAAGAACCGTTCGGCGCGCTTCTCCCGCGATCTCAAGGACAAGCGCGACCGCGTGCGTCTCATCCAGGATGAGCTGCGGCAGGTCGATCCGGACGAACAGTTCCACCTCGTCTACATGCCGATCGTCGACGGTCTCGGCAAGGTCGTCGGCTGCGAGGCCCTTCTGCGCTGGGTATCGCCCACCCTCGGCAATGTCCGCCCCGACGAATTCGTTCCCATCGCCGAAAGCTCCGGCCAGTTCACCAAGATCGATTGCTGGGTCATCGATCACGCAATGGCCGATTACGCGACGCTGCAACGGCTTTTTGGCGCGGATACCACGCTCGCCATCAACATCTCCTCGGCGGAGCTGCATTCAAAGACGATCGTCGATCACTTCGACCTCTGCCTCGAACGACACGGTGTCCGGCCAGGGGCAATCGAAATCGAGCTGACGGAAACCTATGCCGTCACCCTCGGCGATCAGCTTCATCAGAATATTGAGGGGCTTCGCGACCGCGGCTTCCGTATCTCGATCGACGATTTCGGGGCCGGCTACACGTCGATGCAGCAGATCATCGAATACACCGCCGACACCATCAAGCTCGACCGGGCGCTGGTCGAAAACCTCGCCCGCGAGGAAATGCTGCCGGCGCTCAGGGCGGTGATCGCGCTGTGCCACGCGCAGGACATGCAGGTCATCGGCGAAGGCATCGATACGCAGGAGAAAATGGCCGTGCTTTCGGCGGCGGGTTGCGACAACTTCCAGGGCTACCTGATTTCGAAGCCGCTGACGCTCGAAGACCTGGGCATCTGGTCGCTGAAGCACACGGTCGAGCTTGCAGGCAGAACCGACGGTGGGCAGCTTGTCGCCGGCCGGGATCGCCGCACGGGCACCGGTGGGCTTCTTTAGAGCGTTCTTCCGCTTTTTCCTTGACGTTGCTCACCCCTCCCCTTAACC
>JAVBSF010000236.1:0-13805 GCA_031556925.1 Pararhizobium sp.
GACGGAGTAGTGGGGGCGAAACCGGAGCCGGAAGCTCATCGTAACGGCAACACGGTTGTAGCTCCGCTGCGCAAGCGACGACTTACTGGCGAGCTTTATGAGCGCGACAGGAAGGTGGAAACACTCATCGCCGAGTTGGCCGCGCTGCCACGCGACGAGTTAATCGGCAGAGCTGCAATTACGAAGCGCTCCGAGCCGGGATACGTACCCAGCGAGTGCCTCGTGTATTTCATCCGCGCTAGTCGTCACGACAATAACGAAACATGGTTCGAGCGCCTTTATCGTATACTTATGGAGCGGGTGCTCCGCAGCGTGCCCAAACCGGAGAACTCCGACGGCAAGACTGAATCGCTGACGCGCAGCGTGGTGCGTGACAAAGTCTTCAGCCGGTTTGTAGAAATTCTATCCGCAGACCGAGCATCATACGTCGACAAACTCGATTATTTCGAGGTGCGATTCGATGGCGCTGTGGCGAGCTTGCGACGCGATGCTCAGGAACAGGCTTGGCGCGACGAGAACAGATCCAAGCCTCTCGAATATGACGAGGAGAGTGGTGAACTGTCAGCAGAGGTCGAGGCAGCGGCCGGAGCCCATGATCCTTTCGCCGCATCGGATTTTGACGATCCGTCTTACCGGTCGCGTTTGGATGCGGCGATTGAAGCTTTACCGCCAGAACAAATCAGGATCATACATATGCTGAAACAGGGCTTCCCAATAGATTCTAAGGAGCCAGACGTCATGACCATCGCCAAGGCCCTAGGTCGTTCCGAAAAAACGATCCGAACTTATCGCGACAAAGCGTTTGCAGCGTTGCGGGTGGCTCTGGCCGACGGTGAAAAGCAATGAGTCCCGCCGGCGAACGCCCATCCCGCGAAGCCGTGCTCGACGCATTCGCAGTCGAAAGCGAGCCCGATCGCTCGACCCTCGAACGCTACCTGCGTCTTTACCCAGAATACGCCGCAGAACTCGTCGATCTCTCGCGCGAACTCAGCCGCGAGACCTCGGAAGAGGCCGCGCCCCCTTCCGCTGCGGATCAGGCGCTGATTGATGCCGCCTGGTCGCAACATGCGAGGGCTCTGCCCGAGGCAATTCCAGATCCTTTTGCGGCTCTCACAGCCGCTGACTGGCGCACCGTCGCTCACCAACTGGACATCCCGCGCCAGGTCGTCACGGCACTGCGTGAACGGCGCGTGTCGTTTCTCAGTATCCCTCGCCGTTTTCTTGAAAATCTGGCGATCGCAATGCGCTGCTCCGTCGCCCAGCTGGAGTTGTCTTGGGGAGCCACCCCACTGGCTGCGGCTCGTAGCTACAAGGCTGACGGAAAGCCGACCACGGGTGAGCAGGTCACTTTCGAAAAGGTGTTGATCGACGCCGGCATTCCCGTTGAGAAGCGAACCCGGCTTTTGGGGGAGATGGACTGATATGGACAGCGTGGAGCTTGCCAGGCAAGTCGCCGCCGAGCTTCACGCTCACCTTGTCGAATCCGGCGCCAATCCTTGGGCACCATATGAATTCGTCGTCGCCGAGGCCACGCGGCGGGGGATTGACGTTGAGCCGACTGCGGCGGGTGCAGCTATGCTCAACGGCGGTCGCGCGACCTTCATAGCCGCCGACGATCTGATCCTCCATGAGAATGTTGGCTCTCTATTCGAGAAAGCCTTCCTTGTTGCGCACGAGATCGGGCATGTCGAGCTTGGCGACGATCCGGACGATGAGTCTGCGCCGACGATCGACCCCGCCCGCGCCGCCGAACCATCACCGGTCGGTATTGATCGGGTTGTCGACTATGGGCGCAAGCAACGGCGCGAAGTCCAGATGGATCTGTTCGCGAGAGAGTTGCTGCTTCCTCGTAGTGTCGCCCGAGAACTCCACGTAGCTGGAGGGCTTTCTGCTTCTGAGATTGCCGAGAAGCTCGGCGCGCCGTTCGAGGTCGTGTCGCAACAGCTGCTTGATGCCCTCTTGTTGCCGCCCTTCCCGACCAAGCCGACGGCAGCGCATGAGGAACGGCCCTTGAATCCCTTGCAAGCAACGGCGGCGGGGCATCGCGGAGGGGCCTACCTGCTTGAAGCAGGGCCAGGCACTGGCAAAACCCAGACGTTAGTCGCACGCGTTGAAGGCCTCCTCGCAGACGGTGTCGATCCAAGGCGCATCCTGCTTCTGACGTTCTCGAACAAGGCAGCGGGTGAAATGGCCGAAAGGATCGCGCGCAAGAGGCCCGACGCAGCGGCCGCAATGTGGATCGGCACGTTTCACGCCTTTGGCCTCGATATCATCCGCCGGTTCTATGCGGAGCTCGGCTTACAAAAAGATCCACGGATGATGGATCGTACTGAGGCAGTTGAGCTCCTAGAGGAGGAGTTTCCGCGTCTGAGGCTGGCTCACTATCGTAACCTGTATGATCCCACCCAAATCATCTCCGACATGCTGGTTGCTATATCCAGAGCCAAGGATGAGGTGGTCGACGCCAACAGTTACGCCGCGCTCGCTGGCGCCATGCTAACGAAGGCGACTGACACCGAGGCCCGCGAAGCGGCAGAGCGTGCCGTCGAGGTGGCTCGTGTCTACGCGACCTATGAGCAGCTCAAGCGCAACGCGCATTGCATCGACTTCGGTGACCTTGTCGCGCTGCCGGTGCAACTGCTTGAAAAGGATGCGGCCATTCGCGAAACACTCCAGGCACAATACGATCATGTCCTAGTCGATGAATATCAGGACGTGAACCGCAGCAGTGTGAGATTGTTAAGCGCAATACGACCTGACGGTCGCAATCTTTGGGTGGTCGGCGACGCCAAGCAGTCCATCTATCGCTTCCGTGGAGCCTCATCCTTCAACATGACTCGCTTCGGCAAGGAAGACTTTGCCGGCGGCAAGCGCGGGCGTTTGAAGCGCAACTATCGTTCGGCGTCAGAGATCGTCACCAGTTTTCCAACTTTGCTGTCACGATGCGAGCAGGTGACGCCGATAGTGGTCTCGAAGCAGAGCGGGACCGCAATGGGCGTGGGCCAGAGTTGCGCACGGTCAAGCGTGCCGAAGAGCAGCAGGTCGCTTTAGCGGACGCGATCGAGGAACTCCGCCGCGCGGGCCACGCCTATCGCAATCAGGCGGTTTTATGCACCGGAAACGAAAAGCTGTCGAGGATCGGTCAAGATCTCGAACGGCTCGGCGTGCCGGTCCTATTCCTGGGAAGCCTGTTTGAACGAAGTGAGGTCAAGGATCTTCTGGCAATCCTATCGATCCTCGTTGACCGGCGCGCCATGGGTTTGGTACGAGTCGCCTGTTGGCCGGATTTCGCGATGTCTTTCGCAGACGTCGCCGCAGTTTTCGAGCATCTGCGAACCACAGATCCCGCTCCGGCAAGTTGGCTTCAGCACGTCGATTTAATCCCAGGCGTGAGTGTGGCTGGACGCGAGGCACTCGGCAAGCTCTCAGTTGCTCTCGCAACCTTCGACGAAGCCGCCTCGCCCTGGACCGTCCTCTCAACACTGCTCCTCGATCGCACGCAGATTGCGGCGCGTCTCGGGACATCGCTGGACCTCGGCGATCGAACCCGGGGAATTGCTATCTGGCAGTTTCTCAACTTCGTGCGAGTACAGCCGTCGGGGCGCGGACTACCTATCACGCGCCTGCTTGATCGCGTGCGCAGGCTTGTGCGCCTCGGCGACGACCGCGACCTGCGTCAGTTGCCAGCAGCAGCTCAACATCTTGATGGTGTGCGGCTGATGACTATTCACGGCGCCAAAGGCCTGGAGTTCGAAGGCGTGCATATTCTGGGTCTCAACAGCGATACGATTCCACGCACCCCCCCTGCCCCGCCCTGTCCGGCGCCCCCGGGCATGATCACAGGTTCTGAAGGCAGCGTACTGGAAGCATTCCGAGCGGGCCAGGCCGAGGAACAGGAGTGCCTTTTCTATGTTGCGCTCTCGCGCGCTCGCGATCGCCTGGTCCTCTATGCGCCGACACAGAAGAGCAACGGTCACAATCGGCCGCTCTCGCCATTCCTCGATCGTCTTGGGGCGTTGACGCGCAGCTCGATCGTGCCGACGCGGCCACTTCCGCTGGCGGCCGAAGCGCGAGGTGTCGAATTGATCATCGACGGACGGCTTCGCTTCAGTGGACCGCAAATCGCACTTTATGAATCATGCCCTCGCCGCTTTCTTTACACGCACATCCTCCAGGTCGGCGGCCGTCGAACCGCTACCGCCTTCATGCACTTGCATGAGGCAGTTCGCTCAGTCGTCGGGGCGATGATTGCAGCCGATCTGTCGCCTTCCGAGCAGGACCTCCAAAATCGTGCTGAAGCAGCGTTTGCCAGCCAAGGGCTCTCAGATCACGGCTATCGCGCCGAATTCCTCGACCTGGCCATGGCGATGCTGCGCTTCTTCCTGTCCAGCCGCGCAGGAGCCGTCGCGGAGCCTTCCGCAGCGGTCAGCCTCACAATTGAAGGCGAGGAAATACTCGTCCAACCGGATGAGGTGCTGGTTCGACCCGACGGTGTTCGCGCCGTGCGGCGCGTCGGCACAGGTCACATGCGATCTGCGGAGAGCAAGGACGTCGGCGCTGCGGCGCTGATCCTCGCGGTCAAGCAGGCCTTCCCCGGCGCCGTCGCTGAACTGGTTCATCTCTCCGATGGCGAAGCGCGTGCGCTCTCATTGTCGGATCGCGAGTTAACAGGGCGCAAGGACAAGCTTGCAAAGTTTCTTGTCGACATTCGCGCCGGCCGTTTCCCGGCCGACGTTTCACCATTCACCTGCCCGAACTGCCCGGCTTTCTTCATTTGTGGACCGACCCCCGAAGGCCCCTTGAAAAAAAAGTTTGCCTGACCTTACCGGTCGGCCAATCTCGCTCCGATTGGATCTTTAGAGCCGCGGCGTCGCCACGGCGCAAATCTAAGGAACCAATCTATGAGTACACAAGAACTTCTTGAATTTGACGATGTCGGCGATGCGCTGCGCGAAGGCCGGCCGCTTCGTCCGGCGCGGGTTTATCGCTTCCTCCTCGCTGAGGGCGATCTCAATTTTCAGCACCGTCAGGTGACCGATCCCGTGCCTCTCGGACGTCAGTTGCTCGAAGCCGCCGCCCTCGACCCCCGGCAGGGTTACAGTCTTTTTGCGATTTTGCCCTCGGGCGATTTCGAGGACGTGCGCTTGAATGAGCTCTTCGATCTGCGCGAACGCGGCGCTGAACGTTTCATTGCTTTTGAGACGGACCGCGACTTCAAGCTGATCCTCAATGACGACGAACTGCGCTGGGGCAAGCCCGTTATCAGCGGCGCGGTCCTCTATGGCCTGGCGAAGCCGGGTGATAACGAGGCGGTCTTCCTCGAAGTTCAAGGCGGTGAAGATCGCCTGATCGAACACAACGAACTGATCGATCTGACCGGCGCCGGCATCGAGCGTTTCATCACCGCTCCGAAGCCGCCAATTACCTTTGAGATCATCGTCAACTCGCGCCTCCGCACGGTGGACGAACGCACGGTGACGTTCGAGCAGATCGTCCAGCTCGCCTTTCCGGGCCAACACCCGCCGAACGTCGTCTTCTCGATGACCTACCGGCATGCGGCATCTGCGCCGCATGCCGGAGAACTCGGGGCCGGCGGCTCTGTCGATGTCAAGAAGAAGGGGACCGTGTTCAATGTCACGCGCACTGTTCAATCGTAATCCTGACCTCAAGCGCCTGCTGGACGAAGGCTACTTCGTCCAGCAGCGGGGCGGCTATCTCGTCATGCGCGAGATTCCTTATGTCGATGAACGCCGGCAAGTGCGCACCGGCACCTTGATCTCCAGCCTTACGCTAGCCGGAGATCAGACGCGCACGCCTGACACACATGTCGTCCACTGGGACGGTGATTTCCCATGCCACGCCAATGGCGCTCGAATTCAAGGGATTTCGCACGCCAACGGCGCCTTCGACCTTGGTCACGGCTTGAAGGCGACGCACAGCTTCTCCAGCAAGCCGGAAGGTGACTATACGGACTACCACCACAAGATGACGAGCTACGCGAACATTATCGCGGGCCCGGCGGCTGTGCTGAAGCCCGGCGTGACAGCTCACACTTTCCGTGAGCCCGAGCAGGAGGAAGAGAGTGTCTTCAACTACGTCGAAACAGCCTCCGACCGCGTGGGTATAGGCATGCTGACAGAGCGGCTCGTCAACGAAAAGATCGCCATCATCGGGCTCGGCGGCACCGGCGGCTATGTTCTCGATCTCGTCGCAAAGACGCCGGTTCGGGAAATCCATCTGTTCGATAGCGACGAGTTCCTGACCCATAACGCGTTCCGCGCACCGGGTGCTCCGAGCCTGGAGGAACTGCGGGAAGCACCCAAGAAGGTCGAATACTTGAAGCGCATCTACAGCCGGATGCACCGCAACGTCGCGGCGCACGACGCCGCGCTGAGCGCCGACAATCTCCACGTTCTCGACGGCGTCACCTTTGCATTCCTCTCTCTCGATGCTGGAGAGGCGAAACGGTTGATCGTGGAGAAGCTCGAGGCGATCGGAGCCGCGTTCATCGATGTCGGGATGGGGCTTGAGCTCGATGATGGGTCGCTCGGCGGCATCCTGCGGGTCACCGCCAGCACGCCGGAAAAGCGAGATCACGCGCGGCAGCGCATCTCCTTCGTTGGCGGCGGCGCCAAGGATATCTACGCATCCAACATCCAGGTCGCCGATCTCAACGCCTTGAATGCCGTTCTCGCGGTCGTGAAAGGGAAGAAGATTCGCGGGTTCTATCGCGACCTCGAGCGCGAGCATCACTGCACCTACACCACCGACGGCAACATGCTGATCAACGGAGACTTTGCGTGATGCGGCACCAGCGACTCGACCATCGTTTCATCGAACACATCCCTGAGCGCCTGGAGCCAGGCGTGCTCTATGTTTCGATCGAATATGCGACATCGGCCCATAGCTGCTGCTGCGGCTGCGGCGAGGAGGTCGTCACGCCTTTCACGCCGACGGACTGGAAGATGACGTTCGACGGCGAGACAGTCTCGCTTCGACCGTCGATCGGTAATTGGACGCTGAAGTGCCGATCGCACTATGTGATCGACCGGGGCAAGGTGATCGAAGCCGGT
This sequence comes from Pararhizobium sp., assembly GCA_031556925.1. Lineage (GTDB taxonomy): Bacteria > Pseudomonadota > Alphaproteobacteria > Rhizobiales > Rhizobiaceae > Pararhizobium. The sequence goes on from JAVBSF010000236.1 coordinate 7,074, forward strand.
CCTTGGAGTGAGGAGCAGGTCGAAGCCGAGCGACGTCGCGATCGCGCGGCCAAGGCCCGCTTCTATGGGCAGCCGCCAAAGGTCGCGCCTGCCGTTCAGCCCGCTCCGGTGAAAGTACAGCACAGTCTCTGGCAGCGCCTCTGGGCGTGGATCTCGGGACGCCCTGCAAAATAAACTTGTGAGTTACATTTCCGCGCAAGCATTTCGCGCGGAAGTGTACTTTCGAAACATCACTAATACCTCATAGAAAAGATGCAGCGCACTCAACTTCGAGAGAGTCGTGCGTCCGTAAGCACGTAGGTCGTGAACCACGCCTCGGCGAGGATCAGCCCAGTAAGGAAAGCAGTATGACCAACTCGAGCCGGTCAACACTCGTCGTTCATGGTCGCCTCGCTATGCGCGAAGCCCGCCTCGCTGCGGCCCGCGGCGCCTGCCACGGCCTTCAGATTATGTCCTTTGAGCAAGCTGCGGTGCGGCTTGCCGGGGGATTCGCGCGGCCGATCGATGAGGAAAGCCTGCGCACGGCGATCCAAGCAGTTCTCCCCAGTACGCCAATGGGGGAGTTGGAAAGCATCAAGATGCTGCCGGGCATGATCGGGGCAGCGGCGGACACACTGCACAAGGCTTGGCGCGCCGGCATCGATCTGGCCGCTCGGGCGAGTGATCATCCGCGGCTGTCAGCAATCTCCCGGCTGGAAACCGCAGTCCTGGCGCAACTGCCTGCCGGAATGATGCGCCCGGTCGACATCGTCGCGGCAGCACGTAGCCGCATCGCCCATGCACCCGCGATTTTTGGGAAGATCGAGATTGTCGGATTGACAGAGCTTTCTCCATGTTGGCGTCCGCTGATCAAGCAACTGGCCGAGCGCCTTCCGGTTCAGTGGACGGCCGGTCCCCGGTCGGTCCCGAGCTGGCTAACCGAGAGCGGCGTCGCCGTTGTGCGGGGCAAGGCTGAAGCGCCGGCGGTTCGGTCTGTCAGCGGCGCGACCGCGTATCACGAAGCCATAGAGGCCATGCGCTGGGCTCGCACCTTGCTTGGCTCTGGCATCTCACCGTCTGAAATCGCAATCGCCACGGCTTCGCCGGCGGATTATGACGATCATTTCCTAGCGCTGCGCGCCGACGCCAATTTCGATCTGCATTTCGTCCATGGTATGCGGGCGGTCGCGACACGAGAAGGCCAGGCGGCTGCCGCACTTGCCGACATCGTTGTGCGCGGGCTCTCACAATCCCGTCTGCGCCGCCTTGCCACGCTGTGCCGAGAATCGGCACCGTTGACGATGCTTCCCGACGGTTGGCTGCGCGTTCTGCCGAACGATGCACCCTTGTCGACATCTGCCGCCTGGAACCGACTGCTCTTGCGCCTCAAGCCAGCAGACTGGCCCGATGCTAAGGATCACGCACCAACGCTGCGCAAGGCGATTGACATATTGGCAAAAGGACCCGCCGCTGCTCAGGAGATAGGCAATGCCTTCCTTAAAGGTCGGTCATTGGCCATCTGGCGCAAGGCGCTGCTCGCCGGGCCTGCCGAATCTGTCGATGTCACGCTCGAGGCGCTAAAGCAGGATGACGGGCTTGAGGCTTGCGTGTCGGTTGTCTGGATGCCAGCAAGCGCGCTCGCGGCCTCACCCCGGCGCTTCGTTCGGCTGATCGGTCTCAACTCCTCTCGTTGGCCGCGCGGGATTGCCGAGGACCGGCTGATTCCCGACCACATCATTCCGACCGCCGAGCTCGACCCGCTTCCGGTCAGCCTCGCAGATCGCAGGGATTTTGAAACAATTATCGCGACTACGTCGGGCGAGGTCGTCCTCTCTCGCGCCCGTCGCGACAGCGACGGTCGTCTGCTCGGGCGCAGTCCGTTGTTTGCTGCCCATGGCGACGAAACGTACCTGCGTCGCAACGCCATTCCCGAGCACGCATTTAGCGAAACCGATCGATTAATGGCGCGACCGCAAGAGTTCGCAGCGGTTGCCCAAGCGATCGCTGCCCGCAGTTGCTGGCGCGACTGGCGCTCGCCTGACATCACGTCCCATGACGGCCTCGTGCGACCTGATCATCCGCTCATTCTCACGATCCTTGCGCGAACGCAGTCGGCCAGTTCGCTGAAGACGCTGCTGCGCGGCCCAATTGGTTTCCTCTGGCGCTACGCCTTCGGCTGGCGCGCACCGCAGAGCAGCGCCGAGCCTCTTGTGCTCGATGCCCTCGCAGCAGGCGATCTGATCCACCTGGTATTGGATCGCGCTTTGCGGACCCTCGAAGCGGCCGGCGGTCTGTCCTCCGCAGATGCGTCCGCGATCGAGAGAGCCGTGGCGGAGGCTGCGGATGCGGCCGCAATTGATTGGGAAAGTGAACGCCCGGTTCCTCCTAAAGTTATCTGGGAGCGAACACTCAGCGACGTGCGCCTTCTGGCGGCGCGGGCCCTCTCTTACGGCGACGAACATCTACCAGCAAGCCGCTCCTATAGCGAAGTTCCCTTCGGAGGGGCCGAGCCGAAGTCGACGGCGGTGCTTCCCTGGAATGCGAGCTTGCCTGTCCTTATCCCGAATACGGGCTTTCAGATCGCGGGCTATATCGATCGGCTCGACATTGCCGGCGACGGAAGCCGGGCGCTCGTTCGCGATTACAAGACTGGCAAGCCTCCTAAAGGCGAAATTCGACTGAATGGCGGGCGTGAGCTGCAACGCTGCCTCTACGCCTTCGCCGTGAAGGCGTTGTTGGGCGACCAGGTCGCGATTAGCGCGTCGTTACTTTATCCGCGCGAACCGCTCGAAGTTCGGCTGGATGATCCGGAAGCCATGCTGGCTGAGATCACGCAGTTCCTGCGGGCTGCGCGTAGCGCGCTTGCAAGTGGCGCCGCATTGCCGGGTCCGGACACGGGCGGTGACTACGACGACCTCGCATTCGCCCTGCCGGCCAATGCCAACGCAACATACTGCAAACGCAAGCAACCCGCCGCGAGCGAGCGGCTTGGCGAAGTCGCTCAGGTGTGGGAGGCGGAATGATGACCATCATGCAAAGAATCCTTAAGGATGACAGTGCCCGGCGCGATGCCATCAGCGGCCACCAGCGTTCCATCCTCGTCGAGGCAGGAGCAGGTTCTGGCAAGACAGCGGTTATGGCCGGCCGCATCGCTGTGATGTTGGCACAGGGTGTTGCACCTCGCGCGATTGCCGCCGTCACCTTCACTGAGCTCGCGGCGAGCGAGCTCCTTTCCCGTGTTCGGGAGTTCGTCAGCGATCTTGCGGTGGGCCACATTGCACCCGAACTTCGGGTGGGGCTTCCAAGCGGTCTGTCGCAGATGCAGCGTGACAATCTCATCGCAGCGAGCGCCGCGATCGACGAGATCACCTGTTCGACAATCCATGGGTTCTGTCAGCGTTTGATCAAGCCCTATCCGGCAGAGGCTGATATCGATCCGGGTGCCACGGTCATGGACCGCAACCAGGCCGACCTCACCTTTCTTGAAATAGTGGATGGCTGGCTTCGAGAGAGGTTGTCCGGCGACCATGATGGCATCCTCGCCGAAATGGTTCTGCACAGCCCTGGCGAGACCGTGGCCCTGATGCACAGGGTCGCCGAAGCGCTGCGCCGGCGCAGGAGCCTCGTCGCTCCGGCGGTGATACCGCTTGCGGACCATTTGGAAGCGTTTCGGCAGGCGGCTGATGATCTCTCCGCCTTCATGCAGACCGCCAGCGTCCGTGAGCCGGAGACGGAGGTCTATGCGGCACGCTTTTCCGAAATGGCTGCGCGCTTGCCCGCCGTGTTGAACGCGGAAACGCCTGCCGGCTTAGTCGGGCTGCTGGTCTCGCGCCCACATCCCGACTTGTGCACCAAGGCTGGCGACTTCTCCTCCTATCGCAAGAAGGGCAAATGGGCGGCGGCGGCAAAACAGGCGGGGCTTTCCAAAGCCGACGCCGACCGGTTGAACGATGCCGCAGAAGACTTCTTTGACGCCTGCTGCGCTGCGTGGACCGCCCTCCTTCAGTCGGCGTCTGGCCAGGTGCTCGCAGCGCTGATCGATGAAGCACGGCCGATGTTGGACCGGTATCGAGAGCACAAGCGCGCTAGCGCCCAGCTCGATTTCGACGACCTGATCTACGCCGCACGGGATCTGCTGCGTGACCATGAGGCCGTGCGACGGGCGCTCGGGCAACGGTACGCGAAGGTCCTCGTCGACGAGTTCCAGGATACCGATCCGCTTCAGGCGGAAATCTTCTGGCGGCTCTGCGGTGACCCGGCGGAGGATCCACGAGATTGGGTCAGCTTTCGAATCCGGCCTGGGGCGCTCTTCCTCGTCGGAGATCCCAAACAGGCGATCTACCGTTTCCGCGGCGCCGACGTCGGCGCCTATGTCCAGGCGCGGACGGCCTTTTCGGTGCAGGATGCGGACGGTCTTGTGTCGATCTCGACCAATTTCCGGTCCTGCGCCTCGATCCTCACATTCGTCAACGAGCGCTTCGAGGCGATCCTGTCAGCGGACGGACAGCCCGGCTTCACCGCACTCGATCCCTTCCATGACGACCGCGGCGGCGTCTGTGTTGCCGCGCTCGACATCGCCGTCGCCGACGAGAATGGCAAAGCCAGCGCCGAACAGCAACGCGATGCCGAAGCCGACGCTGTGGCTGAGCTGTGTGCTCGCTTAATCGGTAGCCATCCCGTTCTGGATCGGAAAGCCGGCGCGGAACGCCCCTGTCAACCGGGTGACATCGCTCTTCTCGCGCCGACCGGCGCGGATTTGTGGCGTTATGAGGAAGCCCTTGAACGGCGCGGCATTCCGGTGGCAACGCAAGCCGGCAAGGGCCTTTTCCGCCGGCAGGAGGTGAAGGATCTTATCGCACTGACCCGTGCGCTGGCCGATCGCCGTGACACTCTGGCGCTGGGGGCGCTGCTGCGCGGCCCGCTGGTCGGGCTCAGCGAAGAAGAGTTACTGGACGTGGTCTGGGCTCTCCCCCGGTCCGAGGAGGAACCTGACCGAATCCCCCGCCTCGACCTTGGCGTCGACCCGGCGGCAATCAGTCATCCGCTAGCGCGCGACGTCATTGAAAAGCTGCAGGCACTCCAGCGGCGCGGCAACAGCACCACGCCGCACCAACTGCTGTCGCAAGCCGTGGATGTCCTGCGCTTGCGTCCCATTCTGCTCGATCGACATCGGGGTCAGGCCGAGCGGGCGCTCGCCAATGTGGACCTATATCTCAGCCTCTCGAGCAGTTATGCGGTGCGCGGCCTACGCGCCTTCTCCGAGGCGATGACGGCGGCCTGGACTGACGAGGCCCGGGCGGTCGAGGGTCGACCCGACGCGCAAGAGGAAGCCGTCGCGCTGTTCACCATGCATGCTGCCAAAGGTCTCGAATGGCCGGTCGTTATGCCCATCAACACTATGACCGGCGTAATGGCACCTGACAGCGCGGTGATTGACCGGCAGAACGACACTTTCTACTGCCCTGTTCTCGGTGTCCCTCCCTCTGGCTATGACACAGCGCGGCAAGCCGAGAAGGCGGAATTGGACCGAGAACGTGTCCGTCTCTGGTATGTCGCTGCGACCCGTGCCCGTGAGCTGCTGATCCTGCCACGCCTGGACGTAGCCCCTTCGAAGTCTGCCTGGATTGGTCTTGTAGATCTGTCACTCGCGGACCTCGCCGCGCTGGACGTATCGCATTTACCACCAGATCCAGTCGTGGTAGCTCACGGCCACAGCAACAGTCAGACGCGTGAGAGCTTCGCCGCTGAGGCCAGCGCAATCACGGATCAGCAGATCCTACTGAAATGGCTTGCTCCGAGCCGTGACGAGAATGCAGCCGGAACGGTCTTGCAGGAAGAGCAAGCCGATATCTGGACCGGTTCGGATGATAATACACCGCCGGAGCTCGTAGCTTCCTCCACCGTGCAGGGTGGCCGTGAGCGCGGGCTCGTCCTTCACAAGCTCATGGAAGAAGTCCTGAACGGCGAAACCGGCGACTCGCACGCGGCGCTCTCTGCGCGAGCCGGGGAGCTCGTCCGTGCGCTTGGCGTAGTTCCGGTCGCCGACCCAACTGCCGGGCTCTCCCCCGAGGAGCTGGCTGGTTGCGTTGGACGGACTTTAAGGCTGCCCGAAATCGCAGCCCTCCGGCCGGCGCTGTCTGCCGAGTTCCCCGTTTACGCGCTTCGCGAGAAAGACGCTGAGCTGGTCGCAACGGCGGGCATAGCCGATGCGCTGACGGTTGGTCCAGGGGAGACGCCAGCTGTGGTCATCGATTGGAAGAGCGATGTAAATGCCGATCCCAAAACGCTTGACCATTATCGGGCGCAGGTCCGTGCGTATCTCGAAATGACGGGAGCAGAACAGGGGCTGATCGTCCTGATGACGAGTGCGACGGTGATCGCGGTCAGGCCAAATGTTCCCTCCCCTCCATCCTGATTGCGGGGGGCCCTTCACAACGTGCCGACTTTTCATCAGGCCAGTTCAAAACCGTGACCACTTCCGCGGCAGGAACGAGCCGTCTGTTCCACTCAGCGCCCTAGACGGAATTTGTATGTCCTATCTTGCTTGGATTGATTTCGACCCCGAGGAGCGGCGACGCGCACAAACGCTGATCGATCTCTTCAAACAACCTGAAGCTCGCGACGAATTAGGTTTGGGAACAGTGCGCGATGGTCTTGCCGATCTCCTTTTTCCAGGCACCAGCACAATCCAGACGCGGCTACGCTATATGCTTTTTATTCCTTGGATCTACCTTGAGGCGCAAAGTCGCAAGG
>JAVBSF010000515.1:0-8504 GCA_031556925.1 Pararhizobium sp.
CGATATCGGCGTCGCCTTCGGGCGCGACCGCACGACGGTCGGCCATGCCTGCAATGTCGTCGAGGACCGGCGCGACGACAAGGCCTATGACGAATTCGTCGCGGCCATCGAGCGGGTGGTGGTTTCGGTGTTCGGCGCGGCGGGGAGCGGCGAACATGCGTGAGGCAGAGGAGGAAATGCTGTCGCTGGTGCGCCGTGTCGCGGGCCGGGGGAAAGCCGGGCCATTGGCTGTTTCGGCCGCGGGCGACAGCGTGTCGATCGGCTTGGGCGGAGAGGCGGCTATATTTTCTCGGTCCGCGCTTGATCTCGCGGTCACGCGAGGACTGGTTTCTTACACAGCGGGCAGAGTGGCGGCCTTGGCTGAAGCGTCGGCTTTTCTGCGTCGGGCACTGCTGGCGCGAGAAACCGGGTTTCAGGAGCAGCATGGAGATGTGGTCGACGTCAGCGATCCGCGGACGGGGGCGCGCTACCGCGTCAACCGGGCCGAATCGCCTCTTGGGGCCATGGCCCGGCTGAAGGAGAAATCGGGTGCGGTTTTCCTGCCTGCAGAAGCGCTTGCCGCAGGCGAACGCCTGCATGCGGATTTCACCCGTGCAGGACTGCAACCCCGCCTGACGATGACCTATGAGCCGCGCCTCCAGGCAACGGCCAGGGGGGCGGCTCGCAATGCGGCGGCTGATCTTTCCGATACGGCGCTCGCCGCCCGGGAGCGGGTGGCGCGGGCGATGGAGGCGATCGGGCCGGAACTGTGCGGCGTGGCGCTCGACGTCTGCTGTTTCGAGAAGGGGCTGGAAACGGTGGAGCGGGAGCGGCAATGGCCTGTGCGTTCTGCCAAACTGATGCTCCGGGCGGCGCTGATGGCGCTGGCACGGCACTATCAGCCGCCGGCGCGGGACCGGACGGCGCATCGTTGGGGCGCGGAAGGATACCGGCCGGACATGGGCGATGCGAAGCTGGCGCCGCAGGAGCGGGGATAATGTAAGCGGCAGAGTCTCGAAGGGAGCGTTGCGCCTCCGGCGCCTGAGCGCCCTTTGGTTAATGATCTCAATCGACGCGAAGTGGTCTTTCACCCGTTGATGAAAATGATAAAATGGAAATGATTTCCATCATAGCGCAGGATTGGTGAGGTGGAGCCTCTCGCGCTTGACTTACGCAGTTCGATATCGCCAAGTACAACTTGGAGGCGCGCGATTTCGAATCTTTTTTAATCACTTGTTAACTTGCGCGTGTTGACTTATATGGCAACATTGGAGGGGTTGGAAGCGCGAAAGGAGTTGGTTCCCCTTGCTATGCCAAAAATCACCCCCCAGAAGCGTAAAATCTGGCTCTTCCCCCGGGTTGAAGAGTGGTTCAGGCAAGAGCTTGGAATACTCAACTCTTTCTACGAGGATCAGGCGCGACCAGATTTACAGGCATGGATTCTGCTTGGTAACTTCATTCGCGGCGAAGAATTATATGAAGGCGAGGACTTTTGGCTGATGCGTCCGTATGAAGCGGATGTGTTTGAACTGAAGTCACCTGATCTGCGTTTCTTCGGCTGGTTTGTCCGCCCGAAGAATTTCATTATCGCAGCGGTTGATACCTTCGCGAATACCCATGGGCACGATCTGCACGATGGGTATCGCAACGAGGTTGTCAGAATGCGCGAGACCTTGGACCTGGACGAGCCTAAAGTGATGGTTGGAGCGAAACCGAGCGATGTCTTTTGAATTTGATTTAAGTGAAGAAGATAGGTCGCGCGCTGAGATTATCGGCCATATCGGCCGCGATCTTCAGAAAATGTTCGTCCATCGAAAGGCTGAAAATGGTCTGACGCAGCAGCGTTTAGCTGATGAATTAGGTCTGGATAAATCACGGATAAACCGCTGCTTAGCGGGGCATGCAAACTTGACGATCAGCACTATTGCAGACCTTTCGCGAGCTATGAAGGGTAAGGTCATATTCAAGATTGTGCCGGAAGAGCAGGCCTCGCAGTGGGTGTTGTCCTGGAGTAATCCTGCGGCGCGAGCAACGTCAGCCAACACGGCTACAACAAGCTCCAAGACCGCATCACCCATTCAAACGGCTACAGTTCCTAAGTATGCCAAGGCGGGAGCTGTTCATTGGTAGACGTCAACGCAACGGTCATTTTTTGCGACGACATTCGCCAGGAGATGAGCGGAAAATTTATTCTGGTCGGCGCTTATGTCGGGGAGGTCATTGTCGATCAGTTTCCGACCAATTTTACGCTGGCGACGTATGTCCAGATAACCGGCCTATCGCTGGGGAAACACGAGATATCTTCTCGCGTTTTATCGCGGAGACCAGGGTCTGAACTGCAACTGGGGCAAATCGAATTTGCTATGGATGTTACGAGACCCGATTTGCCATCAGCGATCGCCCCGACCGGTCTGGTTGTTTCTTTAGAAGCAGAAGGAACGCTGGATGTAGTCATTTCTGTGGACGGCGGTTCAGACAGGCTAGCCGGATCACTAAAAGTTGCAAGACGGCCGGAAGCGCTGTTGGAGGCTACGAGCCAAAGATGATTGGCCGAGCTGAAACCAAATTTCCGTCTGCATGAGGACTTCAGGCTTGCGTCTTCTGCAGACGGCGAGCCTCACCCGACTTGCCGCGCCGCCTCGTCCTTGATGCGCTTGATCATGGAGCGCAGGCCGTTGGCGCGTTGCGCGGTCAGGTATTCGATCAGGCCCATGCGGCTGAAAAGGTCGAGCGCGTCGATGCCGGCGATGTCGGAGGCGCGCTTGCCCGAGAAGATCGACAGCACGATGGCGACGAGGCCGCGCACGATATGGGCGTCGGATTCGCCCTCGAAGGTCATCAGCGGATCATCGACGGTATCGTCATCGGCATGGGTGACGAGCCAGACCTGGCTGGCGCAGCCCTGCACCTTGTTGTCTGCCGTGCGATCTCCCTCGGGCATGACCGGCAATTTGCGGCCAAGCTCAATGACATAGCTCATGCGGTCCTGCCAGTCGTCGAGGAAGGCGCAGTTGTCGATGATTTCGGAAAGCGGCGTCAGGCCTGTTGTCTTCATCTGGTCCATGCGCCCCATATAGGCGATCGGCCGCGCGAAGAAAAGAAAAAGCCGTGAGGGATGGGCGTTCCTCACGGCGGCCGAAAACCGGCAGTTCAGGCAGTCGGTAAAAAGCTCAGCCGGCGTGATTGGCCTTGGGGTCGATACGCTTTTCGGGAACCGGAATGCGCGCGAAGGGCAGCGCGTCTGCTTCGGTGGCGTCAGCGGTGGGATCGATGGTCACATACTTGGCCGGGGCGGCTTCGGTGGGATTTTCGGCAATGACCTTGGCGACAGGATCGGCAGTCACCGCATCGGCGATCGTGCCGGTCATGACGGCGTCGCCGGGCTCGGCAAACTGGGTGTCGAGGAACTGGTAGGCGATGCGGGCGCCTTCACGGGCCCGATGACCAAGCGCAACGAAGGTCTCTGCGCCCTTGACGCAGACATCCGGCTTCTCGACGCAGATCGCCGAGATATAGGAGAAGGCCTCGCTTGCCGCCGAAACGGTATCGCCGACATCCACCCTGGGGCCGTTCTCGAGCGTCTTTGAACTCGACGGATCGAGAAATGGCAGCAGCACCAGCACCAGCGAGAACCAGAACGTTCCCTTGATCAGAAACCACATCGTCTTGCCCATCCTCTGTGAGTGGCGGCGGGCGCTGTCCGGTCTTTGCCGGTCTTGTCGATCCGCTGCCTTGTGATCCCACATTAGGGGCAGGGTCGAAACATGGCTTTGCGAAAACCGGTCGCATTTGCACCGTCTTTTCTTAAAATTTGAAAGAACGGCATTTGAACGGCATTTTCATCGCATTTTACCGGTCGGCGTTAAGCATCGTGGCAGGGCGAACGCGGCAAGGCCGGGGCTTTGCGGGATTCCTGTGAAGGGGCGCGCGCCACAAAGATTAACGTCCGGAAGAAAGACAACTAAAATCCGATGCTTACGCCCCATTAACCACAAAAGACAAAGCCCCTTCGAATCGTCCCGTTATGGCACTTTCCGCCCATTTGGCGGGCTTTGCCGGCTTTCGATTTATCCTTTCATTAAGCCGCCGGTGCGACATTCGAAGGGTCGGCGACGCTGCCTGAAATGCCTCTTTGATAGAGGGGACGAACGGCAGTGGCCCGCAAGCAAGGTGTCCATGAAAGGGCACTCGATATAACGATTTTACAGGGTCGAAAGTGAGCGTATTGCGTAACATAGCCGGCAGGATGGCGTCCCGTGTGGACGACGTCGCGCGCCTCTGGCTGCCCCCGCGCGTTGCGGGTGAGCCGGCGAGGGATCGCGAATTTGCCGCCGTCCGCAGCATCGCCGCCACTTCGCTCGTTGCATTGCCCGCCGTTCCGCTCGCCCTTTGCGCCGTGCTTCCCGTGTCGCTCGCTTTGCCGGTGGGCGCGGGGCTCGTTGCGTCTGCGGCGCTTCTCTCCTCCGTCAGCGTCGTCAGCTATCTCAGGAGCCGCTCGGCCCAGACGAGCTACACGGTCGAGGCTGTGGCCGCGGCAGAGAGTGCGCCTTACGATTTCTTCGCCGGTCTCGTGACCATCCACGACATGCGCGGCACGGTGACGGCCGTTCACGGCCGCGATGCCGGCGCCTATCTGACATGGATGCGCGATCCCGTCGGTCGCGGCTTCCTCGAACAGATCCATGTTTCCGACCGGCTGCTGTTCCTGACGGCGATCGACACGCTGCGCCAGGGAAACGACCGGGCGACGGTGGAAATCCGCTTCGAGCGGCAGGGTCTTTCGGGCGACCAGTTCGTCCATATGCGTTGCGAGATGACGGCGATCTTCGCGGGCGAGGATGTCGCACCATCGTCTATCCTCGTTCAATCGCTGGATATTTCCGCCGAAGCGCGGCTGCGCGACGAGGCGGCCCACAAGGCGGCGCTGGCCGAATCGGCAAACGATGCGAAGTCACGGTTTCTCGCGGCCGTCAGCCATGAGCTGCGCACGCCGCTCAACGCCATTCTCGGCTTTTCCGACATTCTGTCGGGCGAGTATTTCGGCAAGCTCGAAAACGATCGCCAGCGGGAATATGTGAAGCTTATCAACCAGTCGGGTGCGCATCTGCTCTCGGTGGTCAACACCATGCTCGACATGAGCAAGATCGAAGCCGGGCGCTACGAGCTGGTGCCGGAGCCGTTCCGCATCGCCGACGCGGTGAAGGCCTGCGAGGGCATGCTGGCGCTGCAGGCGCGCGAAAAGGGCGTGCAGCTGACCAGCCGCATCGTCAGCGGCATCGGCGAGGTCATCGCCGACGAGCGCGCCGTGCACCAGATCCTGATCAATCTCGTCGGCAACGGCATCAAGTTCACCGATGCCGGCGGCATCGTCACCATCGACGCCGAGACGAGCGGCGCCATGTTGAAGCTCATCGTCAGCGACACCGGCATCGGCATCGCCGAGGACAAGCTGTCGCTGATCGGCCAGCCGTTCGTGCAGGTGCAGAACGCCTATACCCGCAAATATGAAGGCACCGGGCTCGGCCTGTCGCTGGTCAAGGGACTGGTGGCGCTGCATGGCGGCCGCTTCGAGATGACGAGCCGGGTGGGCGAGGGCACGGTGATCACCGTTTCCATTCCGCTCGATGGCTCCGGCATCGTTGCCGCCGAGGCGATCACCGAACAGGCATCCTCGACCATGGTCGAATTTCCGCCACGGCTGAAAGAGCGTGGCGACAGCGAGATGAACGCAGGTACCGCAAGGGCCGCAAGAAGCAGCGAGGGTCCGGGCCATGGCGCCACGCAAGCGAAAACAGCCTGAGAAAAAGAGGCGGAAGTCCTCGCCCGTCGCCCTGACGATCGCGCGGCACGGGGCCGGTCTTGCCGGGCGCGGCCTGACGGCTGCCGGCGGCATGGCGGCGCGCAATCCCGGCATCGTCGGCGGCGCGGCCTCGTTTGTCGTGGTGTTTTCCTTCGTGGCGGCCAATGCGCTCTGGTATCAGCCGGGCGCGCATCCGTCGCCGTTCCTGCGCACACGGCTGCCGTTGAACGCTGTCGATCCGGCAAGTCTTGGCGGCAATGTCGGGGGGCTCGACCCGAAGACCGTGACGACCTTCGTGATCAAGCGCGAGGATGAGGTCGAACAGGCCGCTGCCAGCGCGGAACAGACTGCGACAACGCCCCAGCCGGCGTCGGGGCAGGTGTTGCCGCGGCAGGAAGCCAATCGCGCGCCGGTGCAGCCGGTGTCTGAAAACACGGATGACGTCGCCGCTCTCATCGCCGGGGCCGAGGCGGAGAAGCCGGCGCTGGTCGCGGCTATCCAGAAGGAGCTTGCAGGTCGCGGCCTCTATGGCGGCGCGGCCGATGGCAAGATGGGGCCGATGACGCAGGGCGCGATCGAAGCCTTCGAGCGTAAGGCCGGCATGCCGGTGAGCGGGCAGGCGACGGACGCTTTGCTGGCGAAGCTGAGGGCGACCCGCAAGACCGTTGCCGCCGTCGCGCCGGACGCACGCCCCTATGAGAAGGTGAAGGCCGAGAAGGGCGAACTCGATGCCGTCGCGGCCGCGATCCGACAGGCGGATGTCGATCCGCAATATATCCCCAAGGCCGATATCCCGGCTTCCAGCGAACTGGTGATGAACATCCAGCGCGGCCTCGTCAATCTGGCCTATGCGGATGTCACCGTCGACGGTGTCGCGGGCGACCAGACGCGCGAGGCGATCCGCCACTTCGAAAAGCACTATCGTCTGCCGTCGACAGGCGAGCCGAACGAAATGGTGCTGCGCAAGATGAAGGATATCGGGGCTTTATAGCCCGGACAGGCTCCCCAGTCACAGGCCGGCTCACGCTGAAATCGCCTCCGTGACGGTCTTTCCCCTTTGTTAACCATGTTTGATTAACCTTCTTCGATCGTCGAGGGGGGAGTTTCGGCATGGATGCGGCTTTGAGGCATGAGGACTACGGGCAGCCAGATGGGGAAGCGGCGGACAGCAACCTGAAACATGTCGTTTCGCAGCTGGCGCAGGAAGCGGCGGGGCTCGGCCTTGATCTTGTCGATATTGCCGGCGCCATTCAGGACGCAGCGGGCCTTTCGACCCGTCACGCCGCCGCCTTTTCAGGCGTGACCGACACGGCGCGCACCATGGCCGCCGCCAATGGCGAGGTGGCGCGCACGCTGAACGAAACCGACGCTTCCGCCACGCAGGCCCGACAGGTTCTGGGCGAGCAGGCCGTGCGGCTCAATGCGTCGGTGAGCGAGATCGACCGCATGGTCTCCACCACCCGCGACATGGGTGAAGAAATCCATTCCTTTTCCGGCGCACTTGCCGATGTCGATCGTTTCGCCGGTGAGATCAGCACGATCGCACGCCAGACCAATCTGCTTGCGTTGAACGCCGCCATCGAGGCGGCACGGGCGGGCGAAGCGGGCAAGGGCTTCGCCGTCGTGGCGGCCGAAGTGCGGGCGCTGTCGCTGCAGACTTCGGAGACGACCGCGTCGATCCAGAAGACGCTGGGCGTGCTGCGCAGCCGTATCGAGAAGCTGACGGCGGCGGGCGCGGAAGCGGCCGCATCGGCCGAGGGCGTCCGCGATACGGCAAACGACATTCAGGGCTCCTTCGCCAGCATGGAGAAGGTCATGTCCTCGATCCTCGACAGCGCCTCCATGGTGGCGGGCACGACCGATGCCATCGACCGGCAATATGCGGCCTTCGCCGAGACGCTGACGGAGATTGCCGGCGAGGTGCGCGCCTCCAGCGGCATGCTGCAGAAGGCGTCGTCGCGGGTCGAGGCGGTGGTCGCGGTGTCCGAGAAGATCATTCAGGTGACGGCGAGCGCCGGCATCGAAACCATCGACAGCCCCTATATCCGCAGGGCCTGCGACACCGGGGCGACGATCTCGCAGCTGTTCGAGGAGAATGTGGCGCGCGGCGCGATCTCGATGGAGGCGCTGTTCGACCGGCAATACCGGCCGATTCCCGGCACGGATCCGCAACAGCTGATGACCCGCTTCACGGAGTTCACCGATCGGGTACTGCCGGCGGTGATCGAGGCGGAAGCCATGGGTGACGAGCGCATCGCCTTCTGCGCCGCCATCGACGAGAACGGCTATCTGCCGACCCATAACCGCAAGTTCTCGCAGCCGCAGCGGCCCGGCGATACCGACTGGAACATCGCCAACTGCCGCAATCGCCGCATCTTCAACGACCGCGTCGGGCTTGCGGCGGGGCGCAGCACCGAGCCCTTCCTCGTCCAGACCTACCGGCGGGACATGGGCGCCGGCAATTTCGTCATCATGAAGGATATTTCCGCGCCCATCACCGTGTTCGGCCGCCATTGGGGCGGCGTCAGGCTGGCGATCCGCGTCTAGAGCGCGTCGCGATCTTTCAGATCAGCTCATACGCTTTAGATCTTTGTTTTTGCGCATGTCTTTTCGCAAAACCGCTGCACAGTTTTGCGAGACATGCTTTAGGGTCAAAACTCAATCATCTTGGGTGTTCTGTTGAAGCGGCTGGGATTGGATGGAAGCAAACAAGCGCAAGGCAAGG
>JAVBSF010000208.1:0-11543 GCA_031556925.1 Pararhizobium sp.
CACAGCGCCGCTCCTTGGTAAAGGCCCTGCCACAAATTGAAGAAGATTTCGCTCGATTGGTCCAGGTAGCCCCGACCGACAGCCGGACAGCAAAAAATCGAATCAAATCCCTTGCAATTCCATTATACCTATACGAGTATCATCGGTAGTTGGGGACTATCGAAAGCTTGACAAAGAAGCATGCAGCGTGCGTCGCGGCAGGCTGCGCCATGAAAATATATAGCTGAAAACAAACGAAATTTCATACATCCAAAAGCCGGCCACATCGTCTTCGCTCCCGCGAAGGCAGATATCGCTGTCGGATGGATGGTTGTGCACTGCAATCACGTCACTCTTCATCTCCCGGAAGGGTAGCAGGTGATTGCAACGTATCTTGATCTTTCATGCTTCCCAGCGAAGGCTGACTCCTTCCGCGCGCATCCTCATGTCGTGGAAACACGGCATTGCGGACCAGAACGGGAAATACAACTTTTCAACGAACAGGCGCTGAAGGCATATCGCCTTTTGCGCATGATGGTCCGCGCCTTCCAACGTGATGGGAGCAAGCATGAAGATCGATGTCTTTATGATAGGCCTTCGCCACATTCATGGCACCCAGGGAGGGATCGAGACCCATGCGCGCCATCTGGCGGAAGAGCTTTCCGCCCTTGGCGTGATTGTTGCTGTTGCGGTGAGAAAACGGCGTCAGGGGGAAATGACCGGCGACACCAGGTCATTTTCCGCAAGCCGCTCGTCCGAACCGTCCCTCGCAGCGATCAACACGAGCCCCGAGCCTCACGACAAACATGAACAGGCCGTGGCCAACGTGGCAACGAAAACAGCCAGCGCCGCTGTCAGCGCGACCGCACGCGCATCGGGCTCCGGCAACAGCAATAGCGGAGGCATGGTGAAGATCGTTCCGGTCTGGTCACCCGGCTTCTCGGCTTTCGACGCAATCATCCATACCCTGTTCTGCGTGCTCTATGCCGCGATCATCCGGCCGCGGGTTGTGCATATCCACGCCATCGGCCCCGCGCTTGTCGCACCGCTTGCCCGTCTTCTCGGTTTGCGTGTCGTGGCGACCCATCACGGAGAGGATTATCGCCGGGAGAAATGGGGAAGGCTGGCGCGTGTCGTGTTGCGCATCGGCGAGGTGATGCAGGCGATGGCTGCAAACGAGATCATCTGCGTATCCCGCTCCCTCACAACAAGGCTAACCGCGCGCTATCGGCGTCACTACACCTATATTCCCAATGGCGTGAACGAGGCTCGGCCCCGCAAGCCGTCATCGATCCTTCGAGAACTCGGCCTTCGGCCGCGCGGCTATATCCTGACGGTCGGCCGGATCGTTCCCGAAAAGCGTCATGACGATCTGATCG
The DNA here is from genome assembly GCA_031556925.1 of Pararhizobium sp. Classification (GTDB taxonomy): domain Bacteria; phylum Pseudomonadota; class Alphaproteobacteria; order Rhizobiales; family Rhizobiaceae; genus Pararhizobium. The sequence continues at coordinate 1,359 of JAVBSF010000208.1, forward strand.
AAGCTTTTGCTGTGGCTCGTCTTCCAGACATGAAACTGGTGATCGTCGGCGCCGGCGAGACCGGATCCGATCACGCGTCAAACATTTCGCAACAGGCCGCGACCCATTCGAATGTGATTATGGCGGGTTTTCGAGAGGGAACGGACCTGTCGATCCTCTATGCCCACGCGGCTTGTTTTGTCTTGCCTTCGAGCCATGAAGGCATGCCGATCGTGCTCCTCGAAGCCATGACTCATGGCTGCAAACTTGTGGTCAGCGATATCGAAGCCCACAGGGAGTTTGCCTTCGCCGAAGACGCTTATCATGTCGTCGGCGATATCGGCGATCTGGCGGACAAGATGAAACGGAATATCAGAAGCCCGGTTACAAGTGGATGTGACTGGAACAATCAACTGCGCCGCTATCGCTGGCGGCTGATTGCGCGGCATGTCCTGGATGTCTTGCGCCTCGTCGATCAGCGGATCGGGCAGACATCCGGTGAAGACGTGTCGGAAGCGAGAGCCTCTGCGGCGTCGCTTCCTTCCCTGCGCCGAACCGAACTCCACCGGCTCTCCCGGCCCTCAAGCAAACGGGATATTCCACAACTGCCTTGACCGAGATGCCGCAGGCAAGCGCCGCTTGGCTGAACCTGGCGGCTCAGCTCATCGACTGGCGCTGGAGAGTGACAAACAGAACGAGGCCGGCACCCTGCTTTCCAATGCCGTGGTTCACCGCTTTGCTATAGGCCATCGCGCCAACCGGGCCCATGAGCATGACCGCCAGCAGAAGCATCCGGAGAACGATTGCGGCAGGTGTCAGAATGAACGACATCGGAAGGCCCTCGGGCGCTGGAGCGATCAGAACTTGGCGGTGGCGAGCTTGGTCTGGCAGAACTGCGCGGTGTGTGCGGTGCAATCGGCAATCGATCCGGCGTAGCTGCGGCGACGCTGCGTGTCGGCGCTGACGGCGGCGGCGAGCATCAGAGCAAAAACAACCATGAGCATGCTGATGATGGTGAGGCGGCGGGCGAGGATATCCATGGTTTTGTCCGTTTGGTCTGCGGGGTTCAATGCGATGAGACCCTTTTCGCACATGCAAACTGAACTGTTTCTGAGATCGCGGTTCATCTCCCGTTCATCTTCGCCCGACTTTCGTCCAGACAAGGGAGAGAAGCCGCCACTTCGAAGCAGAAGCCAAGCAGGTCGAAAGACGAATAAACCCTTAGAAAATCCTTTTAAAACAATCAGTTAGATTAATCGCCATCCGAAATCCCTTCAAAACCACAACAAATGAAATCGGGCATAAAGCGACGCTTTCCATTTCTGCACGTAAAAGACAGGCATATTCGTTCAGAAACGCCGGGTAACGGATCGTATCGCTGAACATGAAAAAGGCGCCCGCGTTTGCCGTCGGGCGCCTTTCTCTGAAAGCATAAAGAGCAGGGCAGCCGGGCTGCCTACATCTTCGTCCAGGTCTGCGACTTGCAGAGAATTTTCAGGACGCAACCCTGCATCTTGAGCGCAGCGCCGCTGATGGAGGCCGAACCGCTATAGGTCTTGTCATTTGCCGGGTCGGTAATCTCGCCGGTGTAGCTGTCGCCAGCCCCGTTCATGCTGCCGATCTTCTTGCCGGCATGCTTGCCGGTCTTCAGCGTGATGCAATAGCCGCTGCCGCAGGCGGCAATCGCCGCGGTCTCGCCGCTGGCCGTCTTCCAGTTGCCGACGATAGGCTCGGCGGCGAAGCCTGCCGAGGCGCCCGCGAATGTCAGCGCAACTGCGAATGTCAATGTACGAATCATCTTTCCTCCTCCGATCCCTGGCGCCGCCGGACCGCTTCTCGCAGCTGCGTGCGGCATCGACGGCTCCACCCGTCTTAGCCATGGATGATAAGTTACGCGAACGTAAAGGTAAACATCTCCGTTCCGATTTCCGTTGAAAACCGGGCCTTTCGGGTATCGAAAGGCGGCACGACGAATAGTTTTTGCAGCGATGCGCAGAACCAAAGCGTTTTTCGTGGTTAGCAATCCGTTGAAATCGCGGATTGAATTTTTCGTAAAAATTGAAGCGAAATCCCCGGTTTCAAACGACTTCCATGTTTAACGAAAATCCAATTTTACCAATCGTTTGAACTTTGTTTGCGTCAAATTAATCATGCATTTTAAGCGTGCATTGAATGAGCTTGGGCATACTTCAAATCACAAGACGAGCAGGGGAAAACACCCCGCCGACAAAGCCTTGGGGACCGAAAGCCACGAAGATGGCACGGCCCTCAAGGTTCACAAAACAGGGACTGCAAGAGTAGCAACCAGGCAAACAGGGACACGAAAAATGGCACGCTTTGACATTCAGAATGCTTCGGATGCCGGTGGTGAAAACCGCGCTGACGTCTTTTGCGAAATGGGCTTGATGTATGCGACCGGCCGCGGCTGCGAGGTCGATCTGGTCGCCGCCCATAAATGGCTCAATATCGCAGCCATCAAGGGCTCGGACCGGGCAGCAGCGCTGCGCGCCGATCTCGCCGCAACGATGAGCAAGACCGACCTCGCTGTCGCCCTTCGCGCAGCCCGCGAGTGGATGACGCTGCACTAGGCAAAATCTTCCGAAATACCGATGCGCCCGCCTCCAGAGGGCGCTCATGCCCGCAAGCCCTTGCCATCACGGGGTTCCCCCCCGGCCGCAAGGGCTTTCGGTTTTGCGGATCAGAGCGTCTTCAGCACAGCCGGCAACGCCTCTTCCAGAAGCGCCATGTCCGCTTCTGGCCCCGTGCTGATGCGGATGCAGCGATTGAGCGGCGCCACGCCCGGCATGCGGATGAAGACGCCGTGGTCGGCCATCAGGCGATCGACGATGGCGCGGGCATAGACCGCATCCCGGCCGCAGTCGATGGCGACGAAATTCGTGGCGGAGGGCAGCGCGGCCAGTCCATTGCTGCCAGCAATCGCGGCAATCCGCGCCCGCGAAGCGAAAATCTGCGCCACCACCTTTTCGAGATAGGGCTGATCCGCGAGTGCCGCGATAGCACCGGCGGTTGCCATGCGGTTCATGCCGAAATGGTTGCGGATCTTGTCGAAGGCCTGGGCCGTGCCCGGCGTCGAGATCGCATAGCCGACCCGCGCGCCGGCAAGACCGTACGCTTTCGAGAAAGTGCGGGTGCGGATGACGTTCGGCATGTCGATGAAGGCATCGGCGGGCGGAATAGAGCCGGCCGGCGCGGTCTCGCCATAGGCTTCGTCCAGTATCAGCAGGCTGGTTTGCGGCAGCGCACGGGCAAAGGCGACAACGCTTTCGGCATCCCACCAGCTTCCCATCGGGTTATCCGGATTGGCGAAATAGACGAGCGGCGCATCCTCGCGGCGCGCCGCATCCAGTAGAGCGGTCAAATCCTCGCGATCGTTGGCGTAGGGCACCGTGACCAACCTGCCGCCATGGCCGGCGACATGAAAGTTGAAGGTGGGATAGGCGCCAAGGGAGGTCACGACAGGCGTGCCGGGATCGACGACCAGTCGCACGATCTGGCCAAGCAGACTATCGATCCCCTCCCCGATCGCGAGATTTTGCGGCGACACGCCGAGATGGGCGCCCAAAGCCTGCTTCAGATCGTAATTTTCGGGATCGTTGTACTTCCAGATGCCGGAAGCAGCCTCCGCCATGGCCTCCAGAACCGACGGGGCCGGCCCGAAGCCGTTTTCGTTGGCGCCGATGCGCGCCAGAACCGGGCGGCCCCGCTGACGCTCGATGGCCTCCGGACCGACGAAGGGAACAGTTGACGGAAGCGACGCGGCAAGCGGCGTGAAACGGGAAAAGGCAGGCATCAGGTTTACGAATCCGAACAGGAGAAAATCGCACGGACACTACTGCATAAATCGCCGAACCGAAATCGCTCCGGCCAGAATTCCCGACAGGAGGCGCCGGTCAATGTCCCTTGTGGTCCTGGCCCGTGAAGAACTCGTGGCGGACGATCTCGTGCAGAAACTCCTCGTCGATCGGCTTGATGAAATGCACCTCGACGCGGTTATCCTTGCGGAAGAGCTCCGCGCAGCCGATCTTCTTCTTCGTGCCGACGATCGAGAGATAATAGTGGAGCGGCAGGCCGATCGTGGTGTTGACGGCGAAGCAGGCGCCGCCGCGGGAAATTTCCAGCATGCGGCAAACACGGGTCGAAATATTGACAAGGCCGGGCTGCACCGAGACGATCGTGCCCGCCTGACCGATCCTGAAACGCTCGAACCGCTCTTCATAGAGCTTGGAGCGAACCACGGCATACATCGTCTGCTGTTGCATCTTCCCTCCTTGGCCGCTCGAAGCCCAGCCGGCGCGGAGTGCTCACACGGCCGGCACCGGCAGGAAATCGCCCTGGTAAGCTTTCCGCAGCGGCCTTCATGCCGCGCTTTATCGACAGTTCCGGCACCCTCCTCCCCGGAAATGATGCCGTCCGAGCAGGATCGCGGAGGGATATTTCAATCGGATAAAGGGATTCGCTCGTATTTTAGCGACCGCGGAAAAGGATGGGAAAGACGGCGCGGGCGATCAAAAACCGCCGGTCTGGAAGGCGCTGCGGATCAGCCGGCGAATGAACTCCTGCGAGAGCAGCATATTGAACCGCACACCAAGCTCGGTGCCGAGGCGATGAACCTGGGTGCAGCCGATCTCCTCCTTGAAACCTTCGATTTCCAGGAAAAAATTCTTTGGCAAAGAAATGTTCGGATTGAAATCCACCATCGCGCCGCCCACCGAGATATGGCGCAGAAGGCAACTGTACTTGGTCTTCGCCTTCAGATGCTCGCCGATGACGAGAATGCGGCACGGGCGTTCGATGTGGAAATGCTTGTAGGTGGTCGTGAGTTCGCCGGGGCGAGGCTCGGCGACATGCATCCGCATCGACATTTCATACTCCCATATGAGCGCCGTCAATCCGCGTGAACGGAACGGCCTTTTCTTGGCCGGCAATATTCTTCGGATTGGCTTGCCTTGAGCTTGCGGACGACATCCCTGCTTCGACGCCGGAAAATTCAGCGGAACGCCACATTGAAACAGGCCCTCCCATACGTAATACTTTCAGGAAGAACGCATGCGGGAGCGCGGCGGAGGGAGAACCATGTTGAGATTGCCTGTGCCGCGGAGCCTGCGGACCGCTGTTTTTTGCTTTTCGGTTCTTGTTTGCCAGTACGGCGTGGCGGAAGCGGCCGCCCGCGTCGCGCTTCTGATCGGCAATGAAAAGTATCAGGCGACATCGCAACTCAACAACCCGGCAAACGACGTCGAACTGATGAAGACGGCTTTCGAGGAGGCCGGTTTCGACAGCGTTACGACGGTGCACGACGTCGACCGCTCCGCCATGGTCCGGGCATTGCGCGATTTCGAGGATGTCGCGACAGGCGCGGAAGTCGCCATCATCTACTATTCCGGCCACGGCATGGAGATGAACGGCGAGAATTTCCTGCTGCCGGTCGATGTGACACTGAAGAGCGACAAGGATGTCGAGGACGAAGCCGTGCCGCTGGAACGGGCGCAGCGCTCGCTGGAGGGGGCGACCCGGCTGAAACTGGTCATTCTCGACGCCTGCCGCAACAATCCCTTCGAGCAATCCATGTCCCGCTCGATTTCGACCCGCGCCGTCAGCCGGGGGCTCGCGCGCGTGGAACCGGAATCGGCGGATCTGCTGATCGCCTTTGCCTCCAAGGCAGGCACGGTCGCGATGGATGGCGAGGGCAGGAACAGCCCCTTCGCCACGGCTCTTGCCAAATACCTGACGGAACCGGGCGTCGATGTGCGCATCGCGCTCGGCAAGGTGCGCGATGAGGTGGTGAACGTCACCAATCGCAGCCAGGAACCCTTTGTCTACGGCTCGCTGGGCGGCGCGCAGATCTTCCTGAACATCAAGGAAATCAACATCAACGTCACCACCAAATCCGGCGGGCAAGAGGTTTCGCCGAACGGCCAGTCCGCCGCTGCCGCCGACTGGCAGAATATACGCGACCTCGCCGACAAGGATCTGATCGAGGTCTTCCTCCAGAAGCACGGCGGCGACCCGGTCTACAAGATGCTGGCCGAAAAGAAGCTGAAGCTTCTGACCGAAGCCGAGCAGACGGCAAGCGTCAGTCCCGACGAGATCGCCTGGGAGGCGCTGAAACAATCCACGGATGCCGCCGCCCTCACCCGCTTCATCGAGCGTTACCCCGACAGCCGCCACAAGGCGGAAGCCGAAACGCAGATCGCCGCGCTGGAGCCGAAGAAGGGCCTCAATATTTCCGAAACCGGCAAGGACACACAGGCCTCGCGCGATTGCTACCTGCTTGCCGGCGAGCCGCAATCCATGCCCGGCTTCCTTGGCGTCAACTTCCTGAAGATCGATTCGGAGCGGGCGCTGACCGCCTGCGCCCAGGCCGTCAACGAAAACCCGGACGACATGATGCTCGTCAACATGCTGGGACGGGCCTATGACGCCGGCCGCAACTATGCCGAGGCGCGGCGCACCTATCAGAAGGCGGCCGATGGCGGCAACATGTATGCGCTGACCAATCTCGCCTGGTTCTCGATCTACGGCACCGACGGACCTGTCGATATCGATGCAGGCAAGGCGATGTTCGAACAGGCGGCCAAGACCGGCAACGCTTACGCCCAGGCCTCCCTCGGCTGGCTTTACCGGGAAGGTTACGGCGGCGTGCCGCAGGATTTTGCCCAGTCGAAGGAACTGTACGAGGCATCCGCCGCACAAGGTTATGCCAATGCCATGGCAACCCTCGGCTGGTTCTACCGCGAAGCCAAGGGCGTTTCGCAGGACTACGCGCAATCGCTGCAATGGTACATCAAGGCCGCCGATGGCGGCGACGCCAACGCCATGTCATCCCTCGGCTGGGCCTATCAGAACGGCCTCGGCACACCGCAGGACTATGCGCAGGCAAAGACATGGTACGAAAAGGCCGCCAATGTCGGCGACGCCTATTCAATGGCCCTGCTCGGCTGGTTCTATGATGTCGGCAACGGCGTGCCGCAGGATTACGAGCAGGCCCGCAACTGGTACGAAATGGCCGCGAATGCCGGCAGCGCCTATGCCATGGGCGGGCTCAGCCGCCTCTACGACTTCGGTCTCGGCACCAAGCCCGATCCCAAGGAAGCGGTGCGCTGGGCCGCCGCCAGCATCGAGGGCGGCGACCAGGGCAAGCTGGACGAGGTGCGCACCAAACCAGACAACTTCACACCTGAATTCCGGCGCGAATTCCAGGCGTTGCTGAAGGAACGCGGCTTTTACAACGGGCCACTCGACGGCGATTTCGGAGCGTCGACGCAGACAGCTATCGACCGGCTGGCGCAACGCACTTGACGATGGTCACTGCTGAAGAACGCTTTTTGGCCAGTTGCGCTGCGCTCGCTCGCAGCAGAAAGCGGCACATCTGCGAAGCCACAACTGAACCGGCCGCCATATCGAGGGCGCAAGCCATCAGCCGCAAAAATCCGACACAGATGTCGATGAGACGGCTGCCTGAAAAATACGGGAGATGCGGGAATTGGGGAGGAATGGCGGAGAAGATGGGATTCCCCACCAAGTCGGCCGTAACCCATTGATTCACGAGTCACCAAAACGTCGGTTTGGGTACATGCGTGGGTACAAAGAATTACTGCCCTAAACCGCCCAAGTCAACGGCCGGAACCACCTACCAAGTAGACATGAGGCATCCTCTCTCCTGCGCCTCTAACAACCGAGGAACTAACTGCTGGTCGCAGACTATCGCGGAAGCTGTCGAATCCAGTCATCGAAGCCCTGGTGTCGATCCTGTTCGCTCTTGGACGTGTCCGGCTCACCCTCCGGGTGCCGGTCCAATAGATTTCGAAGGTCCCGCGCAGTCTGCCCGTATCGGAGCTTGAATGTCCGCGCAAAGTGATCACCGCGCAAAAAGCCGAAATCGGCGGCGATATCGGAAATGCGGCGCGTCTCTTTGGGGTCCGACAAGATGGTTCTGATCCGCTCAAGGCGGCGACTCTGGATGTAGTGCAGAACCCCTCCATCCGGTTCGAACAATCTGTAAAGCGCCCTGCGGGAGATGCCGACGATGTTGCAGATCGCATCGACGTTAAGCGCCCTGGAATCAAGATGAGTCTCGATATAGCGCTTCGCGCGACGTAGCAGTACCAGCTCAAGACCGGGACGCGCCGCTTCAACCTTGGCAACCGATGGAGCCAGGCAAGCCGCCAGCATTTGGCATGTAGCTTCTGCCAAAGCCGTTTCATCCCCCGACGGGAGCGTTGGCAATCGCCGGGCCAGCATGTCGATGTACTCGGCGAGAAGAACAGCGTGAGGACCCGTCGGCGCGGAACCATGCAACTCTCCCAAATTGGGAAGCCTCTCTTCCAGTAACGACCTCGGCATGAAAAGAGCGACCAGATTGCAATCAGGTTCGTCACTGACGAGCTCGGCGGAAAGGTCGAGCACGGACACCTGACCGGCGGTCCCGACGAACTCCCCACGGGCCGTATCCGCCCTCCAGCCACCTGTCCGATAGAGGTTCAGCACAAAGTGGTCCATACCGTCCCGGCGCGTTCTGGTGGCCGATCGTGTGTAGCGTTGCGCTCCGAGCACGGCGTCGGTGACGACCATATCGCCCAATTGAAAGGCCTCCACCCTCGCGTTGAACGGTGAACTGCTGCCATGCGGTCGTTCGACGTCGAAGACGACATCTATGCTCTCGCGCCAGACGTCGAAGTCCTGGCTGGAGAAACGGGTGCTCTCAATCGTCGAATTACCCATTGGAAATCCGTCCTGAAGTTTCTTCAACATTGGCACGCTGGGTCATGTTTTGGCACGGATATGGTCTTGAGCCTAGTGGGAACCGGCCTATTCTCGGTCGCGAAAGTCGATTTCAGGGAAACCGAGAGTTTAGCGTCTTCGTGGAGACCCCATGCCGAATCTGCTGGAAGCTGGAGAGGCGCTGAAGCGCATCGAAGCCTGGCTTGCCAGCAACCACTCGGATCGCTTGCCTTTCCTGAGAAAGGGCGCTGATCCCGGTGCCATCCAGCGGGCAGAAGCCAGATTCGGGAGAAGGCTACCGTCCGATATTCGGCGCTTGTATGCGGCTTATGACGGGCAGCCCGCTGGCAGCCCCGCCCTGTACCTCAATCAGCGTTGGCTGCCGCTCAATCTCGTGGTCGTCGCATGGGAGGACCTGTGCCTGAGATATGGCGACAAGGTCATTCCGTCAGCCGGCGATGGTCCCAAGGGGCCAGGAAAGCCGTTCTGGTCGGCAGGCTGGCTTCCGCTCTTTGGCAGTCCGCGCGGCGATCACTACTGCGTCGATCTTCGGCACGAAGTCCCCGAGAGGTACGGGCAGATCATATGGTTTCTTTACGATGAGCCTGACCGCCCGGTCATTGCTCGAAGCCTTGCCGAGCTGTTTTCCCGGATCGCTATCGGGGTCCACACAGGACGATGGACACTAGACGACGGGTACGACGGATTGAGTGACTAAACCGCGCTGGATGCGCAACAAAGTTGGAGATGATCATGAAACTGAAAGCGATAGTACTGGTCGCGGCCGCCGCGTCCCTTCTTTCCACATCATCGGTTCTTGCCCAGCAGGCATCCGCACCGCCGCTGGTCGAGCAGATCAACAACGGAAAATGGTTAGAGAGTGCAGAAGCCGAGAGCCTGCTCGACGAACTCTATTACCAGCGCGCGATCCATGCCTACATGACGATGCAGCCGGCGTTGAACGTCATCGGCATGCGCGACGGGTCGGAGAAGGAATTCGGGGCGGGCTACAATGTCCTGCCGATCTGGAAGGATCGCATGGATGCCCGCGCATGGGTGCCGACGCCGAATGCCGACGTCATCTATTCGATGAACTACCTGGACCTCAAGGAAACGGGGCCGCTCGTCATCGCCGCGCCGCCGAACGTCATCGGCATGTTCACGGACTTCTTCCAGCGCACGATTACCGATGTCGGCGCGGTCGGGCCGGATCGTGCGCGAGGCGGCCTCTATCTGCTTCTGCCGCCGGGCTATGACGGTGAGGTGCCGCAGGGCTACTTCACGTTCAAATCACCCACCTACACCGTGTTCCTGTTCTTCCGCACGATCATGCAGAAGGGCGAGAACGGTCCTGATCCAGCACCTGCCGTGGCACTCGCCGAGCGCACCCGCATCTACCCACTCTCGGCCACCGAAAAAGACGTGAAGCCGATGGTGTTTCCGAACGGCTCGGGCAAGCGCATC
>JAVBSF010000185.1:0-2681 GCA_031556925.1 Pararhizobium sp.
TGGAAAGTCTGGCCCTTGAATAATGTCTATTAATTCTTCAATGTCTGTTTCTTGTTCAGCCATTTCATTATCAACAATTTTTAAAACGCCATCTATTACTTCTACTAAGTTGTGTGGTGGAATGTTTGTTGCCATACCAACAGCGATACCAGTCGAGCCATTTACTAGCAGATTTGGGAATCTTGATGGAAGAACAACAGGTTCCTTTAATCTGTCATCATAGTTTGTCATGTAAGGAATAGTTTCCTTGTTGATGTCTGCTAGCATTTCGAGGGAAATTTTCGCCATTTTTGCCTCTGTATAACGGTAAGCAGCAGGAGGGTCGCCATCGATTGAACCGAAGTTACCATGACCGTTTACGAGAGGATATCTTAACGAGAAATTTTGTGCTAAACGAACGAGAGCATCATAAACGGAAGCATCACCATGAGGATGATAACGACCGAGAACTGAACCGACAGTATCAGCACATTTACGGAAAGCCTTATCAGGGGTAAGACCATTTTCGTGCATAGTATAAAGAATACGTCTGTGAACGGGTTTTAGCCCATCACGAACATCAGGTAAAGCACGAGCAACAATAACAGACATAGAGTATTCGAGGAAAGATTTTTTCATTTCTTTTTCGATATCTCTGTGAATGACCTTGGCATTGTCTTCATTATACAAAAACAACAACTCCTAACATATTTATGTAAAAACAAGAAAAAGCATCGGGAAAGCGAAGCCATGGCGGAGCCAAGTAAAAAGTTTGTTCAAACTTTTCAAAGTTTGCGGGGTTCTTAGGGGCAGAGCCACTAAGTCGACGTCCGCAGACGGCGAAACTCCCCAAAAGCAACCCAAACAAAAACTTCGCAAGCATAAAAAACCCAAAAGCAGGAGCGTAAAAAAGCAAAACTCAAAAAGGAATAAAACTCAAATTCAAATAATCCAAAAAGAATAACATCCCCCATAAGCTCCTGCGTAAAAACCAGCGAATTAAAAAAATCATCGCAGATGACTTTTTTTAACAGCGGTCGCTCCTAAAAAACTAAACTGAGCTAATAAAATATATAAATAAAAAACTTCTAAGAAGTCTTATACCTAATCCCAAGAATCAAGGACATTTTATCCTTAACAGCAGCAATTTCATCATCAGAAAAAGCAGATTTTGGAATAATAAAAACATACGCCTTTTTAACACAAACAATAAACATATCATCTCTGTCAATAAAATCTAAAATCGGCGAATCCAAATGCAATATAGTAGCAGGGATTTCATTATTCTGAGGTTCAGAATTTTCCTCACCTGAATTTTCATTATCAATGCCAGAATCTAAATCCGAACTGTTTTCCACATTTTCATCAGGAATTGTGGAAATAACAATTTTATCAGAATAAATTCTTGCCTCATATTCAGTTCCCTGAAGAACATCTAAACTAGCCTTTAGCTTTTTCTTGTTGCCAAGCGGCTCATTTATAAAATACCATGCAGCCGCAAGACAAATAGCCAGACAAAGAAAAGGCATCGGCGAGCCAGACGAATTAGTAAGAATCATCATAACAGAAGATGCTGTTGCAATAAGTACAATAAAAAGTTTCACAACAAGCTGTTTCACAACATATTTCTTCTGATAAGTTTTATATCCGGAAAGAATAGTATCAGCATCACTTTTATAAGTACCCTCGGCAAGCAAGGTGGAAGTAACCGGAGGAATTTTGCCATCATTACTTCCGAACATTTCATTTAACATACCCATTAAAAATAAACTCCTAAAACAAAAATAAAATTACATAAAATCAGAAATACAAATCAATAATTCGGAATCAAAAATTTTTACAGGAATTTTATCATCAAAAGAATAAAATTCAGTAAAATTAGTATCACCGAAAAGATAAACAACAACTCTTTCATAAGCAGGGTCAACAATCCAGTATTCACGAACACCAAAGGATTTATAAATATAAAGCTTGTCCTTATAATCGTGATTTGAATTTGACGGTGAAACAATTTCAATAATTAAATCAGGTGCACCATTGTAAAATTGTTCTTCAAAATTATCAGGATTGCAGGCAACAAAAATATCTGGGATTACCAACGTATTTTCGGATAATTTAACATCGGTGGGAGCTTCAAAAACCGAACATTTACCGTTGTTTTTCTTTATATGTTCACGTAATCTGAAAGCAATTTCTCCAGAAATCTTTTGATGCTTTATATTTGGTGATGGGGACATATCATAAATAATACCATTTATTAATTCTGCTCTGTCAGAAATTTCCGAAAGTTAAGATTTTTTTATAAATTGATTTACAGTTAAATAATCTGAATTACTTAATGGCATATAAATCCTCCTCACTATTGAATGGCTATATATTTTCAATAACCTTTATTAGCGAAATTAACTATGGGACATCTAGTACATCAAACCTGCAAAATACGGCTAGTAGGATTTACCCCCAGCGACCACTGTTTAAAATGCAGTCCTTACGGACGACGCATTTTAAATTCGTTACCGATGAAAGCAAGAACTTGCAATGTTCTTTAATGATAATTTATTAAAGAAATAAACTATGCTTTTTGGCTTTGGACGTTCTTGCTTTTAGGGGAATTTCGCTCCTGCGGGAGCGACGAGGGACGCTGTCCCCTCGACCCCTGCGATTTTTGAAAAAATCGAGTAAACTTTTTACAACGCTCCGCA
>JAVBSF010000372.1:0-4225 GCA_031556925.1 Pararhizobium sp.
CGCACTTTGTGGTCGTGAAAAAAATTGGAGCGACTCAGTTGACAGATGTCTGACAATGCCTCACGTTTTCTTCGTCAGGACCATCGCCCCGAGCGAGCAGCCGCAACCCTCGGGTAGCGGCTGACGAAAATGGCCTGCAGGAACAAAAATTGGGACCGGACATGCACTCATCAATGAAAGACGTGCAGGATTCTGCACTTGCGGCACGCATCGACGATGCAATCGCTCGCCTCGCCCCCGGCGCGGAAGAACTTCTCGAACAACTCGTCTCCATAAACAGCATCAACCCCGGTTTTCCGGGCATCGCCCGCGAAACCGTCATTGGTGGTGAGACCGCCTGCACGCGGCTAATCGGCAGCTATCTCGCCGATCTGGGCTTCGAACTCAACGATATCGCCGTCGATCCTGAGCGGATCAACCTGGCGGCTGTGCTGAAGGGCGCCGGCGGTGGCCGTTCGCTGCTCTTCAACGGCCATATCGATACGGTCGCCCCCTTCAAGCCGGAAAGCTGGAGCTCCGGCGATCCATGGAAACCGGTTCGCCAGGGCGAAGAGCTTTTCGCGCTCGGCTCCACCGACATGAAAGGCGGCCTTGCCGCTGCGTGCCTTGCCATGGCCGCGCTGAAGGAAGCCGGCGTCCGCCTCAAGGGTGACTTGCAGCTTCATGCCGTCGTCGGTGAAGAGACGATGGACCATGAAAACGGCACGACCGCCGTCGTCAAGGCGGGCTTCCGCGCCGATGCGGCGATTGTCGCGGAGCCTTCGTCCCAGCCCGAGCCGTTGACTATCGCTCCCGTTTCCGCCGGTAATTTCAATCTCGAAATCTCGGTAAAGGGTCATGGCACCCATGCTGGAAACCGGGGTGCCGCCATCCGTGCCGGCGGAGAAGGCGCAAGCGCCGGCGTCAATGCGGTCGAAAAACTGATCAAGGTGGTGCAGGCTCTGCAGGATCTCGAGCAGGAATGGGGCATCACCAAGAGCCATCCGGCCTTCCCGCCCGGCCTGTTCTCGCTTGTTCCCGGCGTTTTCCATGGTGACGTCGGCGTCCCGAGCGTCGGCTACATGGCCGATCACGCCTATGTCGGCTATCTCGTCTGGTATGCACCGCAGGAAGATCCGCAGGACGTGAAAGCGGAAATCGAGCGCCACGTCCACCACGTCGCCCAGCTCGATCCCTGGCTTCGCGAAAACCCGCCAGTGTTCAAATGGCACAGCAACTGGCCGGTGGCAGACGTACCGATCAACCACCCCCTGGTCGAAGCACTGGTGCATGCCCGGGCTGAAGTGCTGGGGCCACCGGCGCCAGGCCGCCCGACGACCTCCTCCTTCAACGCCGTCAGCGATGCCTCCTTCCTCCAGGCACAAGGAATTCCCGCAGTCGTTCTCGGCCCGGGCAACATCCGATACGCCCATGCCGTCGATGAGCGCATCAATATGCGCGAGTGGCGCGAGTGCGCCCGCATCTATGCCCGTACGATCATCGATTGGTGCGGCCTCGCTGATTGACCCCCCGGCGTCCGCAGTTATGGCGGACGTCAAGCCTTCACATGAGACCACCGTCAGACAGCAACCGGCCCCGAAAAAGTTGTCAGTTGTCCGACCCATAAAGGCCATGTCCCGGAGAGTTGCATGACCACACCGATCCTTTCCGCCCAGAATATCGAAATGAGTTTTGGGCAAATGCGCGCCATGCAGGGCGCAAGTTTCGATATCTACGAGGGCGAAGTGGTTGCCCTCGTCGGCGACAACGGCGCCGGCAAATCGACGCTGACAAAAATCCTGTCCGGTGTGCTGAAGCCCGATAGCGGCGATATCTATGTCGACGGCAAGCCCGTTCATTTCGACAGCCCGCTTGATGCCCGCTCCCACGGCATCGAAACCGTCTATCAGGACCTGTCGCTCGCCGTCGATCTCAATGCGGTGCAGAACCTTTATCTCGGCCGCGAGCTACCGGCATCCGGTCTGATGGGGCGCCTCGGTTTCCTCGACAAGGCACGGATGCGCCGCAACGCCCAGGAATCCTTCACCCGCCTCGGCGTGCGTGTGCCTGATATGCGCGCCGCCGTCGCCAATTTCTCAGGCGGTCAGCGTCAGGGTATCGCCGTTGCCAGAGCCCTAATGTGGGCAAAGCGCGTCGTCTTCATGGATGAACCCACCGCAGCCCTCGGTGTCGCCCAGACCCGCAACGTGCTCGATCTCATCCGACGCGTGCGCGACACCGGTGTTTCGGTCGTGCTGATCAGCCATAGTATGCCGGATGTTCTGGCCGTTTCTGACCGCGTCACCGTGCTGCGCCACGGCCGGCGCGTCATCACCTACAACACCAGTGCCGTCACGTCGGACGAGCTAGTCGGCGCAATGACCGGCGCCCTCGAACGCGAAGGAGCCGCGGCATGAGCGCATCAGCCAAGACGACGACCAAGGACCAGTCCCCGATGCAGCCTGACACACCGCCCCAGCCACTGATACGCCGGCTGTTCGACAGCCCGGAACTGATGATCTTTGGTTCGCTTATCCTCATCATCGCCATCTTCACGATCATGGCGCCCGCCGCCTTTCTGAGCGGCATCAACCTCCGCAACATGGCGATCGAAGCCTCGATGATGATGATCCTCGCGGTCGGGATGACCTATGTGATCATCACCTCGGGTATCGATCTTTCTGTCGGCGCCGTGCTGGTCTTTTCCAGTGTCACATCGTTGATCGTCATGCGGGCAGCGGGCTCCGATGCAAGCTGGGTGCCGGTGCTCGGTCTCGTGGTGTCGCTGATTTCCGGCGCGCTCTGGGGCTTGATCAACGGTCTCCTGATTTCGAGGGCCCGACTGTCTCCGCTGATCGTGACGCTGGCGACCATGGGCATCGCCCTCGGCCTTGCCCGCCTGATGACCGGCGGCGTCGATCTGACGGGCGTTCCGCGCTCGATCGTCATCTCCGTCGGCGTCGGTCGGATCGCGGGCATTCCGGTGATCGTGCTAATCGCCTGTGCCTTTGCCGTCCTCGCCGGCATCGTCCTGCACATGACCCGCTTCGGCCTGTACACCTATGCCGTCGGTTCAAACGAACAGGGCGCACGCCGCGCCGGCATCAAGGTCGATCAGCATCTGGTGGTAGTCTATGTCATTTCCGGCATCTGCGCCGGTCTAGCCGGCTACCTTACGCTTGCCCGCTTCTCCTCCACGACGATGTCCGGCCATGGCATGGACAATCTGAAGGCGATTACCGCCGTCGTGCTGGGCGGGGCGAGTCTCTTCGGCGGCGTCGGCTCCATGTATGGCACCGCCGCCGGCGTCTTCATCCCTGTCGTACTCGCCTCCGGCCTGATCATCATCGGCCTGCCAAGCTTCTGGCAGGAAGTGGCCGTCGGCATCGTTCTTCTGGCTGCCGTGCTGCTCGACCAGTACCGCCGCCGCTCCCGCTCCTCCTGACCTTTTTCAACCAGCAACCATAATGAGGGAACAATGACTAAAATGATTGAGAGACTTGCTTTCCTGCTCGCTGCCACCGCCTTTTCGGCAACGGCTGCAACTGCTGCCGACGATATCAACGTTTCGCTGGTGCTCGGACAGCGCAACAGCGGCTTCCACGAGGCGATTGCCTGCGGTGCCCGCGCGGCTGCCAAAGAGTTGGGCGTGAAGGTCAACATCCAGGCGGCCCCGACCTATGCCGCCTCCGAACAGATCCCGGTTCTGAACTCGGTGATGGCGACGAGCCCATCGGCCATCGTTCTTGACCCAACAAGCTCGACGGCCCTGATCGCGCCGCTGATGGAAGCATCCGCCAACGGCGCCAAGATCGTTGCCGTCGATACCACGCTTGATGATCCGTCGGTACTGTCTGCCATCGTCGGCACCGACAATGAAAGCGTCGGCCGCGAAACCGCGAAGGCTCTTGCCAAGGCGCTGGAAGGCAAATCCGGCAAGGTGGCGCAGATTAATAGCATCCCCGGCATCTCAACCGTCGACGCCCGCATCAAGGGCTTCGAGGACGAGATCAAGAACTATCCGAACCTCACCTATATCGGCAATCAGTTCGCCAGCGAGGATATACCGAAGGCCCAGCAGGCTTTCGTGTCGTTGATAAGCGCCAATCCTGATCTGATCGGCGTCGTCTCGCAGTCGAACAATCCGGCCATCGGCGTTGCCGGCGGCATCCGCTCGACGGAAACAGCCGACACTGTCGTTGCAGTGGCCGTCGATGCCGACGACGCGGAAATCGAGGCCTTGAAC
>JAVBSF010000488.1:0-5833 GCA_031556925.1 Pararhizobium sp.
TCTCATCACCGAGGACATGCCGGAGGTCATCGACTTCAACAGGACGACCGGCAAGGAGCTGATGCACTGCGTCGATTTCGACGGTGAAATCTACATCCGCCAGGAGCGCAACGGCATGCTGATGGGCACTTATGAAAAGGCCTGCCGCCCATGGTCGCCGATCACAACGCCGTGGGATTTCGGCCATGAACTGCTGACCGAAGACCTTGAACGCATCTCGGGCGAACTCGAAGTCGGCTTCCGCCATTTCCCGGCCTTCAACAATGCCGGCATCAGGAAGATCATCAACGGCCCCTTCACCTTCTCGCCGGATGGCAATCCGCTGGTGGGGCCGGTGCGCGGCATGACAAATTTCTGGTCGGCCTGCGCCGTCATGGCGGGCTTCAGTCAGGGCGGCGGCGTGGGGTTGGCGCTCGCCAACTGGATGATCCACGGCGATCCGGGCTTCGATGTCTTCGCCATGGATGTCTGCCGCTACGGAGATTTTGCCACGCTCGGCTATACCAACGCCAAGGTGCGCGAAAACTATTCCCGCCGCTTCTCGATCCGCTATCCGAACGAAGAGCTGCCGGGCGCGCGTCCGTTCCTCACCACGCTGATTTACGACAAGCTCAAGGCAGAAGGTGCGGTGTTCGGCGCGTCCTACGGTCTGGAGCAACCGCTGTGGTTTGCGCCGGCCGGTGTCGAGGATGCGTTCTCGTGGCGGCGCTCGACGGATTTCGAAACGGTCGGTGCCGAAGCCAGGGCTGTGCGCGATAGCGTCGGCCTGATGGAAACCTCCGGCTTCGCCAAATACACGATATCAGGGAAGGGCGCGTCCGCATGGCTCGACCGCCTGCTGGCATCGCGTGTTCCCGCGCCCGGCCGCATGGTGCTCGCGCCGATGCTGAAGGACGACGGCAAGCTGATCGGCGACTTCACACTCGCCTGCCTTGGCGAGAACGACTTCCTGCTGATCGGCTCCGGCATTGCCGAGGACTATCACATGCGCTGGTTCGAGAGCCATCTGCCGGATGACGGCAGCGTTTCGCTCACGTCGCTCAATGTCGCTCTGGTCGGTCTTTCCATCGCAGGCCCCAATTCCCGCGCCGTCATGGAAAAGCTCACCCATCTCGATATGTCCGATGCGGCCTTCCCCTTCATGGCGATCCGCAAGATGGATCTCGGCATGGCGCCGGCGATTGTCGGGCGTGTCAGCTACACCGGCGATCTCGGCTATGAAATCTGGATGAAGCCGGAATACCAGCGTTACCTGTTCGACCTGATCCTGGATGCGGGCAGGGAGTTCGGTATCCGCCTCTTTGGCTTGCGGGCGCTGAACGCCCTTCGCCTCGAAAAGTCCTTTGGCAGCTGGTCGCGCGAATTCCGGCCGTTGTACGGACCGCTGGAAGCCGGGCTCTCGCGATTCGTGGCCTTGTCCAAGGAAACCGACTTCATCGGCAAGGCGGCGGCGCAGAAGGAAAAAGCCGAGGGCGGATCGCTTCGCCTGCGCACCTTTATCGTCGATGCGAAGGATGCCGATGTCATCGGCGACGAACCGATTGCCTTGAACGGCAAGGTCTGCGGCTGGGTCACATCCGGCGGCTATGCCCATGCGTCGGGCGTTTCCGTGGCCATCGGCTATGTGCCAAAAGAGGTCGCCGACGAGAGTGAGGGCTGGTCGATCGAGATTCTCGGCGAGGATCTTTCGGCTCGTCTGCAGCCGCAGGCGCTCTTCGATGCCAATGGCTCGCGCATGCGGTCGTAAGCTTAAGCCTTTACGATCATTGTCTTTACGGCCGGGGCTGAAGGCTCCGGCTGTGCCATTTCCGGACGACTTTCAAGCATCCGGTGATATGCTCAAAGGGCGAGCTTTTTCTGCACTTTTTTTGATTTTTCTGGATTCAAATTCGCCAATTAATCAAATTTGGCGAAGAATCTGTCGAAGCCTCACTTTTAGGCTTCACTTTTCAAGCGAAAGCGTTATGGAATCCTCTTAATCACCGGGGCTATAAACAGCACCACAAGAACAAGAGACCAGACCTTATTACAGGATCCGGTCCGGGGGATAATTGATGCAGTACTTTGTACAGCAGCTCGTGAACGGGCTGACTCTGGGCTCTATCTACGGCATGATCGCCATTGGTTACACAATGGTTTACGGCATCATCGGCATGATCAACTTCGCCCATGGCGATATCTTCATGCTGGGTGGTTTTGCCGCGCTGATCGTGTTTCTCGTGCTGACGAGCCTTTTCGCCGGCCTGCCGGTCGCGCTCGCGCTTCTCATCATGATGATCGTAGCGATGCTCACCGCGGCCCTGTGGAACTGGACCATCGAAAAGGTGGCCTACCGGCCGCTGCGCGGCTCCTTCCGCCTTGCGCCGCTGATCACCGCCATCGGCATGTCGATTGCCCTTTCCAACTTCATCCAGGTGACCCAGGGCCCGCGCAACAAGCCGATCCCGCCGCTGGTTTCCTCGGTCTATGACGTCTTCGGCATCTCGATCTCGTTGAAGCAGATCCTGATCATCGTGATCACGGTGGTTCTTCTGTCGATCTTCTGGTTCATCGTCAACAAGACGCCGCTCGGCCGTGCCCAGCGCGCAACCGAACAGGACCGCAAGATGGCGGCGCTGCTCGGCGTCGACGTCGACCGCACGATCTCCGTCACCTTCATCATGGGTGCGGCGCTCGCGGCCGTCGCCGGGACGATGTACCTGATGTATTACGGCGTCGTGGTCTTCACCGATGGCTTCACGCCGGGCGTCAAGGCCTTCACTGCGGCCGTTCTCGGCGGCATCGGCTCGCTTCCGGGCGCCGTGCTCGGCGGGCTGCTGATCGGCCTGATCGAGAGCCTCTGGTCGGCCTATTTCACCATCGACTACAAGGATGTGGCGACGTTCTCCATCCTGGCCATCGTCCTGATCTTCAAGCCGTCGGGTATCCTCGGCCGGCCGGAAGTCGAGAAGGTATAATTTCATGGCAAACATGACGAATAAACTTGAGAGCGCCGACGGGAACCTGACGGCGCGGGCTCTGCGCGAGGCGTTTTTCGCCGGCCTCATCTCGCTCGGCCTCTTCTTCCTCTTCGTTGGTCTGAAGAGCGACCAGAACATCTCGAACGAGCTTATCCTCGTTCAGCGCTGGGGTCTGCTGGCTGTCTTCGTGATCGTCGCCGCCGTCGGCCGCTTCGTGGTGGTCGCCTATCTGCAGCCCTGGTCGGCGCGCCGCAAGGCGTCAAGGGATGCGGTCGCCGCGGTGGAAACCCGCGAAGGCTTCATCAAGCGCAATTTCACGGCCATCGCCGGTGTCCTGCTGGTGCTTTATCCCATCCTGGCCGTTATGCTCTTCGGGGCGCAGGGCTCGCTGAAATGGGTCGATAACTTCGGCATTCAGATCCTCATCTATGTGATGCTGGCCTGGGGCTTGAACATCGTTGTCGGCCTCGCCGGCCTGCTCGATCTCGGCTACGTCGCCTTCTACGCGGTGGGCGCCTATTCCTACGCGCTGCTGTCGAGCCATTTCGGCCTGTCCTTCTGGCTGCTGCTGCCGATCGCCGGCGTTCTCGCAGCCTGCTGGGGCGTGGTTCTCGGCTTCCCGGTTCTTCGTCTTCGCGGCGACTATCTCGCCATCGTGACGCTGGCCTTCGGGGAAATCATCCGCCTCGTTCTCATCAACTGGACGGAAGTGACCAAGGGCACCTTCGGTATTTCCGGTATCGCCAAGGCTTCGGTCTTCGGCATCTGGTCGTTCGATGTCAGCGCGCCGAACAACTTCGCCAAGTTCTTCGGTCTGCCGATGTCCTCGGCCTACTACAAGATCTTCCTGTTCTATCTCATCCTCGCTCTGGCGGCGCTCACCGCCTATGTGACGATCCGCCTGCGCCGCATGCCGATCGGCCGCGCCTGGGAAGCCCTGCGTGAAGACGAGATCGCCTGCCGCTCGCTCGGCATCAATACGGTGACGACCAAGCTTTCGGCCTTTGCGACGGGCGCCATGTTCGGCGGCTTCGCCGGCTCGTTCTTCGCCGTGCGCCAGGGCTTCGTTTCCCCGGAAAGCTTCGTCTTCCTGGAATCGGCCGTCATCCTCGCCATCGTCGTTCTCGGCGGCATGGGCTCGCTGACGGGTAGTGCGATCGCTGCGATCGTGATGATCGGCGGCACGGAAATCCTGCGCGAACTGACCTTCCTCAAGGTCATCTTCGGACCGGACTTCACGCCGGAACTCTACCGCATGCTGATTTTCGGCCTGGCCATGGTCGTGGTCATGGTCTGGAAGCCGCGCGGCTTCGTCGGCTCCCGTGAGCCGACGGCCTTCCTCAACGAACGCAAGGCCGTTTCCGGCAGCTTCACCAAGGAAGGGCACGGCTGATGGCTTCCGCAACGACGACAACAGCGGCGACGACAATGACAAAAGACGTAATCCTCAAGGTCGAACACCTGTCGATGCGCTTCGGCGGTCTGATGGCGATCAACGACTTTTCCTTCGAAGCCTATCGCGGCGAGATCACTGCGCTGATCGGTCCGAACGGCGCCGGCAAGACCACGGTGTTCAACTGCATCACCGGCTTCTACAAGCCGACCATGGGCATGATCACCATGCGCCAGAAGGCCGGCAAGGAATATCTTCTCGAGCGGCTGCCCGATTTCGAGATCACCAAGCAGGCGAAGGTGGCCCGCACCTTCCAGAACATCCGGCTGTTTTCCGGCCTGACGGTTCTCGAAAACCTGCTTGTCGCCCAGCACAACACGCTGATGCGCGCCTCGGGCTACACGATCCTCGGCCTTCTCGGTCTTCCCGGCTATAAACGGGCGTCGAAGGAATCGATCGAGCTAGCCAAGCACTGGCTCGAGCGGGCTTCGCTGATCGACCGCGCCGACGATCCGGCCGGCGATCTGCCCTACGGCGCCCAGCGCCGCCTGGAAATCGCCCGCGCCATGTGCACGGGTCCGGAACTGCTCTGCCTCGACGAGCCGGCCGCCGGTCTCAACCCGCGTGAATCGCTGGCGCTCAACGATCTGCTGCAGGGCGTGCGCAAGGATACGGGTGCGTCCATCCTGCTCATCGAGCACGATATGTCGGTGGTCATGGAAATCTCCGACCACGTCGTCGTTCTCGAATACGGCCAGAAGATTTCCGACGGCAACCCCGAATTTGTGAAGAACGATCCGAAGGTCATCGCGGCCTATCTCGGTGTCGAAGACGATGAGGTCGAAGAAGTGATTGCCGAGGTCGAAGGCGAAGAAGGAGGCCTGAAATGAGCGGCCCGCTTCTCCAGGTAAAGTCCGTCGAAACCTATTACGGCAACATCCGCGCCCTGGGCGGCGTCGATGTCGAGGTCAACAGTGGCGAGATCGTCTGCCTGATCGGCGCCAACGGCGCCGGCAAGTCGACGCTGATGATGACGATCTGCGGCAGCCCGCAGGCCCGTTCCGGCTCGGTCATCTTCGACGGGCAGGACATCACCCGTCTGCCGACCCACGAGATCGCCCGCCTGCGCATCGCCCAGTCGCCGGAAGGCCGGCGCATCTTCCCGCGCATGACCGTGTTCGAAAACCTGCAGATGGGCGCAAGCCTCGACAATCTGAAGTATTTCGACGAGGACGTGGAAAAGATCTTCACGCTCTTCCCGCGCCTCAAGGAGCGCATTGCCCAGAGAGGCGGCACACTCTCGGGCGGCGAGCAGCAGATGCTGGCGATCGGCCGCGCACTGATGGCCCGCCCCCGCCTGCTCCTGCTCGACGAGCCGTCGCTCGGGCTGGCCCCGCTGGTGGTGGCCGACGTCTTCGCGGCCGTCGGTGCCCTGGCCGCCTCCGGGCGCACGATCCTCATGGTCGAGCAGAACGCCGTC
>JAVBSF010000377.1:0-2583 GCA_031556925.1 Pararhizobium sp.
CGCCGGAGCGGATCGTCGAGTTCGCCCGCAAGATGATCAAGCACACGCTCCGGATCGTGGCGCCGCTTGCCACGCCGGCCATGAGCATCAGCAACAGCCTCAGCATTAGCAGGCCGCAGACGTTCGGCAACCTGCGCTTCGAACGGGCGCAGGATCTGCCGCAGCTGACGATATCGGGGCAATCGCCACGCAGCGGCGCACCAGCCCGGTTTGCCGATACGATGCGCACCGCCGCCTCGTATTTCCGCACCGTGACGACGCTCGGGACGCGGCTGCGCACGAGCCAGCTCGCCTTCACGATCAGCTTCGCCGCCGACGAGGAGAACGATGCAGTCAAGGTCAGCGTTACCAACGACGCGACCGCCGACAGCGTCTTCACCGCGTTGATCGAAAACGACAGGCTGAAGGACGAAGCCGATATGCTGTTCGAAAGCGTATCGCTGGCGACGCAGGTTCTGGGGCTCGACGGCGAGATTTATCGCTATGCCCGCACAAAGGGCCTCGAAAGCGCGCTGATGACCTGCATGACGCTGACCGAAACCTACCGCCGCGAGCAGACCAAGGAATCTTTCCACGACGCGCGCAAATGCCAGAACGCGCTTTCAAGCGACCGCCGCGACACGCTGCGGTTCATCGTCAGCGCCGGCGCCCTGCCCGCCAGCATCGAGCGCTGATTCCTCGCTAAAAACGGAATTCGGTTCGTTTCAGGCCGGGTTTCCGCGGAAAAATCGACAAAAGCGATCGTTTTCGCCGTAAAACCCAATATTTTCATCCCTAACATTACTAATTGTTTATCTTCCCGCACAGCGTGTATGCATGATGGGGGAAGTGGAGAAGCCTGATCGCTCATCAGGTCAGCACAGTGTCTGTCGTAGCCATTCCGGTGGCGTGCAAAGCGTAGAAGAGCAGGCTTTGGAATGCAGGCCGCGTCATCGGCGCGGAACCTTGTTCCGGAACCGTCATTTCCGCAGGGTTCGACGACCGTGGAGACTATCGAGCGCATGCCTGAGAACATGAAGAACAATGCGTCCGTGGCGTTTGCCCGCGCGGACGCCAGCTTTTTGCCGATCCTGCCACTGCCCGGTACGATCCCGGAAAACCAGGTGGGCATCGCCGACATGGCGGATGCTTTCGGCGTCACCCACCGCACCCTGCATTTCTACGAGGAAAAGGGGCTCCTGAGCGCCGAGCGCATGGGGCCGATGCGGGTCTACGGGCTGGAAGACATCCGCCGCATGGCCGTGATCAACGCCTGCCGTGAAATCGACATGCCCATCGTCGCCATTCAGGAGCTGATGGCCGAGCTTTTCGCCGCCGCCTCCCGCGAGGATGCCGCCCGCATCTTCCGCGATGCGCTCCATGGCCACAAGCGCGAGCTGGCCGCCCAGCAATCCATCCTGCGCCGGCAGATGCAGCGTATCAGCGAGCTTCTGGAATCCGCCGAGGAAGGTGGAGCCGAACGGCAGCCGTCCCAGGTCATCCACCTGTCACCGATCGAACTGAAATGCCTCGGCTTCATGGCCGAAGGCTATCCGGTAACCCGCATCGCGACGCTGATGGACATGGACATGACCGCCGTCCTGACCCTGGAATCCGACATCATCCGCAAATTCAAAGGTCACAACCGTTTCCAGGCCGTCGCACAGGCCGTGCTGATGGGCTTCGTCTCGGCCGATTGAAGACCGTCAGCGCACGATCGTCAGCGTCTCGGCGGCACGGGTGATCGCCGTATAGAGCCAGCGCTCGCGGGTATCGCGAAACGCCCAGCTCTCGTCGAACAGAACGACATTGTTCCACTGCGAGCCCTGCGCCTTGTGGACCGTCAGCGCATAGCCGTAGTCGAACTCGTCGTAACGCTTGCGCGTCGACCACGGGATTTCCCCTTCGACATCCTCGAATGCCTGCTTCAAGAGCTTGATCTTGGCGGCGCCACGATCCATGTCGTCGTCTTCCGGCCGGATCATCAGGTTGATGCCCGGCTTCACCGTTTCGCGCGAAGACGTCATCACCTGCCAGAGCGAGCCGTTCAGCAGGCCCTTGGCCGGATCATTGCGCAGGCACACCAGCTTGTCGCCGGATTGCGGGTAATCCGTCGAAAAGCCCTTCAGCTCCCGCAGCCGCATGTTATAGCGCCGCCGCGTCCGGTTGGTGCCGACCAGCACCTGATCGGCATCGAGCACGAGGCTCTGCGTCACCTCGTTCTTGGAGATCACCTGCGCGGCGCCATAGTCGCCATGCATGATCTCCTTGCCCTCGCGCACCTGCATGGCAAGCTGGATGATCGGGTTGTCGCGCGCCTGCCGGTGAATGTCGGTCAGCAGGAAATCCGGCTCGTCGTTGGTGAAGTAACCGCCGCCGGAAACCGGCGGCAACTGGCCGGGGTCGCCGAGAACCAGGATCGGTGTGCCGAAGCTCATCAGGTCGCGGCCGAGCGCCTCGTCCACCATCGAGCATTCGTCGACGACGATGAGTTTCGCGCGCGCAACCGGGCTCTGTCGGTTGAGCGCAAAAGTCGGCGACATCGATGTCCTGCCTGTCGTCTCGTCCTCGACGGCCTCCTCTCCACGCGGCCGGTAGATCACC